>CBDTVZ010000159.1:0-5229 GCA_965363995.1 uncultured Eudoraea sp.
ATTTTTACATTAGTACGCTCTAATTGTGCATCGCTCATTTGTGAGGCAAGCGTACGTTTCCAAATCAATTCATATAATTTAGACTGATCTCTTTCCAGTGAAGGAGATTGCAAATTCATATCCGTAGGTCTTATGGCCTCGTGCGCTTCCTGGGCTCCTTTAGATTTGCCTTTATAATTTCTGACTTTACTGTACTGTTCACCATAATTCTGAATAATGGTGTCCTTAGCAGCCCCTATTGCTTCCCCCGATAAATTTACGCTGTCTGTCCTCATGTAAGTAATTAGACCAGCTTCATATAAACGCTGGGCAACCTGCATAGTTCTGGCTACTGAGAAATATAATTTGCGGGACGCCTCCTGTTGTAGAGTAGAAGTAGTAAATGGTGCGGCCGGGGATTTTTTTGCAAGTTTTTTATCCAGGCTTGCAACATTAAATAGGGCTCCTCCATTTTTATTTAAAAATAATTGAGCCTCTTCTTTAGTTTGGAAATTCTTTCCGAGTTTTGCTCCAAAGACATTTCCATTCTCCGTTTTAAATTCCGCCAATACCTTATAGGAAGCTTCAGGATTAAAAACATCAATGTCGCGTTCCCTTTCAACAATTAAACGAACAGCTACAGATTGAACCCTTCCTGCGGATAAGCCAGGTTTAATTTTTTTCCAAAGAACAGGTGATAGCTCGTATCCAACCAACCTATCAAGAACTCTTCTTGCCTGCTGGGCGTTTACCAGGTCATAATTAATTTCCCTTGGGTTTTCAATTGCCTTTTGAATAGCCGATTTGGTAATGGAATTGAATACAATACGTTTAGTTTTGGATCGATCAAGGTCCAGTGTCTCCGCCAAATGCCAGGAAATAGCTTCTCCTTCCCGGTCTTCATCACTAGCCAGCCATATGGTGTCTGCTTTTTTTGCAAGGTCCTTCAGCTTTTTTACCAGGGCCTTTTTGTCCTGGTCGACAATATATTTAGGTTCAAAGTCCTTTTCTACATCAACTCCTAACTCTTTGGAAGGAAGATCAGCTATATGGCCAAAACTGGATTCAACTTTATAATCTTTTCCTAGAAATTTTTCTATTGTTTTGGCCTTTGCAGGCGACTCTACGATTACTAAATTTTTAGCCATTCATCAGTTTTTGAAGAAACAAAAGTATGTCAAATTTTTTATTTGGTGTTTTTAGTGCATATCAAAGCATAAAAAAAACATCCCAAAATACGGGATGTTTCCTATAAATCTCATAAGAATCTAGTTTAGATTCATGGAACTGATTAGTTCTATATCATTGTCTAAATAGCTATACTGGTAAAGGATTTCATCTCCAATCACTATCAAAGTTTCATCCATTGGAATGACATCAAAAGTGATAATATTCTCATAATGATTTAGTGATACAAGATTGTCAATATTAGTTTTATCATAGACCTTAAGACCAGATTTCCCATCACAGATAAATAATTTGTTCTCTTTTATTCCCAACCCATAAGGTTCATCCATTGGGTATGATGTTGCCAGGACAGGTGTTGTAATGTCCGAAATATCAACAATAAATAAGCCGCTTTCAGTTGCCCCGCAATTATTACCGCCGCGCAAGGTAACATAGGCATAATCTCCATCAACTACTACAGGGTCACACGCTGTCCCGTGTTGAAATTCTGAAATAAATGTTGGTGTGGCCGGAGAGGTTATATCATATATATACATACCACGCATACTTCCTAAAAACAAATTATTACCTCTGTTAAAAATTGTTTCAATATCGAAACCGGCATATATATCTTCCAGATCCCTGGGGTTTTCTAAATCACTAATTTCAAACACATTAATTGTGTGACTGTCTACAACGTACAAATAATCATTTACAATTTTAAATCGCGCCAGCGAACCTCCTTGTCCAACCTGGCTATCATTGGCAGCTTCGGCCAGCAAAATCTGATCGTCAAAACGATCATATACTTCTGATTTCAATCGGCTTTCAGTCTGAACATCCCAACCTATTAAAATTTCATTCTGATAATTTATCCCATCGTATTCATAAATATCAGCGACGGGCCATACAACATTATCGCGTAAGACGTCTTCCATTCGGTTAACAATTCTAATAGCATTAATTTCAGAAATGTCTAATACTATTAAGTCTGTTAAACTATCGGCGAAAAGGAAATTTCCTTTAATAGAAATATCTACGTTACCTGCTATTTTAATAAATGAAATCTTTTGTGGAGAACTTGGGTCGCTATTATCAATAACATGTACTCCTTTGTATTTGTCATTGACAAATATGTAATTCTGATAGGCATAAATTTTACCTGATTCATTGATTGGTCTCGGTGCAACGATATCCACACTATTCTTAAAATCTGTCACACTCATTGTTATTGGGGTTGCAACAAGATAGTCGGCATAATCGCCTTCTTCTTTTTTGTCACAGGATGCCAGACCTAAGATAAGTAGCAGGGTTAAAATACTTTTTTTCATAGCTCGATTGATATATTAAAGATATTGGGTTGTATAAAAGCAGATACTTATCATAACGTCAAGTTGCGTAAATTTTGTTAAATAATTAACTGTCAATTTGTCACTAGTGCGCATAATATACTATCTTAGCAGACTGTTTGAGCTATCGTAGAAGAGACAAAGAATGGAGAAAATTATTGAGGAAAAAAATCAGGGCACTGCGCTAACACTGGAAAAAAACCAGAAAAACAGCCGTAATTTATATATTGAAAGCTATGGCTGTCAAATGAATTTTGCAGACAGTGAAATTGTTGCTTCCATCTTAGCTCAAGAAGGTTTTAATACTACTAATTCTTTGGAAGAGGCAGACCTTGTTTTGGTAAACACTTGTTCTATTCGGGAAAAAGCGGAGCTGACTGTAAGAAAAAGGCTTGAAAAATTTAATGCCGTAAAAAAAACTCGCCCGCATTTGAAAGTAGGAGTTTTGGGATGTATGGCAGAAAGGCTTAAAAGTCAGCTTTTAGAAGAAGAAAAAATCGTTGATATGGTGGTGGGTCCTGATGCTTATAAGGATCTGCCAAATCTTATCCGAGAAGTAGATGAGGGAAGGAATGCTGTTAATGTTATACTTTCCAAGGATGAAACATACGGTGATGTGGCTCCTGTGCGATTAAATTCAAACGGGGTTACAGCCTTTGTATCTATTACTCGTGGCTGTGATAATATGTGTACTTTTTGTGTTGTTCCCTTTACAAGGGGTCGGGAGCGCAGCAGAGATCCTCATTCAATTGTAAATGAAGTAAATGAACTCTGGGTAAAAGGATTTAAGGAAGTTACCTTATTGGGCCAGAATGTTGACAGTTATCTGTGGTATGGAGGTGGTTTAAAAAAAGATTTCGGCGCAGCATCAGCAATACAGAAAGCAACATCGGTGAATTTTGCCAATTTATTGGAATTGGTTGCTCAGGCACAGCCCAAAATGAGGGTTCGTTTTTCTACTTCAAATCCGCAGGATATGACCCTTGATGTTATTGAAACCGTGGCCAGGTTTAAAAATATCTGTAATTACATTCACTTGCCTGTTCAGAGTGGAAGCGACAGAATTTTAAAGGCAATGAACAGATTGCACACCAGGGAGGAGTATTTTGATTTAATAAATAATATTAGGAACATTTTACCGGACTGTGCTATAAGTCAAGACATGATTACGGGCTTCCCAACCGAAACCGAGAAAGATCACCAGGATACTATATCTTTAATGGAATATGTAAAATATGACTTTGGTTTTATGTTTACCTATTCTGAACGACCAGGTACAATGGCGGCGAGAAAACTTGTTGACGATATCCCTGAGGATGTAAAAAAAAGAAGATTAAGTGAGATTATTGATCTGCAATTAAAGCATAGCTTTCTTAGAACAAAACAACATTTAGGTAAAGTAGAAGAAGTTCTTATCGAAGGGACATCCAAAAAGTCTGAATTGCAATGGATGGGACGTAATTCTCAAAATACCGTTGTGGTTTTTCCTAAAGAGAACTATTCTGTTGGAGAATTTGTAATGGTACGGGTAGAAAATTGTACTTCTGCCACTTTATTGGGCAAAGCAGTTGGTTATTCTGAAAACAATTAAGTATGGAAAGTGTACAGGCAATAAAACAGCGTTTTGAGATTATCGGAAATGATCCAAAGCTCAATCGCGCGTTGGAAAAGGCTATTCAGGTTGCCCCTACAGACATTTCTGTCTTGGTTACAGGTGAAAGTGGTGTTGGAAAAGAGGCCGTGCCAAAAATTATTCACTCTTTATCCCATAGAAAACACGCAAAATATATAGCTGTAAATTGTGGAGCCATCCCAGAAGGCACGATAGACAGTGAGCTATTTGGGCATGAAAAAGGATCTTTTACCGGAGCGACGCAAACCAGAAGAGGATATTTTGAAGTTGCAGATGGTGGCACCATCTTTTTAGATGAAGTAGGAGAACTACCACTTACAACTCAGGTACGGCTACTCAGAGTATTGGAAAACGGGGAATTTCTAAAAGTAGGATCTTCTCAAGTGCAAAAAACCAATGTTCGTATTGTCGCTGCCACGAACATGAATATGATAGAGGCCATCAAAGAGGGAAAAGTCAGGGAAGATTTATATTATAGATTAAGTACGGTAGATATTCATATTCCTCCTCTAAGAGAACGAAGTGAGGATGTTCATTTATTATTTAGAAAATTTGCGTCGGATTTCGGTCAGAAATATAAAATGCCAACGATTAGGCTGCGGGATGATGCTATACAATTACTTACAAAATACAGATGGCCCGGAAATATCCGACAATTAAGAAATGTTGCTGAACAAATATCGGTTTTAGAAACGGAAAGAAATATAAGTTTATCAACTTTAAACGACTATTTGCCAAATGCCAACGATTCTAATTTTCCGGCCGTAATTGAAAGGAGAAAAAAGGAAAGTGATTTTAGTAACGAAAGAGAAATTCTTTACAAGGTCTTGTTTGATATGAAAGGAGATCTTAATGATCTCAAAAAGCTAACCCTGGAACTGCTTCAAAATAATGATTCCTCGAAAGTACAGGAGGAAAATGAAAATCTGATCCGTAAGATTTATGGCACGGATGGGGAGGATATTAAGGAAGAAGAGAGTAAAGCATTAAAAGTTTTACCACTTCCGGAAGCCAGAATAGAAACAGTACCGGAAATACAGCAGGAAGACAAATACCATTTTGCAGAGGAAATAGAGGAGGAAGAAACACTTTCTTTACAGG
>CBDTVZ010000160.1:0-5207 GCA_965363995.1 uncultured Eudoraea sp.
CCCATAAGGTCGCTCGCCATGGCTCTATCAACATTTTTATGTTTACGCAGTTCATACAGGGTATTCGTATAATCTTCAAAATATCTTGAATTTACAGGATCTATTATGTCTATTTTTTTAAAATCAAGTGACAAATCCAGTTGTCTTGCCTTTGCCTTTATCTGTATGGGATCACCCAAAAGTGTTAATTTAACCGCGTTAGCATCAATTAGTTCCTTAGCTGCCCGAAGTATACGTTCATCTGTTCCTTCTGGTAAGACAATATGCTTTTTGGTGCTTTGCGCCCTTTTGAGAAGATTATACTGGAACATCCGTGGAGTTATCCCGCTTGCTTGAAAGGTTATAAGACGTTCCGCCAAAGCATTTATAGGAACGAATCTTGTAAAGTCCTGAATAGATATCTCTATTTTCTGTTTATTCTCCGCGTATATCTTGGGCCGTATGGCACCAACTTTATTTGCAATAGAAAAGGTACCTCCCTGAACCGAAATGATAGGAACGATTTCCGATAGACCTTCGATTAATTGAATCACCGGATCTTCAGGTACGAGGCCACCAGTGAGAACTATTCCGGAAGCAGTGGGATAATTCGAAGACAGGTTAGCCTGTAAGGCCCCCAAGATAATATCAGATCTATCACCAGGAGTAATGACCAAACCATGTTCTTTAAAATGAGTGAGATAATTCCGCAATTGCATGGCTCCTACGCTAAAATTACTCACCTGGTTATTTAAAAAGTCCTGACCAAAAAGAACATCTCCTTCCAGTTGTTTAACAATCTCCTTTATGGTAGGGTTCCCGAGGGAGGGATTTAATGGGATGGTGCCAATTAACACTTCGTCTGGAAGCGATTTTAAAAGTCCTTTGGTTACCAGGTTAACATTTTGGGGTTCTACTTTATTGGCAATTACCATTAAAACTTCAACCCCTTTATTGGTAAAGGAATCATAAGCGAGATAAAGGTTATCAACCAATTCTTCCAAGGTTTTGCCTACACCGCTGGCCAGAATTATTGTGGGGATGCCAAGGTTTTTGGCCATAAAAACATTAATGTCCCATTCTATTATGGACCCTTCTCCAGAAAAGTCGGTTCCTTCGACCAAAATAAAATCAAAGCGCGATTCAATGGCCTTATACTTTTCAATGATCTTGTCTAATGCCTCATAACCCTTATCTTGATTGTGTTTTTGAATTACCTCACTTCTGGTACAGGCATAGGCTTCATTATATTCCATTTGAATTCCAAAATAGGAAATCACTGTATTAATATGATTATCCTTCTCCCCGGGTCCATAATCATCTATTATTGGCCTGAAGTACCCTACTTTAGCAGCTTTTCCCAATAATAAATGCATGAGTCCTAATGATATTATCGATTTCCCGCTATTGGGCTCGGTAGTAGCTACATAAATTGCTTTGCTCATTGATACTAGGGTTTTCAAAGTGCAAATTTATGGTATTCTATTTACTCAAACGACAATCTGTACTTATAAATAGTTCCAGGATTGGTTAGAACACATAAAAAGTGAAATAGGTTGTGATTTTTTGAATTTGCGAAGCTGAATTAAGGATTTTACTCCACTTCCGGAAGTACCAAAAAAGGGATCTTTGTTTTAAAAGCAACTTTTTTGACAACAGGCTCGTGTGTCAGTCCTTTAAAAAAACTATGCTGAGAATTAATCATTGCAATCATCCCTGCATTCTTCTTTGCAGTTACATCGTTGATCTTTAAAGCGATATTTGGATGATATTCAAATTCTTCAAATTCAATGTTTTCTTCTCCTAATAAATTGCGAAGCAATTTCTTTAGTTGTAGCTGTTCCTCGTTCAATTCCTCTTCCTCATTTATATGAATAACATTAATCCCCGCTTTGCGTAGTTTGGAAAGATCCAGCAATGGTTGTAATTCAACTCGTTGATATAAATGTTTAAAGTTTGCAGCAAACAAAATTTCATTGAAAGGGCTAAAATCATAAGAATTGGGAACTGCAATAATCGGACAAAAGTTAATATTCTTTATAACACTAACCGTATTGCTACCCATAAAAATTTCACTTAAACCAGAAGCTCCCTGGGTTCCCATAATAATATAGTCAGCATCCTTATCTATTACTTCACGACCTATCGCATTTAATAAAGAATCGGCTACCAGTACAGCTTCAAATTGGTGTCCCGGAACCTTATTTATTTTATTTAAGTGATTTACTATTTTATTAAGTTTTCGTTCAGATTCTTTAACCGTAATCTCATGAAGTCTGGTTTCATGTTCTTTGTTTATTGCGCTTATTAAACCTGATGGGCTAACCTGGTGTGCGTGAATTATAATAAAAGTACAAGGTGATTGTTCAAAAAGAAATGTTGCATATTTTATTGCGTGCCATGCATTTTTAGAAAAATCTGTAGGTAAAACTATTCGAATCATACTAAAGTATTATTTTTTGATCATGTTGTATCCAAAACTAAATACTCCTGCTCATTCCGGCAGAACCAGCAATGGTATTTGTGAATGAAAGCCCACTTTTTTTACAACAGCTTCACGGGTTAGTTTCTCTATAAAAGTATGCTTATAATTAATTAAAACAATAATATCTGCTCTGCTATCTTTCGCAAACGTACTAATTGACTCAGCTACACTAGCCTGCATCTCCACATTGTGAAAAGAATGCTCAACTTTCCCCAATCGTTTGATCAAAACTTCTTTATTGGAAATTTGTTCTTCATTCAACGAAAATTCCTGAGCTACGAGAATTATTAATAATTCTGATTTCCAGGTTGTTGCCAGTTCCGTAAGCGGATTCAATTCATATTTTGTATATGGTTTTGTAAACTCTGTAGGAAACAAAATCTTACTTAAGTCTTTAAAGTCATGCTTACTTGGAACGGCAAATATGGGGCAGCTGTTTATCTTTCTAATAAGCTCTACTGTATTGCTTCCCATAAAAATTTCTTTGGCTCCCGTAGCCCCTTTAGTCCCCATTACAATAAGATCAATATCTTTTTCATTGCAAATTTCCTTTACAGCATTAACTATATCATTTGATACAGAACGTTTTTCAAAAGTGTGGTTTTTATTTTCATGATTTATTTCTAAATATTGCAATATCTTATCAAGTTCAATTGAAGAATTTTTTGCAAGAGAATCGTAGATTACCCCCAATCTTTCTTTACTCTTGTCTCCAAGAATGTTTGCAAAACTGGGTTCATAGGTGTTTAACAGCCAAAATTGGCAAGCCATATGTTCATGCATTTTGAGAGCTGCGAAAATAGCATTCCACGCATTATTGGAAAAATCGGTAAGCAGTAAAACATTTTTCATCTATATCTGTTATTTAACAACCTTGGCCGTATCTCTAATGACCAGGAAGGGTATTTTTATATGAAAACCTATTTGATCTACATTTTGTCGTTCAAAAAGTCGTTCAATAAATGAATGCTTTCTATTCATCATCATAAGGAGGTCAATCTCATTATTTTGGACATAATTTAAAATTGCTTCTGGCATTAGACCACCTTTTAGTTCTGCAAGGGTAGTAGACAAACCGTCTAAACAACGATATAAAGCCATCTTATTTTCCTGCCTACTTGTGGTCAGATCATACTCCTCTTTTACATGTAAAACAATAAGTTTCGCTTTATTCATTTTTACCATTTGTATAGCAGTACTCAATTCGTTCTCCTTATAATTTGATAAATAGTCTGATGGAAGCAATATTTTTTGAATATTTTGAAAGGTATAGTTTTCCGGAATTACCAAGACCGGTGCAATGGCTTTTCGGAGAACATAAACCGTATTTGTCCCAAGAAATATTTCTTTTGCCCCGGTTGCGCCTTGAGTTCCCATCACGACCATATCAATTTCCTTTTCTACTGTCACTTCATTGATTTCATCTGTAAGTGTATTAAAGGCTGAAATGATACTATAGCTATGTTTTGGATTTTCATAAGATTGTTTAACATCTTCAAGTGTTTTTTCTAAACCAGCCAGCGAGATATCAACGCCAGAATCGGGAATAGCGCTAAACATAGGCCCCCCCAGCATATAATCCATCCGGTAAAATGAGGGGGTATACGTATGAAGGAAGAAAAAGTTACATTTTTCATTTTTAAATAACTCCATTGTATAAGCTATAGCGTTCCAGGAATTTTTAGAAAAATCTGTAGGAAGAAGTACGTTCATAATATGGTATTTATATCTAACTCTCAAATTTACTGAGGATCAGAGATGTTAACTATGATATTGATCAGTAGAATCATTTGGAAAAGATGCTCTTGGTAATTGTTGACTTAAAATTCAATAATTAAGGTTCAAGTGATCAAAATCATTTGTAATGGCAACACTACTTCTCAACTTTAGGGTTCACAGATAAAACTATAATCATGGCACTAAATTTTAATCAATACGCAACAGAGGGAAATACCTTTCTCAAAGAATACACTAAGGAAATGAATCTTGGTAAAGACAGAGACAAAGCCGGGAGAATATTAACGTCTATACTGCACGGCCTACGCGACTTAATTTCAACTGAAGAATCTTTACAATTTATTGCGCAATTGCCTATGTTCTTAAAAGCAGTTTACGTGAACGGATGGACACTTAGAAACAAAAAGAAGTTGAAAATAAAACATATGGCAGAATTTATAGACCTGGTAAGAAAACACGATGGTCCTTCTGCTATTAATGATTTTGAATACAGCGATGAAGTGGCCGAGCAATATATAGATACCACCTTTATTTATTTGAGAAAATATATTTCCCTGGGTGAGATGCAAGATATTAGAGATGGTCTTCCAAAAGACCTTAAGAGTATGATTTATTCTAATATTATGTTTTAAAAAACAAGAAAAGACATGTATTCCCTAAGCCCTGTAACATGCATGGCATAGATAGCGTGTGTTCTTCTTTTTGCATGACTAAGGTCATTTTACACGAAATATCGGTAGCGTAATTTTGCGCTGATATTAACACTTTTAAATATTAAATCTCATGAAAAAAATATTTCTGCTTTTCGCTTTAATCATATTGCCTTTTTTACTCTTTGCGCAAGAACTTACCGGAATTGATGAAATAGCACCATTCAGTGAAGGATTGGCAGCGATAAGAAAGGGTAATGAATGGGGTTTTATTAATAAAGAAGGTCAATTAGCAATAGAGTTTAGAGATGATCTTGTTTGGAACAATTCACCTAATACCTCAGTGAACGATGTTA
>CBDTVZ010000161.1:0-5201 GCA_965363995.1 uncultured Eudoraea sp.
GGTGGGTTTAAGTAAACCAAGTTCAATTAAGTGAAAATTGGTTTATTTAAACTTTAGAATTATTGAATAAGGTTTTTCATTGGAGACGTATTTTTTCCTAATCTGTAAATTAGTAAGAGTCATTTTCTACGCTAATCTTTTTGTTGCTTTGAAACCGTGGTTGGAATAGATATCAATAATTTTCAATTTCTCTTTCAATAAATCTAACCGGTTTGTTCTTGTGATATTCGTTTCGGCTTATCCATTTGCTTTGGCAATCATACTCAAAATATTCAAAAGTATCAGCGCTCCTTCGGAAAAAGATTCAATTAAATCTCCATTATCATTATACTTATAACTACACATCGCGGATAACCCGCCAACTACTGAAGTCTAAACTCCATTTTCGTATAAATATTTTGGCTGCCCAACATATAGCCAAATTATACACGTATTTTTAAGTAAATGGACCTATTTTTATCAAAATCATCTTAATCAAATTGGATAAAGGAAATTCAGGACATACATCAGTACTTTATATATTCAATGTTCAACACAAAAATTTTAAAATAAGAAGTAAACAAACAGTATTAAATAAGAGTTACTGTTAAAAAATTAATGTTTAAATTGTATTTAAATATTTATAAAGAAGGAAATTGAAAGAATAGCTGTTAACACCAAATAAAAACTCAAAAAAGCAATACAATCCTATAAAAAGTAAGGCTTTAAAAAATTATTTTTTTAGGCGCTAACTATGGGTTAATAGATTGTGAAATCACTCTTAATTTACATCACGAAGGAGATCAAAAATTAAGAGTAAATAATGTATAAAATGAAAAAAATAATTGCAGTATTGATAGTTACACTATTAGTTTTTATGTCATGTAAGGAAGTTAAATCTGAAGTTGAAGGCTCAAAAAGTATCCAAAAAGCGACTATTGAGGCGGTTAGTGAAACACCAGAACTGCCTGTGAAAGCTGATACTTTAAATTGGGATGAGATACCAATAAGTAGTGCCAATTTAGGACAATTTCCATATTTCAATCCTCCTAAAGGGTTTGAGTTTGACGAACAAAATATGCTGGATTTTTCAAAATTAATCTATTATATAAAAGACCGAGCACATTCCTTTGAAGGAAAAACATTTACTACTCGCTTTGCGACCTCCCAAGACAAGAACTATAACAGACCTGCATGGAATCAGGTATTATTTGATAAAAGCTACGATGACTTTATTAAATCAAAGGGTGGTGTATTAGTTTTTAAAGGCAAAATACCAAACGACACGTTAAGCAAAATAGGAGCTATCGAGGTAGGCAAGTATGTTGTTGGTGATGTTTATAACCAGCCTATTAAAATATATGCTATTCATCAACCTGACAACAAAGTACTTCTACAGTTAACTTCAAGTACGGCAGGTGCCTCTATGGGTATTACAAGCATTGAGGATTTTGAGCAAACAATTACACTAGTTGATTCGGAATCCATAAAAAAAGAACTGGATGAATTAGGTCATATCGCATTGTATATAAATTTTGAAACGGGTAAGTCCAGAATCAAGGCAGATTCATATCAAATAGTTTCAGAAATAGTGAAGATGTTGGAATCGCATCCTGATTTATCGATAATCATTGAAGGTCATACTGATGATGTTGGGGACGAAGCCAGTAATCAACAATTATCAGAGAATAGGGCAAAATCCGTTGTCCTAGCATTAACTGATGAAGGCATTAGCTTATCAAGATTGAAGAGTCTTGGTTATGGTGAGAGTAAACCCATTGAAAACAATGTTGAGGAAAGTGGTAAAGCTAAAAATAGACGGGTAGAAATCAGAAAGCAATGATGATTAAAAAACACATATTGTCTACTTGCATCGGACAAGGCATGAAAAAAGACCCAAACAAAACTCCAATTTCATTGGTTAATAAGGTATTATTCGCAATTCTATTTTTTCAAGCACAGCTACCTTCTCTCAAGCACCTTATACACCAAACATTTTAGCGCACCACCTCGCCTTTAGGAAGGAAAATAAAGGGGATTTCTGTGGAGTTCGATTTTGTGGTATTTTCTTGGGTAAACTCTCTAAACGCTCCAGATTTATCAGAGGAAACAGAATTGTGTAGTTTTTTGGAATCGACTTCCATTTGCTTTGAGTTGGATAATAAGTAAATAATTATTAACTTCTAGTAGCAAGTTTTTTCTTAATAAATTAACGAATTAGAAGATTAGAAAGAAATTATTTGTACGCAATATTTAAATTTATGTAAGGTTGGAAAAGAATTAATTGCAGATAGTAGTTTTTTTAGACCAAAAAAATAAATCAAAAAGTAGTATTTTACAGTATAATAAACCTTAGTTATGATAAAACGTGTCTTGTTATTAGTATACCTCTTATCAATCACCAGTGCACTACAAGCTCAATCATCGTCATTATGGTTTGGGTATTACCAAGAAGATGCTGGTAACAACCCTGAAGACCCCATGAATGGAGTCGTCTACCTTGACATTCCTAATAATGGGGAGTTTTCTGGCGAACTTGTTTTTAGCTATCAAGGATGCCAAGGAGGTATGCAACGTGGTCGTGTATCTGGCCAGGTCAATGATAATGTAATTTCAGGCAATTGGTCGGGAACCGTTGACAATGTATCAGTAGGTGGTGGTTATTCTGGACAATTGGATCAAAGCAAAAAAAATTATTCAGGCGTTTATAATAATAGTGCAGGAAAGAAAAAAATTGAATGTGATGGGCTCACTTACTATGTTGCCGGAAAAGGAACATGGCAGGTATATGGGTCAAGCGAGCCGTTTAATATGAGTATTGATGTCTCGTATGAAGAAGACGTTCCGTTTTTTAATTGGACTGATTACGATGATCTTGATGCCTTTCGTTTCGTGATAGTCGATATAGAATGCTTGATAGAACAACAGGACCTCGAACAATGTATGGTTTGGAACGGTGAGTATGTCTTTTCAGATCTAGAATATGCTATGGAATACGACGATTTGCCTCGCGCCGAACCTTTAATTAGAGGCAAAAAATATTTGATACATGTTCTAGCCTATGGAGAGGACGGAAGCATTCTAGGCTCTGCAAGCAAGGAGTTCACACATAAATAAAAGAGGTTTATGGAAAGTTCAATTATGGGTGGGACTAAATGTAATAGTTCAATTAAGTGAAAATAGGTTCATTTGAACTTTTAGAGGTTAAATGTAGAACCATACAAATATGTTATTTTGAATAGACTACGGAACAATGGAAATTAAATTTCTTCCCGGATTTTGCCCGATGTATGTGGCAACCGCACTGTGTATAAGATGCAATTGAGTATCGAATTATTGGACGGCGGCATCTCCATACTGTTTTTTATCCAGTTTAAGTAAAGTCGTTGTCATATTTTTTTTCAGTATTACCGAGGCGCAAAACACGCCGCTAATGAAAGCTCCTGGAACGCCTGAAGTGGTAATATCCGCTCCGGTTAGAAACAATCCGTCGATTGCCGTTTTAGGACGCAGGCGCCCATCATCGTGTCTTCCTGGAGGGCTGGTCAGGCCATATGCTGAGCCCTGTGCATGTCCCATATAGTGTTCGGCCGTTAAAGGGGTGCCGACTGTAGTATATACAATCAAATCCTGCAATTGCGGAAATTTGTCTAAAACTGGTTTAAGCAAAGCATCTTTGAGCTTGCTTTTCATCGCTTCATAGTCATCCGGGCGTAACTGGCTTTTGGTTTCAGCCCACTTTTTGAAAAAACCGTAATTGAGCCATGCACATATAGTCAAGGTGTGGGATTTAGCAGCCCGATCTTTCAAAGAGGGAAAAGTGAGCATGACCGATTTTACCTCCAAACTGTCATCACGGGCACTTTGCAGTTCTTTAATGCTTTGTGGAAACTTTGTTGCCGAAGAAATCCAATAATTCGAGCCATCAATTCCTGGGATAGTTGAAGGATCATCTTTCAATCCGGCAAAAAGTTGTGTATAGGAGACAGAATTTTTGTACTCTCGTAGTATATCCTTCATGTCATGTGGAATACTTTGCTCGGGCAGCAATTTCGTGAAGGTAGAGCGAATGCCGATTCCTGAAACAATCGTCTTTCCTCTGATAATTTCGCCTGACTCCAGTCTTACCCCGATTGCTTTGTTGTTTGAAGCATCCAAGAGGATTTCTTTCACACCTGAATTTGTTCGAAGCAATCCTCCCCTATTTTCGATGAAATTCTTTAGCGATTCCGAAATTGATGTTGCACCGCCGTCCAGATACCAGGCCCCATAAAGATAACTACCCACGGTTATCCAATGCTCATAAATCGAACTTTCACTCGGTAGTCCGCCGAAAGCACCCCAAGGTGCGCAAATGGCGGCCTTCAGTTTTTCAGAGCATCCAATCCGCTCAAAGTAATAATCGGTCGATTGTTCGGGAATTTTTCGAAGAAATAACCTAATGAATGGTCGAAGAAGTTTCGCAATGGGAATCGGCAGTATCTTGGGAGCCCATACAAAATCCATTTTCTTTCTGAAACTTAGCAGATCATCAAAATAACGATCAATTTCTCTATGTTCATCAGGGAAAATCGATTTTAAGTGACTTCGGTATTCTTCAGGTGATGAAGGTACATCTACCTGAAAATCGGGAAAACAAAAATGATCGAACACGTGTGGCATCTTCTTCCACCGCAATTGGTTTCCGGTCAAGTACCTGATTCCATGAAAAAAAAGTTCTCCGGGTTCCATACAGCTTAAATAGTGGACCGCAACATCCCAATACCACGATTTTCGTTGAAAACTCTGGGTGTAACCGCCAAATTGGTCGTGTTTTTCCAAAACAACTACTTTCATTCCATTATCTGCCAATATAGCGGAGGTAGTGAGACTACCCATACCTGAACCGATAATGATGGTGTCATACATTTCTGAATTATGTTGATTTTTCACAATTTCCTCTTTTTGTTATTTTTAGTAGTTCTCTTATTCCGTTTCTAAAAAGTGTTATTTACCACAATATGATAAGCTACAAAGTATTACAAAATTGATTAATAGGAAATGATAGTTGTCATTTGAGAAGCCAAAGATAATCTGGTGTTGTTTATAAAATTCGGACACTCCGTTTGCTTGAGAAAAGGGAGCAACTCTTAAGGGTTTTTATTAGAATTTGAGGCTTGTCTGAAAAAATGACCTATAAAGAAACTGATTTAGTAGATTGGCTGGGTCTCATAAAATGGCCG
>CBDTVZ010000162.1:0-5172 GCA_965363995.1 uncultured Eudoraea sp.
GTCTTTCTTTGATTTTCACCACCTATACCTGCATTATTAACAATGACATCTAACTTTCCATGATCCTTAATTGTTTGGCTTATTAATAATTCTACTTCTTCAAACTTAGATACATCCACCTGGTACGCAAAAGCATTACCTCCTGCAGTGTTTATTTGATCAGCTACCTTTTGGGCGCTTTCAATATTGAGATCAGATACAATGACCAATGCCTTGTGCTTAGCCAACAATGCAGCGGATGCGGCTCCTATTCCACTTCCGGCACCAGTAATGATCACAACTTTATTTTCTAATTGCATATCTCTTTTATTTTGTCAAACACCTTTGACCTATTCTGATATGTGTTTTAAATTTTAAACTACAAATGTTATTAGTCAATACTATCCTTCTGAATGGCGTTCCATGCCGTATTACAACATAAGGCGGAAACTCTATTCAGGTTCGCAAAACGAGGGTCTGTTGTATGTCCATTCTTAAATCTATAAAATATCTGTTGGGCAATTACCGCAATTTTAAAAAGACCATATGCAAAATAGAAGGTAAGATTATTTATATCCCTGCCACTTTTAAGCGCATATTGCTGCACGATTTCAGTTCGCGTAGGATTGCCTGCCATAGTTGTTGGAGATGGAAGTCCCTGCTTTAAAAAATCAGCATCTGAAGCTGTGGTCCAATACCCAAGGGAAGTGCCTAAATCCATTAAGGGATCGCCTAAAGTACACATTTCCCAATCCAGTATTGCAGCTATTTTTTTCCATTGGTCATCAACAAATATTACATTATCGTACTTATAGTCATTATGGATAAGACTGTAATGATAGTTTTTAGGTTGATTATTTTCCATCCATGACATGACCTTATGGGCAGAGGGAACTTCTTCCGTTGCCGCAGCAAGGTACTGTTTGCCCCAGTTTTTAACTTGTCGCTCAACATAGCCTTCCGGGTTGCCCAATGATTCAAGTCCGGCTGCCTTATAATCCACATCATGCAGTTCCACATAGGTATCCAACCATGTATTCGCTATCGTTTTAAATTCATCAGGAATGACCTCACGATCTCTGGCCTCATTGGCGGTTAAAATTATTCCGTCAACTTTATTCATTATATAAAAAGGGGCTCCTAATATCTCCACGTCTTCTGAATACGCGTAAGGTTCAGGGGTTTTATCGAATACTTTATGAAGATTATTTAGCACCTTAAATTCCCTTCCCATATTATGGCCCCGTTTAGGTGCCGCAAAGGGCGGACGACGCAGCACGTATTCCTTTTCCTCTATTTTTAACAGATATGTTAGATTAGAATATCCGTTATAAAACTGCCTGATGACTAATTCGCTTTTTTCATCATTGATTAAATCATATTGCAACAGGAACTTTTTCAAGTTCTGCTCATGAAGCTCCTCCCCTATTCGAACCGTTTTCGTTAGTTCCTTTTCCGGCATATTCAGATTTGTGCGTATTTTTTTATTGTGTTTTTTCCCAATTGACTTAAATGAACCTCATCCGGGCCATCAGCAAGTCTCAAAGTTCTTGCGGCAGCATAGAAATGAGCTAATGGTGTGTCGTCACTCACACCCATACCTCCCATTATCTGAATAGCCCTATCAATAACTTTTAAAGCCATATTTGGTGCTACAATCTTTATCATGGCAATCAGGTCTTTTGCTTCCTTGTTTCCGACCCTATCCATTTTATCCGCGGCAGAAAGCACCAGGAGACGAGTTTGCTCAATCTCACAGCGTGAGTATGCAATTTCCTGACGGATGCTGCTATAGGTGTCTAAAGACCTCCCAAACGGACTGCGCTGAGAGGTCCTTTGCGACATAAGTTCTAAAGAACGTTGGGCCATGCCTATCAGTCGCATACAATGGTGTATTCTTCCCGGGCCCAAACGTCCCTGGGCTATCTCAAATCCTCTGCCTTCGCCAAGAATAAGATTCTTTTTTGGTACACGTACTTTATTCAACACAATTTCAGCATGTCCTTCAGGAGAATCATAGTATCCAAAAACACTTAAGGGTCTTACGACTTCTAATCCCGGAGTATCCAAAGGAACCAATATCATGCTGTGTTGCAGGTGACGTGCTGCACCAAAATCGGTCTTTCCCATTACTATGGCTATCTTGCAATTAGGGTCCATTGCTCCCGAGGACCACCATTTTTTTCCCGTAATTACATATTCATCTCCATCTGCTATAATAGACGTCTCAATATTCGTAGCATCTGAAGAAGCCACATCGGGCTCGGTCATCAAAAAAGAAGATCGGATATCGCCTTGCATTAAAGGTTGTAACCATGTAGATTTCTGTTCCGGAGTTCCATATTTTGCCAAAACCTCCATATTACCTGTATCTGGCGGACTGCAATTAAAAACCTCCGATGACCATAATATCCTTCCCATAATCTCTGCCAATGGCGCATATTCTAAGTTGGTTAGTCCCGGACTAAGGTCTCCATAAGTTACCGGTAAAAACAAATTCCAAAGTCCTTCAGCTTTTGCTTTTTCTTTTAAGGAAGCAAGGCCCGGCCACTTCTTCCAAATATTTTCAGGGTCTTTATGGAAGTACTCCACTTCCTCTTGTATCGGAACTATATTCTGGGATATAAATCGCTTAAGCTTGTCTTGCAGCACAATAGATTTTTCGCTGTATTCAAAATTCATAGTATTAATTTTAATCGATAATCAAATTTTAACCGGAAATTAGGTATCCGCCGTCTGCTACATAGACTCCTCCCGTCATATAAGACCCCGCATCGGATGCCAGCAACATGACCATACCGGCCATTTCTTCGGGAGCAGCTATCCGCCCCAGTGGTAAGGCCTTTGTAAATCCGGCAACCAATTTGTCGTCTGTCCATAATCCTTCGCTAAATTTGGTCTTAATCAGGCCCGGACAAAGTACGTTTGCCCGAACCCCATAACGGCCCCATTCTTTAGCCTGATTCTTGGTTAGCATTATCAAAGCTGATTTGGTGGCGCTGTACAATCCTAATCCAAATCCGGGAGTTATTCCCTCAACCGATGAAATATTAATGATACTGCCACCCCCCTTTTCCTTCATGTGAGGCAGGACCAGATTGGACAGGAGCCACGGCGCCTTCACGTTCACATTCATTATCTTATCAAAGACGGTTTCGTCTGAACCCTCCAACGGGCCATAATACGGGTTTATGGCAGCGTTGTTCACTAAAATATCTATTCTTCCAAAATGTTCAATAGTCTTATCAATTAGTGTTTTACGTTGTTCAGAATCGCCTATATGGCATTCTATTCCCACGGCTTCAAGGCCTGCGTCCCTAAATTCACCGGCAACTTTTTCTACTGCTGCCTGCTTCCGACTGCTTACTACTACTTTAGCGCCATTTTCAGCCAGCCCCCTCGCAATAGACTTTCCTATTCCTTTACTTGATCCGGTGACTATAGCTACTTTACCGTTTAGGTCAAATTTAGATTTTATACTACCCATCGTTTATTTTAACTTATTTTATTCAAATTCGTAATTCTTCGGCCACTAATACCCATGACGTCCTCTAGGTAAACAACTGATTTTCATTAGACGTAGTCAACACTTGTTTATCCATCAAAACTTCAGCCAATGCTTTTGTTTTAGGAATTTCATATTTAAAATAAAATTTCATCGCATGGATCTTACTCTCATAGAATGCGGATGAATATTTGGTGTCACTTAAAACCATAGCATTTTGAGATTTAACAGCAATATCCAACCACAACCAGCCTAAAACCATGTTTCCAAAAAATTCCATAAATACTGTAGCATCTGATAAAAATCGTTCATAATCTCCTTTTTTTGCAAAATCCATCAGAAAATTCAACACTTCCTCCGTTAAGGATAAAGTTGTTCCAAGTTTCTTTGCATAGGGCAGAAGATCATCATGTTCAGATGCTTTTTTTATGCTTTTCAATATTTCTGCGGATAACAATTGTAATGCTTTACCATTATTCATTGTCATCTTTCTTCCCAGGAGATCCAATGACTGTATCCCAGTAGTTCCTTCGTAAATTGAAAAAATTCGGATGTCTCTATAATACTGTTGAAGGATAAAATCTGAACAAAAACCGTAACCTCCAAGAACCTGAAGGCCATTACTTACAGAGAGTATCCCCATTTCAGAAGGATAGGTTTTAGCAATTGGCGTAAGCATTTCAAGTAAGTACGAGTATCTTTCCCTTTCCTTCGGATCTGAATGAGTCTGAGACAAATCATGGTATTTAGAGGAAAGTAATATCAGGCTTAATGAACCTTCTGCTACAACCTTTTGCAGCAAAAGCATTCGTTTAACATCCGGATGGTTTATTATTAGGGTTTGTTCCTGCTTTACGTCTTTCTTACCTGTATTAGTCAGGCTACGGCCCTGAGGTCTTTCTCTTGCATAAGACAAAGAAGTCTGATAAGCGGCCATGCTAATAGCCGCAGCTCCTCGCCCGACAGCTATCCGAGCACCGTTCATCATCATGAACATATACTTTAATCCCTGATTGGGTTCTCCAACAAGCCATCCCTTACAATCGTCATTATGTCCAAAGAAAAGATGAGTCGTACAATAGCCTTTTTGACCCATTTTTTGAAAATCGGCAAAAGTGGTAACATCATTAGAAGTTAGGTCACCATTGGCAGACAGCCTATTTTTAGGAACAACAAATAAAGAAATTCCCTTTGTACCAGCGGGAGCGCCTTTAATTCGGGCCAATAACAAGTGAACAACATTTTCAGCACCTTTAAAGTCTCCCCCCGATATAAATATTTTCTGCCCTGAAATATTATAGCCGTCTTCGGAAGGTTCAGCTGAAGTTACAATATCAGATAAAGAACTTCCTGCTTCCGGTTCAGTAAGGCACATGGTTCCGTTCCAATCGCCAGCAAGCATTTTGGGAATGAATTTATCATTAAGCTCTTTACTGCCAAATTTTACAATCAACTCTGCTGCACCAAGGGTCAAACCAAGATAACCAGGCAAATGATTGTTAGCTGTTTCCTGGATATAAGCCGACGCAGTAACCACCATCCCAGGTAATTGCATCCCACCGATTTCATAGTCAAACAGTCCGGAAACAAGTCCCATTTCCCCACCTTTTTTCATATACTTTTTTACCTGTGGATGGACAATTATTTCTCCATCTTCAAAACGGGCAGGCTGCTCGTCCATTTCACGA
>CBDTVZ010000163.1:0-5164 GCA_965363995.1 uncultured Eudoraea sp.
ATAATTACTTCCTATCCTTAACTTGTCAAACCTGAAAGTTTAAATAAAGGATGAAAAACTATCTTAGAACGAATGCCTAAGTATTATGCACAACTATTCCTATTCTTTTTCCAATAAAATGGCTTCTATGATGGCATCTCTTTGTTTAGGGTCTCTGGAAATTTCTTTGACGTCTTGGTTTCGTATGGCCATAAGCATCGCCAACGCATAATCACACCTTCTGTACTTATAAGCCTCTATTTCCAATTCTTCCTCATGACCAAAAATATCCGCTGGCGTTTTGTCTACAAGAAAGGTTTTTAAGGTAGCTTCTGCCACTTTGCCCAACCCGATCATGGCCTTGGCGGGTGCCTGCCAATAGAGATGGGGGATACCCCATCTATTATACATTTTTGTTTGCTTAAAAGCTTCCTTTAAGGCAGCCAGTCTAACTTGAGGGTCTGTCTGCTCATAAGCCTCTCTATTGATCTTCATTAGTGCCATTAAAGGAATATAAGTCACCACTTCGTTTTTACTGATAATATCAAATAAGTCTTGGCTTTGTGCTTTTCTTTTGCGGATCATTTCCCTGTAGGCTGGCGAGTTAAAATGTTCGCGAGTCTGAGAATCCTTGTTCATTTGATCTACTAATTCTGTAAGTTTCATTTCGCTTAAGATTGAAAGAGTGGAATCTCTTTTGACCCTAAGAGCTTCCAATTCCTTTAGATGCTCGGCTTTTTTGGCCTCCTCATCCTCTTGGGCAACTATCACGTTGACAGAGAGGAGGATACTAAACAGAAATAATAAAACGGGTATTTTGAGCGTATTTCTTTTCATCATAGTGGCTTTTATTCCGATAAACGTGTAAAGGCAGGAAAATTATTATATCCCAAGCCTGGGGCATCTGTATTCCACCCTGCTACTGCACTATCAAAATCATCTTTGAATGCTTTGGGACTGATCCAGTGAAGTACGGCTACATCACTTGCGTCTGTTGTAATCCATGCCCATTCATAAAATCCCAATAAGTTATTATTACAGGCAGAACCTGTGTTGTCTATACAAACCGGTACCGTAACTGCCATCCAAGTAAACCCAAGATACGGCTCAGTATCTGGCCTTCGTGGCCTGTCATACAAAGAGGCCGCTGTTGTAGTACTGCCGGTGGTTACAGTACTAGCGAACGATCCATTATCATTGCGGCCGTAATACCCCCATTCTCTTCCCTGAAGCCTATCTATGTGCCAGCCTTCCGACGTTGCTCTTTCTTCTTTTTCTTCATTTCCGTATAGATAAGTCCCGTCTGACTGGTCAATGGCCCGAAGCATTTGCACCCATGCTACTTTATCACATGCGCAATCCTCGCCACAATCGGCCGGATTGAAATCGAATTCAACTGTCATCTCCCATCCATTAGATATGGTACCACTTATATTCTCGCTATCGAGAACGTGAATATCCAAAAAATCGAATTCCCCACAGGGTTCCGTACATTGATCCGTACAAGATGAGAACAAAAGAGAAATCATGATCATTTTCCAGGGACCACTATTTTTCCATGTCTTTAGTACATTCATAAAGGAAATTTTTCTGTCAACTCTTACTATACTTATAAGATATGACGCTAATAAGTTCATTTTTAATTATTGAGCCAGTGCTGGAGGCACAGACTAAAGTAGTATTATTCTGATTATTTCTGAGGAAATCTGTGTAACTTGATTCTTTTATTGTATGAGTGACACGTTTTTGGAGTTTTGTAACTTTGTAAGTGACCAAAAGTTTAAATAAAGGATGAGATAGGACACCATGTCGGTGAACATAAGCGAAATTAAAAGTTCAAATAAAGGATTCAAAATAAAATCTAATAATCGAGAGAAAGTAATTTTGAACTAACTTTCCCGATTTCAGAAAATGAGACAAACTTTTAGTATTTTAAGGATATCAAAGACTATAATTTGAGCAAAGTGAGTAAATCCTTTATTCCTTTAATAATGTTCCTAGCGCTAAATCATTGTTTAGCGCAAACAGTAGTTCGGGGAAAGGTTGTTGATTCTAAGACCAATCAAGGAATTGCATACGTCCATATTGGAATATTAGGGAAGAATATAGGAACAATTTCTCGTGACAATGGAGATTTTAGACTGGAACTACCATACGATTTGGAAGATAGTCCTGTTGAGATTTTTTTCTCTTGTATCGGCTATCAAAGTATTTCTGTTATCGTAAACAAATCCAATTATGAAGAATTATTGATAAACTTGGCGGAAAGAGTTTATGAATTGACAGAAGTCACAGTTTCTTCTAAAAAATCACCTTTGAAACTTAGGAAATTGGGGGGATATATGAAGTCAAATTATACAACTGGTAATGCAAATACAAATTCCTACGGTGAAGGAGAGGAATATGGTTTAAGAATCAATGCCGAAGGGCGTGGATATCTAATTAACAAGATTAACTTCCATACCAAATACAACACGATGGATAGTGTGCTTTTTCGTTTGAATATTTATAGACTATCCGAAAAAGGATTTCCTGAAGAATCCGTTTTAAGGAACCCGATTTTCGTGAAAAGTTATAAAAATGACAAACTGATTTCAGTCAATATTGCAGAACGAAAGTTAAAAATCGAAAATGACATTGTATTAAGTCTTGAGCCAATAAGGTTCTGGTATGACCAAAATAAACAGATAGGACTATTTTATTCACATTGTAAAAATTGTGGTGATTCATTTTATAGGCAGTCCAGTTTTGCGAAGTGGGAAAAAAATACACATGCACCGTTTGCTATTTACTTGGATGTTGATTACGATGGATACTAGGAGTTGTTTTTGATAAGTAAGAATATTACAAAGTTTAAATAAAGGATGAAATCCTTGGCAGGATTTAGAGTAAATCCAAATATAGTAACTTGTTACTTTTTACAATTGTTGGCAATAAGCTAAAAAAAACAAAACGGGATGAAAAATAATGATTTGAGAAACAAAACGATTGAACAATTACAGTCTAAACTAACTGTTAATAAAGCCATTTCTATAGCATTAATTATTGTAGTAACACTCCTAACAGCATTTTCAATTTATGGTTTAATTGCTAAAGATAATGTGCCGACTTTTATTGCGTTATTCGCTGTAGCGTGCACCAGTTGGTCATTAATTGCTTTACCATTTATGTTTATGAAGGATATTAAAACTGAACTTAAATTTAGAGAGAATATCAGTCAATAAAAAGCCTTAGTCCAGTTCTCTAAAGTTTAAATAAAGGATTTTATTTATGAAAGAAGCTGAAATCTTGAAATCATACTGTCAGGTTCTATCTGATGCTTTGTTAGAAGTTTCAAGAAATGGTCCTAAGAGCTATAAAGTATTGAAAATATCTTTAGCTGATTTAGGTGATATTGCCTCAGAAGAATTATGCAATGCCGAGGATTATTCTCGACTTGTAGAAACTTTTAGTTCCTTAACTGACCCTTGCATTTATTGGTTTGAAATTTCTCAACAAACCAATATTGAAAATGTTTGGAATAGTTTCCGTGCATATAAAAACAAACATTCGCGATCGGTTCCTGCAATGAAAAAAGAATTGCCAAAGAACACCAACATTCTTTATCTCGGCAAAGTCAAAAAAGGCCTTTTGGGAAGATTAAAGCAACACCTTGGATTTACGAACGCCATAAAAACTCAATCACTACAGCTGCGTCATTGGGCTTCAGAAATAGGACTTGTAGTAAAAATACATGTCATGGAATTTGAACAAGAAAATTCTAATTTAGTGGGGGTTTTCGAATTCAAACTAGCAAGAGAAATGAAGACAATATTAGGAACTCACACTACATAATAAAGTTCAAATAAAGGATCAGCAATATAAGTGGAAAAAAAACCGTCCAAATCTTTACGTATACACTCATTGGACTCATTACGAGCTATAATGATGATGTTGGGATTGGTTTTGCATTCTGCACTCACCTACAATATAATAAATCACGGAGAAGCTTGGACTCTGAAAGACCCTGTATCAACAAATGTATTTACTGATTCTGTTGTTTTTATAATTCATTTCTTCCGAATGCCAGTTTTCTTTCTTGTCGCTGGTTTTTTCGGTTCTATGCTGTTTTATGAAAGGTCCCCTGTCAGAATGATAAAAAGTAGAATAGCACGTATAGCCTATCCTTTTATAGTTTTTTTACTAATTCTCTGGCCAATAATTATATTTACATTTGGTTACACAGAATCGGTGTTTTCGAATACCAATAATCCCTTTGAAAAAGCAATGGGATCTTTATCCACTATTTCTGATTTCCTACCAACAACAACATTTCATTTATGGTTTCTCTATTATTTACTGCTCATAACATTAGCCTCTGTCTTATTGGGATTAATGCTAAAGACATCAAAGAGGATTACGAATAGAATAACGAGTTCATTTAATTGGTTAATTCAAAAGCCAATATTGAGAATATTGTTCTTTTCTGGAATATTATTTATTCTATATGTTGTTATGGGAACATCCATGGTAGAAGTATCAGTTTATTTAATTCCTGACATTAATACTTTTGTTTTTCACTTCTTCTTTTACTTAATAGGCTGGATTTTGTTTAAGTCAAAACATCATTTAGATTCAATGATGCGCTATGATTGGCTTTCTTGTATTTTGGCTTTAATAATTGCATCGGTACAAGGTTTGATAACGCAAAACTGGGATTCAGAAACATTATTGTCCCGATATTTGAACTCTGAGTTAATAATGCTCTCAAATGCTTTTATTATTTGGCTTTTTGTGTTTGGTATTACCGGCCTTTTTATTCGATATGGAAGTAATCATTCCAAAAGAATGCGATATATATCTGACTCTTCTTATTGGGTATATCTAATTCATTTGCCACTAACAGCAATTATACCGGCTCTGATTTGGAATTTCCCAATTCATGCTATATTTAAGTTTTTAATTGTGCTTGCCGTATCAACAATTATTTGTTTTGTAAGCTATCATTATTTAGTAAGAAATACTTTTATTGGAAAGTTTTTGAATGGCAGAAAATATCCCATAAAATGGAAAGAATAACCAGTTGCAAACAAAAAATAAGTTATAATAAAAGTTCAATAAAACGATTATAAAAAACATCGACTTTGTTCTATTAGACGCATAAAGATGTATTTTACATCTATAGAACCAAGTTGTAGCACATTTG
>CBDTVZ010000164.1:0-5141 GCA_965363995.1 uncultured Eudoraea sp.
TATGGGACGATCCGAACGCATATATAAAAAAGATTGGTCATGTAAAACATGAAAGGCTAATCAATATCATTTTAGTTAGTTTCCGGCTTTGCTACATTTGGTTATTACTCGTTTAAAGATACTTCGAAACATACTTTAAACCTTCTTTCCCGCACGCACTGGAACCCATCAATTCTCTAATTCCATATCGCCATCAAACACCCGCATACATTTTTTAATTTCCTCATTTGCCCTCTCCGTGGTAAAACCAAGTCCAATAGCATATTTAAAAATCAATTTTCGCTCCTCTTCATCAATTTCATGGTCGGCATAGATAATCTTGCACAGGTCATGGAGCCGTTCAATACGTTCTTCCAGCGAATAGGGTGGCATCAAGTGGTACTTCCCGGGATTTTTAAGTATGGGTTTTACTTCTTCCTCTGAAACATCGAGCTTAATGGCCAAACGCTTCAAAACAGTTTCTTCTTCGGGATTGATAGGGCCATCTATGATCGCCAACTTTACAATAGCGGCGAAATGCAATACTTTACTTTCGTGCTTCCCTGATTCGTAAGCTTCAAAGATTGACATTTTCTATTTGTTTTTTAGGTTACTGTTATTCAATAGCTCCTTTTTTGACCCTAAGGAGCGCTTAAAGCATTCCTCCTATATAATTAAACACCCTTGTTTTGTAGTCGTTAAGACCGGTATAGAATTCCTCATAACGATCTTTTAATTCCATGTGGGTTTCCAGGAAATCGGTATCGGAAGAAATGTCCCGACGCTCCAAAAACCCATGTAACTTGTCCTCATATTCGGCCATTTCTTTCTTTAAGTTCTTCGCCTCCCTGCCTGTGGTCTCCATTTCATGTTTGAACTTTTGTAAGCGCTCAAAAAGATTGGGTGTGTTTTCTTTGTATATATGGGCATTCAATAACTGATCTATAAATTGAGTTTCAGTTTCAATATATCCAAGGGCCGATTTCCACCATTTGGCATCATGGAGGTAAGCGGTCAAAAGTTCTTCCAGTTTGTTTTGTTCGCCCAACATTTTATCTATTTTAGAATTGATCGAAAAGTTACGCGTTTTGGAAGCTTCTTTAAATGATCATGATCAGTTCTGTGGCCTATTTTCTAAAAGATTTGCAACACTTTTGCGCCCCTGATCTTTTGTTCCTTTAACTCAAGCAGTGCTTCGTTTGCCCGTTCCTTATAATTTTCAGGCCGTGGGGCAGTTCTATGAAAAGTTCGAACAGGTTTCTGATCAAGAAGCAATTGCATTGTTAGAGGAAAATACCATTCTCGAACAAAGGCTAAAAACAGGACTTTTTACTTCTTAAAGGCTCTTACCACCAAAAAGGAGCCCTCTCCAAAGCCTGATTTCGGAATTTGTATTTCCGAGATCTCCTCTAAGTCGCCAAAAAGGGTCTGGTTGAATTCCAGGTTTTTGAATCCTGCATCCTTTAGCAATGTCTGCATTCGGTCTACGGTATAAAAATTGGCCTTTGCGAAGAACATACTTTGATGGCGTTTTGCGATATATTGTTTCGCCACACTTCTATCCTTATCCAAAAATCCGATCAACACAGAACCTTCGTGTTTTAAGACCCTGTGCGCTTCGGACAACGCATTCTTTAAACTAGCTAAATGGCAAACGGTTACAAAAAGTACAAAATCGAATTGCAGGTCACCGTACGGAAGTCGCTCAGCTAAGCCTTCGATAACCTCTATTCCTCTGTTAATGGCCTTTTCGGCCATTTCGCTAGAGGGCTCTACGCCTTCTTTAATTCCTAAAGGAAGGGTAAATCTTCCGGTACCCAAACCCACCTCAATGCCCCTAATATTTTCCGGTAATTTTTGTAATTGCTCCCTAATCGCGGTCAGTTCGGATTGATAGACCTCTGGATAATCTTCATACCATTTCTCATATTCTTCTACGTGTCGGTCAAATATTTCTTTCTGTGTCATCTTACTTCTTTTTATGATTCCCTAAATATCATAAGAATTAAATCCATCAGCAATGATCTATGTCAATCTGCAAAGATTTTTAGAAGTAAAAAACCAGGTCCGCCATTAGGACACCTGACAAGAATGTCAATAAAAAGACAAGCCATCGCCAAAAGCAAATTCAACTTTTCCACGATACCTTATCGAACTAACGAAACTCTGTGATGTCAACCATTTTTACTGTTCCAATAACTCGAAGGTTACTTTGGTGCAAAAGGGGCGTTATGGGCGACGAAAAATGAAATCGAATACATTCCCGCCCCCACGGTACATCAAAACAGTACCGTTGTCGCAGGCGACAATATGGTCGCTGGTATGGCATTCCACCTAACCCATGGAAAATCATTAGGGGAAGCGGTAAAATATGGCGTGGCATGTGGTACGGCCGCTACGCTTCTTTCTGACACCCAACTTTGTAAAAAAGAAGATGCAGATAATCTATATGTGTGGATAGAAAATAATAGTGTTAAAAAAACGAAAAAAATCCCCAAACTGATCTAGGTCATTTGGAACTAGAAATTGACCTTGTATTTTAGCGCTTTATTTAAGAATAATAACGCTCTTTGAAAACGGAGTCTGATCGACTTCTACACATTATAAATAACAATGAACTTATTATTCGTGGGGAGTAATAAGGTCTAGTATAAGAAGGTGTCGAAAATGCCCCATGCCGTGTGGTTTTAGCTATGGCCTAGCGATAGGTTTCACTCAAAATTACGCAAAGCGGTCAAAGGTGGTTTTTACACTTTCTTGGAAACTGGAACATGCAAATGTTCCAGTTTCTTTAAAGTATTGATCGGCATCATTGCAAAATAATAAAGGTCATAGTAAAGGAAACGGATGCAGTTAGTACTCCAATCGGTCAGTTAGGTCGTTTTAGCAATAAAATGGTTTAAGAGATTGATAAAAAAGTATTGATAAATTCCATTTCTTTATGGAAAACAGGAAGCCAAAACTTCCTGTTTTTTTTTGAGATTAATATAATGGCTTCTCTCGTGTAGAACGGATCAAGAATCAAGACCAAAGGCATAATATTGTTTTCCGGGGATATCTTCATATACTCCTTCGAGCATCACACACCTCTTTTTATTTTCTCATGACTTTTAATTAATTCAACAATTGTTTAACCATTACTTCTACTTGTGTTTCTGTTGCTTCCGGGGGTATTCCTATTGCTCCTGCCTCGATTTGCATTATGCTCCTCATGGTATCTCCGAATGTTGTCATCATTATAATTTCGGATCCGCTCATATCGAGATCGTCTTAAATCGATGCTTCGATAACCCGGTGGCAAAACGTTTCGCCGCACCCAAAGATCTCCGTCTAAATATAGATAGGTTCTTGCCGAAAGATCATAGTAAATACTGTATTCGGGAAAATAGACATAGCGCACCACCTCAACCCGGTTTGGATAAAACCAAGGCGGCGGCGGATTGTTGGGCCGGGAAGTAACTACAACCGGTCCACATCTTGCCAATAGCAATAAAACTATGACCATAATAAATAGTATTCCTGATTTAAATAGATTTCTGTTTTCCATCACTTCTAATTTGAATAACAAAGTAAGGGGAGGATAGAGAAATTGGAAATGACCTACATCATATTAGAATACATGCATTTAGAATAATTTTGTGATAGTTCTGCGTGAAGATACCATAGAAGCATTAGATCAATTTGCAATTTTGGAAAGGAATGAAGCAAGTGTCAAATAAAAATAAAAAAGGAACATCCAATACTTCGGGAAGCAATAAAAACTATCCCAAATTTCCCTATGGAGGAGATCGTTTTAGTTGGATCTATTTCTTTCTATTTGGACTCATATTGTGGTTTGCTCTCTTTTCAAACCCCGTTTCCGGCACCAGGGAAATCAGTTGGTCTTTCCTGCAAGACACCCTTTTGGCACAACAAGAGGTAGCAAAAATCGCGGTAGTGAACAAAGAATTCGCGGAAATCTATATCAAAAAAGACCGCTTGGGAGACCCAAGGCACAAGGAGGTCAGCGAAAAGTTGTTCAATGCTGATGAAGGCCCACAATACCGCATAATCATCGGATCGGTAGAGACATTTGAGAACAAATTGCGACGGGCGCAAGAAGATTTTTCCCCTTCAGAAAAAATAAATGTACACTATGAGGCCCGTACCAGTTGGATCGGTATCCTGTCTTGGCTGCTACCCTTTGGGATTATCATTTTATTCTGGATGTTCATACTACGGCGAATGGGTGGTAGAGGGACAGGTGGAAATTCGCTCTTCAATTTTGGTAAATCAACGCCCAAAATTTCGGAAAAAGGTGCCCAAAGCTCGGCCAGCTTTAAAGATATTGCAGGCCTAAAAGAAGCCAAGACCGAAGTCATGGAGGTGGTGGATTTTCTAAAAAATCCTGAAACCTATACAAAATTAGGGGCGAAAATCCCCAAAGGCGTATTGTTGGTAGGCCCTCCCGGAACAGGAAAGACCTTAATGGCCAGGGCCGTTGCGGGCGAGGCGCAGGTTCCCTTTTTCTCCATGTCGGGGTCCGAATTCGTAGAAATGTTCGTGGGGGTGGGAGCCTCCAGAGTACGCGACCTCTTTAAAAAGGCCAAGGAAAAAGCACCGAGTATTATATTTATCGATGAAATAGATGCCGTGGGTCGCTCGCGTGGCAAAGTCAATGCCTTTCAGGCCAATGATGAACGAGAAAGTACTTTGAACCAGCTGCTTACGGAACTTGACGGCTTCGGCCCCAACACAGGTGTCATTGTCCTGGCTGCCACCAACCGCCCCGATGTGCTGGATAAGGCCCTACTGCGCCCTGGAAGGTTTGACCGCCATATCTATCTGGAACTGCCAACCAAAGAGGAACGGAAAGAAATTTTTGGTGTACACCTGCGTCCACTAAAACTTTCCAAAAATGTAGATGTGGAACTGCTGGCCAAATTGAGTCCAGGATTTTCGGGGGCCGACATCGCCAATATCTGTAATGAAGCTGCACTGATCGCGGCCCGAAAGAAAAAAAAGACAGTGGAACAAGAAGATTTTTTGGAGGCCCGTGATCGGATCATCGGTGGTATGGAACGCAAAAGCAAGATCATCTCGCCCAAAGAAAAAGAAATCGTAGCATACCACGAGGCGGGGCACGCCGTGGTTAGTTGGTACCTTAAAAATGTAGATTCTTT
>CBDTVZ010000165.1:0-5121 GCA_965363995.1 uncultured Eudoraea sp.
AATAAACTGGCAAGGAAATATCTCTCTGAGGCCAAAAAGGCATTAGGCAACAAGGATGCATTTTATATTGCGCTTGAAAAGGCTTTACACAACTATCTGAAAGCAAAGCTAAAATTAGAGACCTCTGAGTTTAGCAAGGATAAAATAGCCTCACTATTATCTAAAAAAGAAATAGACGAGACAACTATCCACGCTTTTATAGATCTGCTTAAGAATTGTGAAATGGCACGCTATAGCCCTTTCTCTAATGTCCAAATGCAGCAGGATTACAACAAAGCCAGTGAAACAATTTTATCAATAGACAAAAAACTTTAGCCATGAAGAATTTAATCGTCTTATTGTTGATGTTGTTTTCATTCACAGCTATTGCACAAAACGAGGCTCTATTTAACAGAGCAACAACGTATTACAATGAAGGTGATTATGAAAAAGCCTCTGAGAACTACTTTAAAATAATAGAGAACGGTGAGCATTCGGCAGCTGTTTACTATAATATAGGCAATTGCTACTACAAATTAAACCAGATAGCGCCCAGCATTTACTATTATGAAAAGGCTTTATTACTTAAACCTAACGATAGGGAAATCAAAAATAATCTGGCCTATGCTCAAAACATGACCTTAGATGCTTTTCAGCCACTTCCGGAGACAAGTCTGTCAAAGTTGTATAAAAACATCACGGGATTGTTCTCCTTTGATCAGTGGTCCTATGCAGCTGTTTTTTTTGTATTCCTGTTCGTTCTGGCGTATATATTATTTTATTACTTTAGATACTCCACCCACAAGCGAATAGCCTTTATCGTTAGTATTACTTCTTTCTTTATTTCTGTTTTCTGTTTAGTATTGGCATTAGTTCAATTCCGGGATTTTGAAGCAGAAATGCCTGCTATTGTTTTTTCTGAAGAGTTAGCAGTTAAATCTGAGCCTAATAATAGTAGTTCGCAGGCATTCCTTTTGCATGAAGGAACTAAAGTATATGTATTGGATGAGTTAAATGATTGGAAAAAAATAGAACTGAAAGATGGGAAAACAGGTTGGGTGCCTTCAAATGAAATTAAATTGTTGAAAGATTTTTAATTTTTCTTTAACAAATATATGATGTAGTTCCATCTATATTTGTCTTTTAACCAAATTCAGGATGATAAAATCTGCCATTTTAGCTTCGCTTATTTCTATTTGGCTGTTTGCGGTATTTGCACCATCTATTATTTCATTGGCAAATAATGAGGATGGTATTTTTATTTCTTTAAACTTAAATGAAGAAGAACAACAAGAACAGGGTAAGAAAGACGACAGTGAAGAAAAAACATTACTTGAATATTGGATAACACAAATACACATCTCTCCGCTGGAAAGAACATTTCTTTCAGATCAATTGGAGATAATTATTTCTTCTCATGCAATTGAAATTCCATTACCTCCACCGGAATTTTTAACCAAACAAGCATAAATCCATTTACAAATTTATTTCTAATCAACCTTTAATTATTTATTAAAGGCAATATTTTTTTTATTATGTTAAGATATTTGAAAAACGACATACCTGCGAGTATTGTGGTATTTTTTGTTGCACTTCCATTGTGTCTGGGAATTGCACTCGCCAGTGGCGCACCCTTATTTTCAGGATTAATTTCGGGCATTGTAGGAGGCATTATCGTAGGAGCTCTTAGTGGATCCCAGATAGGTGTGAGCGGCCCGGCTGCCGGACTAGCGGCCATAGTTTTAACTGCAATTGGCGCCTTAGGAGGTTATGAAAACTTTTTAGTGGCCGTGGTTTTGGGCGGAGCAATTCAAATTCTATTCGGGGTCCTTAAGGCCGGTATTATTGCCTATTATTTTCCATCTTCTGTGATTAAAGGAATGCTTACAGGTATTGGAATCATTATAATTCTAAAACAAATTCCTCACTTTTTTGGGTACGATGCGGACCCGGAAGGTGATTTTGCATTTTTTCAGATAGATGGGGAAAATACGTTCTCTGAGATATTTAATTCCTTGAATTTTATAAACCCGGGAGCCACCTTGGTAGCTTTTCTTTCCCTTGGAATATTAGTTCTTTGGGATAATTTTCTTACCAAAAAGGCTAAAATCTTTCAATTAATTCAAGGACCCTTAGTAGCTGTATTCGTTGGGATACTATATTATTATTTAACAAAAGATAGTGCCATTTGGAATATCTCTTCTGATCATCTGGTAAGTGTACCCATTCCTGATACGCTGGATTCATTTATGGGTCAGTTTAGTTTTCCTAATTTTCAAGTTATTGTCCGTCCGGAAATATGGATAACGGCATTTACCATTGCTTTAGTTGCAAGCCTTGAAACCCTTTTATGCGTTGAGGCTACAGACAAACTGGATCCTCAAAAAAGAGTAACTCCTACCAACAAGGAACTTTTGGCCCAGGGAACTGGAAATATTATTTCAGGGCTTATTGGAGGTTTACCCATTACCCAGGTAATAGTGAGGAGTTCTGCAAATATCCAATCTGGGGGAAGATCAAAAATGTCTGCCATCATTCATGGTTTCCTTCTTTTGATCTCTGTAATTCTGATCCCCAGACTATTGAACATGATACCTCTTTCAGTTCTAGCTGCCATACTATTCATTGTGGGTTATAAATTGGCAAAGCCTGCTCTATTTAAAAAGATGTATCATCTGGGATGGAAACAATTTATCCCGTTTACTGTTACAGTACTGGGTATCATTTTTACCGACCTGCTTATTGGTATCGGTTTGGGTTTAGGAGTTGGAATAGCAGTCATTTTAATCAAAAGTTATCAAAACTCCCATTTCCTTCACATTGAAGATAAAAGTAATGGTAAGCACAAAATAAAAATGACTTTAGCGGAAGAGGTCACTTTCTTTAATAAAGGAGCAATACTTAAAGAACTTGATGCGCTTCCAAGCAATTCCCATTTTGAATTGGACGTTACCAAGACCAGATATCTGGATAATGATATAGTTGAAATTCTTGAAGAATTTGTTGAAAAAGCTATTAATAGAAACATCGATATTAAATTAATCTCCGAAAGGGGGGTTGTTGAAAATCCAGATAGCTATATTGAATTTTTCAGGTTAAGACCAAAATTGGCATAATTGTAATAACTTAAACAAAATTTTAAACAAAGAAAAAATGAACATAGATAAAGTATTTGAAAACAATAAAAAGTGGATTACCGATAAGCTATCTGACGACAAAAAATATTTTGAAGAATTAGGTAAGGGTCAAAGCCCTGAATTATTGTATATAGGTTGTTCAGACAGTAGGGTAACCGCAGAAGATTTAATGGGTCTGGGACCCGGAGAAGTTTTTGTACACAGAAATATTGCAAACATGGTAATCAGCATTGATTTAAATGCAATGTCTGTTGTAAACTATGCCGTTGAGCACCTAAAAGTGAATCATGTTGTAGTTTGTGGCCATTATGCATGCGGAGGAGTGAAAGCAGCAATGCAATCTGCAGATCTGGGTATTTTGAATCCCTGGCTCAGAAATATTAGAGATGTATATCGTCTCCACAAAAATGAGCTCAACGCCATAGAGGACGAAAATAAAAAATATGATCGTTTAGTGGAACTGAATGTTCAGGAGCAATGTGTTAACCTGATAAAAACAGCTACAGTGCAAAAAGCTTATCGCGATCGAAATCTGAAGGTACATGGTTGGGTGTTTGATGTTCATACAGGTAAACTGATTGACTTAAAAATAGATTTTGAAGGTATTTTAAAGAATATTATGGAGATTTATCATCTTGATTAAATCATAAGTTCTAAATGAAAAAGGGCCGGTGTAATACACTGGCCCTTTTTGTTCTTAAAATATTCTATCTTGTTAGCCTGTACATATTAATAACTATGAAAACGCTATTCTCAAATTTTAAAGGAGATTTATTTGGAGGATTAACAGCAGGAATTGTTGCGCTACCTTTGGCTCTGGCCTTTGGCGTTTCCTCCGGTTTGGGTCCAAGTGCCGGATTATACGGTGCTATATTTATAAGTTTTTTTGCCGCTCTTTTTGGTGGTACAAGTACTCAGATTTCAGGACCAACGGCACCCATGACGGCTGTAAGCATGGTTGTTATTGCCGGTATCATTGCAATTTATGACGGTAGTGTAGAAAAGGCCCTGCCTGCTATATTAAGTGTGTTTCTCCTGGCTGGACTTTTTCAAATTGGATTGGGTATCCTGGGAATTGGTAAATATATAAGATATATCCCTTATCCTGTTGTATCGGGTTTTATGACAGCGATTGGAGCAATAATTATCATTACGCAAATTCTTCCTGCCATAGGTTATTATCCAAAAGAAGATGTAGCGTTTGTTGAACAATTTAAACCACAAGCGGAAGAATTGATTCTTGAAAATATTTTACGAGAGGAAGCAGGAGAGGGAATCCTTGTACTTGAAGATTTTGAAGAAACCATCAACAGATCAGGAGAAATTACGAAAAAAGCCATATTAGATGAAGCAAGGACCCTCGCAGCTGCCGAAGCTTCGGGGGTTTTAGGGGTTTTAAAAGTACTTTCCAAAGCAATAAAAAATATCAACTGGCTCGAACTTATTCTTACATTAGTTACTATTCTTATTATCTACGGATTTAAAAAAATTACCACAATCATTCCCAGTACTTTAGTGGGCCTGATAGTAGTATCCGGAATTGCCTACGGATTTGATTTGGATTACAGGACTATAGAAAAAATACCGGAGGGATTTCCAATGCCTAATTTGGAAATTTTTACGAGGTTTAAACTTTCCACTATCACACCCTACATATTTACTGCTCTTACCCTGGCCCTATTAGGGGCTATTGATTCACTTCTGACTTCTGTTGTTGCTGATAATATGACTAAAACCAAACATAAACCTAACAAAGAACTGGTAGGACAGGGGATTGGTAATAGTATTGCTGCAATTTTTGGAGGACTACCAGGTGCGGGCGCAACTATCAGAACCGTGGTAAATATAAATTCAGGAGGGAAAACGAAATTGTCCGGAATGCTTGCTGGAATAATTTTATTAATGATTTTACTGCTTATTGGTCCTGTTGCTTCACAAATACCTGCCGCAGTTCTTGCAGGGATTTTGATCACCGTGGGAATAAGTGTTATGGATTATAAAGGAT
>CBDTVZ010000166.1:0-5100 GCA_965363995.1 uncultured Eudoraea sp.
CATCCATACATTGTTTGCAATGCATACAAGAGGCTGAATTCCAACCCAGACCTACCAAATTTCCGGGTTCAAGGTTATTTACATCGCTACCTACAGCAATCACCTCGCCTACAATTTCATGTCCCGGTACAAATGGGTATTGCGTCATTCCCCATTCGTTATTGAGCATACTCAAATCTGAATGACAAATTCCGCAATAGTGTACCTTAATATCAACCTGGTCGGTACCTAATTCAGACAATTCATATTGGAAAGGAATTAACTTACCGCCCACATCATTTGTGGCATATGCATTTACTGTTTTCATATAAATTTTATTTTGTAATAGTTTGTTTTGACTAATATTTCCTTTGTGTTCAAGTGTTCTAAAATAAGATTTAATAATTGTTCATTAATGATTATGAAGTTAAGTTTTTGTAAATCCTGAAAACAAAAGCTCCTAAAAGTATTTTACATTCAATCAGTATAAATTTATCACCTTTATGTCAGTTATTGGTAGGCGATTTTATTTATTACAGAATGTATCTATTATGCTAATAAAAAAGGTGGCCCAAAGAATTGACCACCTTAAATTATAATTCGAAACTAGCTATTCCTCCTCGAGTTGAGCAGCGAGGCCATGTACATCAAAATAGTCCGATGACTGTACAATCTTCCCATCATCGTTGACCGAAGAAAGGTTAAAATATTTAACTCCTATTTCTTTTCCACTTTCTGTATGGGTGGCGGACCAGGTGCCGTATACCCGTATTATGCCAGCGCTGGCACTTGCATTTTGCATCGGGAAAACCGAGCCGGACCAGTAGCCATTGGCTGTAGAATCGGGCATTACGATTCCTTCTGCATATTTAATATTGTCAAAGCCATCATGATAGCCTTTTAAAGCTGCAATAAGATCTTCTTTGCCTAACCATTGGTTTCCATTATAATGTGGAGGGCTCCATTTCATATCATCCGAAAGCATGGAGCTTAGTGCGTCAATATCCTCGTCACTGTGAGCCTGGTAAAATGCGCTTATAACAGCCACTTTTTTATCAAAGGCTGCAGAATCCGGAGCCTCAGCTACCTCTACAACCACCTCGGTCTCTTTTTCTATTTCTTTACAGCTGAAAAAGGTCAATACAGCTAGCATTAGAAGTCCAAACAGTTTTGTTTTCATTGTTTTAGATTTTTTTAAAGGTTAGTATTGCCGGGGGAGTTATTAACAAGGTACAAAATTTTCAGGGATACTTCTATTACCTGATGTACAAGAATTCTCAAAGTCCAGGACAATTGTGATCAAATTGAAGAAATAAAAAGATAAATGAATATCCGTATTGCTATTACCAATTGGAAAATACGCTTTAGTCTATAGTTTGACCGTGCCTGATCTGTTCTTCCTTATTTTTACGCAAATCGAAATTACCGTAGAAAAACAGGCGGATTGTATTGTTCAGGTTATAATCTAACCCATTGGCTAACTGCTGGTAAACCAGCATATAGCCAAAGTCAAAACTCCAGGTCTTGCTAAGTTTTTGTTTGATCCCTACAGTAAATCGATTTTGATCAAAAGTATTGTATACGACTTCTTTCCCAAAATTAAGGAGGATTTCATTGGCGACTAAAAAAGAAGTTTTACCGCCCCGTTTAAATGGGATACTAACGCTAAAAAGAAAACGGATGCGGTTAATATAAAAATCGTCTTGCAAAGATACCCCATCTTCCACATTGTTAAAAAAGCGCTGCTCAGTACGTATTCTGAACAAGCCGCTAAAAGTAGGGTAGGTGTCGGCCAGGATGAACTCCTGGTAGATCCTGTTTTCGTTTAGATAAAAGGTCCAGTTTTCGTCTTTAGCCAACCAAAGGTGTGCATAGCCGGCAGAGAGTTTCATGTTGTCATTAAAGCTGTATCTAGCCCCGAAACGGATAAAATTAAAACTCGGATCTTTTATAAAATTGCTACGCCGCATATGAAAGTCGGCCAGACCTGACCAATGCTTGGTAAGTTGCAAAACAGTGTTAAGCGAAATCCAGGTCTGCCACTGCTGGTTTACATTTTTGGTCGGTAGTTCTTCTGTAGTTTGTGCATATACCCAAACAGGCAGGAAGAAAAGAATGCAGTAAAGAGATATTAGCCTGTTACGGATCACTAATCTAATTTTCTGCAAATATATCTGTTCCTATCACTACAAAAAGAGTAAAAGATTATTTTTTTCAACTGATTACCAAGTGTCTTCTTACTAACTCATGGTTCAGGAGATAAACAGGGAAATGAGCAATTCAAGTTTAGAACTAATTGGATTATTTTTACCATTGATAATAGGGTATTCCGCTGATCTGCTCCAGGGCTATTGTGTCTTCAAATACTCGTTTAACCTGTCGAAGGTAGAACCCCAGCCCATGTAAAAGCCCATTTTCTCCTGTTGCCTGCAATATTCCGCTGTTGGATGTACGACTTTAAAAGTAAAATTGGTTTTGTCTTCTTTTGCTTCAAACAAGGCTTGTATTTCCACACCTTCTGTCATTGGTTTGAAATCTGCGGATGAAACTATTTTTTCCAGCTCAACTATTTCTGAATACACACCTTCAGTAATAAATTCATTACCGTCTGGCATTGTCATAACATACTTCCAACTACCATCAAGCATGAAATCATGTTGAATTACTTTGGTCTGCATTCCCTTTGGACCCCACCAAAGAGCAATTTGTTCAGCCTGCGTCCAGGCATCCCAAACTAATTGGATTGGTGCGTTAAATGTCCTTTCTATTGTTAATGTGCGATTGTTTAATTCGTTTGTATTACTCATCTTTTTATAACGTTTTAATTATTATTTTACCTATATGTTTCCCTTCACCAAAATACTGAATTATCCCGGGTACTTCACCTAGCTTGTATGGTCCATCTATTACCGGTTTAATTTTGCCTGCAGAGAAAAGTTCGTTTATATACTCCAAATCTTTATTTGGTTTCAGGGCAACGATATGCACACGCTTATTACTAAAAACAGAAATCCAAGGTTTTAGGATTAATACCTGTATTAGCCGGATTAGATACCCGCCAACGGTTACGTACTTGCCATTGGGGTTTAATACCCTCAAATACTGGAAAGTTGAGCGGGTGGTCTTGGCATCCAGGATCAGGTCATACCGTCGTTTGTTTTTAGTGAAGTCCTCTTTTTTATAATCTATGATATGATCAAATCCAAGCTCCTTCATCATCTTTAGCTTGTTTCCTGTATCAACCCCTGTTACTTCAGCATCATATAGCTTGGCTATTTGTAAGCCAAATGTCCCCACACCACCACCTGCGCCGTTAATCAGGATCTTTTGCCCTTTTTTAATTTCCCCAATACCAATTAGTCCTTGCATTGCCAACATAGCTGCATGTGAGATAGCAGCTGCTTCTTCAAAGCTCATTTTGTCGGGTTTAAGGGTCAAGGCTTTTTCATTAATGCAGACGTATTCTGCAAAGCTGCCAAAGCCATATTCCGAGATGTCTCCATATACGGCATCGCCAATTTTAAACAAATTTACATTTGCACCAAGCTCTTCTATAGTTCCGGCCAATTCCATACCCGGGATTTGATGTTTTGGCCTTAAAATACCATATAGTAAGCGTAATAGATAAGGCTTCCCTCTAATTAAACTCCAGTCGTAATCATTCACGGCTGTGGCGTGAATTTTTATCAAAACTGCATTCTCTTCAGGAGTTGGTTTGGCGATCTCCTTTAGCTGAAGAACTTCCGGGGAACCGTATTTTGTAAATACTAATGCTCTCATAAGAATTCCATATTAATTTCCCTCTAAATTCTCTCTTCGAATTAATGAGAATGTGATACTTATATGCGCAAAATAGTAAGTAGGTAAAATCAAAAAATCGAGCTTAGTATATCCTAAAAATTCAGTAAGAGCAATAATCGTATCCGAAAATACAATTAGAAAAACCCCAAAAATATAAGCCCATTTAAATACTGAATCTCCCTTAATTCCTATGGATGTGCCTAAGGTGAGACATGAAATGAGTAAATAAATAAGTACAGCATACCGCAGTATCTTGTCGTCAATGGAAGGAACCAATAAAAGGTAGAAAAACAATAAATAAGCCATTAGAATAATGAGCGTAAATCTCCATTTTATTTTTCCGTTTACTAAAGCAAAACCTAAATACCCCAGATGGGCTAGAAAAAATAAAGCAATGCCCTTACTAAACATCATAGTATCTCCCAGTTTATTAGACATAAACCAGTCTCCGGCAATGGAAAGTAAAAAAGCACCAATAATCATCCAGGTAGCATTGGGTTGTTTTGTCTTTCTGAAATTGAGAATTATTATAATGAGAATTCCCACCCCGGCCGATCCCGATTTATAAAAAAAGGCGGAGGTGTTCAGCGCCATAATTGCCGATATAACCGCAAACAGTAAAAGCAAGTACAACCAGTTATTTTTAAACCGTTTATCTTTCATTTTAAAAAGTATTGAGGCAGTATCCCTTCGTTATTTTTTTAATTCAAATTCAATTGTCTGAAGTATTTTGCCATTATCAGTTTTTAAGATTTTAACCATGTCAGGATTTTTTTCATTTGCTTAATTCCTTTAGTTATATAAAGAAAACGGCTTGATTGTTACTTGCTAATGGAAAATCGATTTTGATTTTCGCTCTTTTTGACATAAATTTTTATCTTTTTACTAACACCCGACATTGTTTTCCGAAAACACCAGCGACACCAGCAGCCAAACCTCCAACAATACCTGTAACCAATATTAATATGTAAGGATTGCCACCTAGTGGTAATAAAATGGCTATTTTTTTGGCCAGGGTAAAATCGTTGGCATTAGCTAGTAAAAATGAATAAATTGCCCAAAATACAAAGATTGCTAAAAATGGGATAAAGAAAACAGCTGCCCGTTTTAAGGAAAAAACTATTGCGGTTATAAATGCTGCCAACATTACCGACCACCAGGGCAGAAAAAATGAAAAGACGATGGCTAAAACAACTGTGGCCACAAAATTTAGGATTTTTGTTTTCATTTAGTTTGAAATTAAAGTTTGAGTAGCAATTACAGCCTCGGTTTTAGTGTTGGATTGCAAAAAGTTTAAACTATGGTAATTGCCTGCTGCCC
>CBDTVZ010000167.1:0-5065 GCA_965363995.1 uncultured Eudoraea sp.
ATCGTCATTACTTTATTGATGAATTTCAGGATACTTCACAAATGCAATGGGAGAACCTCGTTCCATTAATAAGTAATGCCCTCGAAAGTGAAGATGAGCAAGGTAATATGGGAACCTTGATGTTGGTTGGAGATGTTAAACAAGCAATATATAGGTGGCGTGGTGGGCGGGCCGAACAATTTTTGAGGCTGATTAACAAAGAAACTAATCCTTTTGTTGTAGAACCGCATATTAGCTCACTAGAAAAAAATTACAGAAGCCGAGAGGAACTCATAAAATTTAATAATTCCTTTTTTACCGTTACAAGTCCATTCCTCGGTAGTCCACAATACAATTTACTTTTTACTGATGGAAATAAACAAGATTTTAATGATAAAGCAGGTGGATATGTAGATTTGAATTTTATTAAAATGCCTAAGGAGAATAAGGAATTAGAGTATTGCAATGAGGTATTAAGGTCAATCAAAGATGCAAGTGCCGATAACTACAATTATGCCGACATCTGTATTCTCACCAGAAAACGAAAGCATGGCATTATATTAGCGGATTTTCTTATAGAACAAAATATTCCAATAATTTCTTCTGAGACACTCTTGCTTAAGAATAATCTAAAAGTCAATTTTCTAGTCAATTTATTAAAACATATTAACGCACCCGAGGATTCAGAAATTTGCTATGAAATATTATATTTTCTTGCCGCAAACAGAGAAAACAAACATGAGTTTATTCAAAAACATTTAAACAATTTGCTTTCTGCACTAAATGAAGCTTACAACTTTAATATTAACGAAGTAAAGTATAACTCTTTAGCTGATGGTCTGGAATACGCAATAAACCAATTTAAGCTAGTTGAGCATTCAGATGCGTACCTTACTTATTTTATGGATGAAGTCATAGATTCTGAACAAAGGGACGATTCCAGTATCGCTTCATTTTTAGACTATTGGGAAAAGAATAAAGAGAGGCTAAGTATTGTAGCTCCGGAAAATTTGAATGCCGTTCAGATAATGACGATACACAAAGCAAAGGGGTTAGAATTTCCAGTTGTCATTTACCCTTTTGCGAACACTAAGATTTATGATGAACTAGAACCTAAATTGTGGTTGCCTGTTGAGGGTTTTGGAGAATTTAAAGAAGTACTAATAAATAAGAAATCAGAAGTATTACATTATGGAGAAGCAGCCAAAACAATTTATGAAGAAGAACAGCATAAACTCGAATTGGATGCATTTAACTTACTATATGTAGCACTTACACGAGCAGTGGATAGGCTCATTATAATAACAGAAATGCTTCTGAATGCTAAGAAGGAATTTAAATTAGATAACTACTCAGGATTATTTATCCATTTTTTAATCAGTCAAGGAATTTGGGATGAAAACAAAATCAGATATTCCTTTGGATCAGCTGAATCGAAGGATCAAGAACAACCCCTCCCAAAAGCACAACCTTATATCCCTTATATCTGTACTCAAAAGAATAGTACCAAATTCAATATCATTACCCAGTCCGGTAGTCTTTGGGACAGCAAGAGAGAAGAGGCGATTAAAAAAGGTAATATAATCCACTTTACGATGGGGCTTATTAAAACCGAGAGCGATATTGACCCCGCAATTGATTATATGATTAGAAAAGGAGATCTTAATGTTGAGGAAAAATCACAAATAAAAGAAATAGTGCAACAAATCATTTGGCATCCGAAACTGAAATCATTCTTTACAGCTGAAAATAACATTAAGAATGAAAGTGAAATTATTTCGGAAAATGGCCTAATTTTACGACCAGATAGGATGGTTTTTAATAATAACAAGGTCACAATAATTGATTATAAAACCGGAAAAAAAGCTCAAAAATATTATGAACAATTATACACCTATGCCGATGCTTTGAAAACCATGGGATATTTAGTTGAAAATAAGATATTAGTCTATATTGATAAAAAAATTACTCCAGAATTCATTAATTAGTTATGTACGGAAAAATTAAAGAATATTTAAAAGAAGAACTTAAGGACATAAAAGAAGCAGGGCTTTATAAAGAAGAACGCATAATTACTTCTGCTCAGGGTGCAGTGATTAGAGTTTCCAGCGGACAGGAAGTAATAAATTTTTGTGCAAACAATTATTTAGGATTATCTGATCATCCCGAAGTAATAAAAGCTGCCAAAGAAACCCTTGATACTCATGGTTTTGGAATGTCTTCAGTACGTTTTATTTGTGGCACCCAGGATATCCACAAAGAATTGGAGCATAGAATTGCAAAATTCTATGGTACAGAAGACACAATATTATATGCCGCAGCTTTTGATGCGAATGGCGGAGTATTTGAACCACTGTTCTCAGAAGATGACGCGATTATATCAGATGCTCTAAATCATGCGTCTATTATTGATGGTGTTAGATTATGTAAGGCCAAGCGATATAGGTATGCCAATAGTGATATGGTTGATCTGGAGGCTAAATTAATACAGGCTAATAAAGATAATGCCCGTTTTAAAATAATTGTTACGGACGGCGTATTTTCTATGGATGGATTATTGGCGCCTTTAGATGAAATATGTGATCTGGCTGAAGAATATGATGCTATGGTAATGATAGACGAATGCCATGCAACAGGATTTATAGGTGAAACCGGCAGAGGTACTTTGGAAGAAAAAGGTGTAATGAACAGGATAGATATTATTACCGGAACTCTGGGTAAAGCACTAGGTGGTGCGATGGGCGGTTATACAACGGGTAAAAAAGAAATTATTGATATGTTAAGGCAAAGATCCAGGCCATATTTATTTTCAAATTCACTTGCTCCGGCAATCGTTGGAGCTTCTATTAAAGTATTTGAAATGCTTGAAACTGATACCTCTTTGAGAGATAAGCTGGAAAAAAACTCAAAATACTTTAAAAAAGCAATGCAAAAAGCTGGGTTTGATATTATTGACGGGGATTCAGCAATAGTGCCAGTAATGCTTTATGATGCCAAATTATCACAAAGAATGGCGAAAATGTTACTCGATAATGGCATTTATGTAATTGGTTTCTTTTATCCTGTGGTTCCCAAGGATAAAGCAAGAATACGGGTGCAACTGTCTGCCGCTCATGAAATTGAGCATTTAGACAAAGCCGTCAATGCTTTTATAAAGGTAGGCAGAGAGTTAAAAATTATCTGAATACTGGTTTTAACTTAAAAAAACCTTAAAAAAATAGGAAATTGATTTTGTTAATAATTCTTAACAACTTACATTTGCTGCTAAATAAACACTTAAACTTAAAATTTTGAACATGAAACAACTTAGCAGACTATTGGTTGTTGGCCTATTAGTAATGGCGTCTAACAGCATACAGGCGCAGAATGAAGATAATCCCTGGCAAATTGGTTTTGGAGTCAACGCAGTTGACTTTTATCCAACAGGAGAATTAAGTTCATTCGGAAATGAATACTTCAATGCCAATGATCATTGGAACATCCTGCCATCCATCTCTTATGTTGGAGTGACCCGTTATATTGGAGATGGTATATCCATTGGCGCTAGAGGTTCTATAAACCGTATAAGAAAGATTGGCGATCAGTCAGTTGACGACCAGCCATACTATGGTGCTGATGGTACAATAAAATACAATTTTATAAACAAAAGAACTAGTACAATTGACCCCTTTGTTGAAATTGGTGGTGGTTATACCTGGGTTAATAATATTGGCGCTGGTACTATCAACGGTGGAATTGGTACTAATATTTGGTTTAATGATAATATTGGTTTAACCATTCAAACACAGTATAAGCATTCTTTTGAAGATTATTTGCTCCCACATTTCCAACATATGTTAGGTCTTTCTGTGAGATTTGGAGGAACTGATACGGATGATGACGGAATTTATGACAAAGATGATGCTTGTCCAGAAGTTCCTGGCTTAGAAGCATTCAATGGTTGTCCTGATTCTGACGGTGATGGTATAGAAGACAGCAAAGACGCTTGTCCAAACGAAGCTGGTCCTAAAGAGTATAATGGTTGTCCTGATTCTGACGGTGATGGTATTCCAGATATAGAAGATGCATGTCCAGAAGTTCCTGGTTTAGCTGCTTTAGCAGGTTGTCCTGATACCGATGGCGATGGTATTGCTAATCAAGATGATGGTTGTCCAGACGTTGCAGGTCCTGCAGAGAATAATGGATGCCCATGGCCAGACAGAGACAATGATGGTATAATTGACAAAGATGATCTTTGCCCAGACTTACCAGGTGTTGTTGCAAATAAAGGTTGTCCAGAACTTACTGAAGCTGTTCGTAAGGCATTAAACGACTATGCCAAAACTATCTTATTTGACACAGGTAAATCAACTATTAAGGATCGCTCTGCAGAAGTATTGGAAGATATCGTAGGTATCCTTGAAGAGTATTCTTACGCTAGATTTAGTATAGACGGATACACTGATAGTGTTGGTAGCGAATCTTTAAACCAAAAGCTATCTGAAGAAAGAGCCTATTCTGTTATGAACTACTTAATTGAAAAAGGGATTGCTTCAAACAGATTACAAGCTGCAGGTTATGGTGAAACCAAACCTTTAGCAAGCAACACTACCGCTTCCGGAAGGAAAACGAATCGTAGAGTTGAAATAAATCTGATTAAAGAATAATAAGGTCTAGAAGCCTAATATATTAGAAAAAAGCTCCGCAAATGCGGGGCTTTTTTTATTTTTAGAGATGCAAAGTTTTTTAAACCTGATTGCGAAAGAATTATGGGAAAAGAATGATTCTTTTGATAATCTTATTTTTATACTTCCCGGTAAACGTGCAGGTACTTTTCTTAAAAACAGCATCTCCAAAATTGTAAGTAAGACAATTTTTGCTCCGGAAATCTATAGCATTGAATCATTTGTTGAAATTATTTCCGGCCTTTCATATGCCTCCAATACTCAGCAACTATTTGAACTGTATAATTCCTATATAAATATGGGTAGTGAAGAAAAGGAAAGCTTCTTTTCCTTTTCCAAATGGGGTCAAATTCTATTGCAGGATTTTAACGAAATTGACAGGTACCTGGTGCCTCCTGATAAGCTTTTTTCATACTTATCGG
>CBDTVZ010000168.1:0-5064 GCA_965363995.1 uncultured Eudoraea sp.
ACTTATTGATATGGGCATCAAGCGTCATTAACAGGTCGTGATCTTTTTAGACAACTCCATTGAATCTGTTGTTTCTCTTTATTGATCTTATCTGCGGTTTTAAATGTGCTGTCTACGGGTTGTTTTTGTGTTACAACCTGGTTATTTTCAATAAGAGATACAGTCTTTAAAACTAATTCCGCTCCCAGGGCCATTAAATTATCGTGTAGATCTCCGGCAGTATCTTCTGGTCCAATCTCGGTTGTTTCTTGCAGAATAAGCTCTCCGGTATCTATTTTCTCATCGATAAAAAATGTAGTAACACCTGTTTTCTTTTCCCCATTAATTATTGCCCAGTTTATAGGGGCTGCCCCTCTATAGTCGGGTAATAATGAAGCATGAAGATTAAATGTGCCATATTCGGGCATGGACCATACTTGTTTTGGCAACATTCTAAATGCTACCACAATCTGGAGGTTAGCTTTTAGTGATCTTAAATCATTCAGAAATTCCTTATCCTTTAAATTAGTTGGCTGCATTATATAGAGGCCAGCTTTTTTTGCATATTGTTTAACGGAAGATTCATGTATTTTTCGACCTCTTCCTGCGGGTTTATCTGGTGCCGTAATTACTCCAACAACCTGATAGCCCTTTTGGACCAGCTTATCTAAGGTGGCGACAGCAAATTCCGGGGTCCCCATAAATACTATTCTCAAGTTTCTCATCTTTGCAGGCTATATTCATTTTTTGAATTAATACTAATTTTGCCATCCTCAAGCAACATTTGAAGTGTTTTTAATATCAAGAGCTCATTTTGCGGTAATTCCTGAATAATGTCTCTTGAACTACTTAGTTTCGCTTCAAGTAATTCAATAATGTCACTTTTTATGTCAAGAAAGCTGGTGCGGTCTAGTTTCTTTGGTTTATTACAAACATCACAGTTATTACAAGGTTGATCGGTATTTTCGCCGAAATACGACAGTAGCTGGCGATTTCTACACATCGTGTCATTTTTTATATAGCCAAGCATACTATCCACTTTATTAATCTTTGTTTGCAACTGCATTTCTACTTTTTTGGAAAAATTATTAATTGTCAGATCATCTTCCCTTGGCACCAAGAAAGCGAGTTCCAGATCCCTGTTACTTGCTTTTAGGCTAATGACCTTATCTTTATCCAGTAGTGCCAGATCATTTAATATTTTATCTTCTGAAAGTGAAGTTTTTTTCGAAATTAGCAACGTATTTATTTTGGTTTCAAAATCAAAAATCCCTCCATAAGTCCTTAAAATGGTTTGCACAAATGGCGCGATGCTCTGATGTCTTTCCAAATAGTCTAAAAGATCGTTTTTAGAAAATAGAAATTGTACTGTTGTTTTACGGGAAAAACTTTGGGATAAGGATATAACCGAATTCTGATCAAGAATCCTTAGCCCATTATATGCCATAGGGGAATTAAGCTTATAAAGGTGACAGAATTCTTCAAATCGAAACTGAAATATTTCTTCAGGCAGAGTTCCGTATGGTATTTGAAAATAATTATTGAGTTTATTATAAAGTAATTTCAAAAATTTGACATCGGGGAGTACCTTTAAAAATTGATTTTTTAGTTGTAATTCATCATCTTTATTGGTAATCATTATGGCTTTAGCCGGGAGACCATTTCTGCCTGCTCTGCCCGCTTCCTGGTAATAATTCTCCAGGCTTTCGGGGATTTGATAATGAATAACCAAAGTAACGTCAGCTTTGTCTATTCCCATTCCAAAAGCATTCGTGGCCACCATTATTCTTACTTTATTATCGAGCCATAAATTTAGTTTCTTCTCCTTCTCCTCTTTTGGGATACCTCCGTGATAGAAAGTAGCAGAAATATTTTTCCTGTTTAAAAAAGCAGCAAGTGTCTGGGCCATTCTTCGGGTGCGAACGTAAATAATGCCGCTTTTATCAGAATTCCTGCATAATTCATATAGACGTCTTTGTTTATCTTCTTCCCAAATAATCCCAAAATAGATATTTTTCCTGCTAAACGAATCTTTGAAAATTTGATGTTCTCTGAACTGTAGATTCTCGATTATATCCCGGGCAACTTTTGCGGTGGCGGTAGCCGTAAGCGCAATTACAGGAACTTCTGGTTTTATATCCCGCAAAAGAGAACAATTCAAATAGGCTGGTCTAAAATCATTACCCCATTGAGATATACAATGTGCTTCATCAATCGCAAATAGATTGATCTCCATTTGGGCAATCCTGTCTTTTACTATTTCCTGTTGCAAACGCTCGGGGGATAGATATAAGAATTTGTAATTTCCATAAACACAGTTGTCTAATAAATTGTTTAATTCTTCTTTGGAAATTCCTCCTGTTAACGCAACGGATTTTATACCTATATCCTTTAAATGTTGAACCTGATTTTGAATAAGGGCTATTAATGGCGAGACAACAACGCATAATCCTTCACTAGCCATAGCCGGAATTTGATAACATAAAGATTTACCTCCGCCTGTAGGTAAAAGCGCAAGCACATCTTTACCATATAACACAGCATCTATAATAGCCTTCTGAGATCCTTTAAAGTCTTCATAACCCCAATATATTTTTAAGATTTCTTGTGGATCCCTCATCGCTAATCTTCCTTCAACTCATTTAATATAAAAGAAATACGCTCTTCCACGGTACCAGTTGGGATAAGAATCGGCTCATAGTCATAACTCATATAAGTCCTCTTTAAGTGGTCATGTATTTCAATGGCTTCCTCAAAGCTTTCTAATCTTTCATTGTCCGATACATATATCTTTTCCCACGGTGGCAGGATTACAACTTTATCATATCTGTTGGTTTTGCAAGCGTCTTCAAAATCCCGGGTGTAACTTTGGTCAAAATAGTCCATATAAGCCAAAACATCTGGAATACCGCGATCAAAAAAGATATAGGGATTATTGATATTTACGGACTTACTATATTGTTCCTTCCTGCCGCTAAGGATTCTCTTATTAAATTCAAAAGGATCTTTGACAAAAGCAAGTGGATTGGAAACATATGATTCAGGGGTACCCTTTTTTTTTGCTTCAAGAGTCATACTTCTGACGATCTCGTGAAAACAGGTATAACCACAAACTTCAAGTTGTTGTATAATGACCGTTTTTCCTGTACTTGGTCCGCCCGTAATAACTACTTTTTTAGATTTCAAAAGCTAAATTTTACAATAACAAAAGTAATCAATGCGGGCAAGCATAAAAAATTGATTACGAAGCTTTATATTTGTAAAAAAATTAAATGGATACTGAGAAATCAGATGAATTTTACCTTAGACTCAAAGAAGAATTGCTTAAAAGTAATAGCTGGCCTGCCGATTACTTATATAAATTTATTGTTCCCACAGATCAGGATAAGATTACACAAATAGAAAAAATATTTGACAATACGGGAGCAGTTATTGAATCTAAACAATCCAGCAAGGGGAAATATACCAGTCTTTCAATAACAGTAAATCTTGCAAATCCTGATAAGGTTATAGAAAAATATAAAGAAGTTGGCCTGGTTGAGGGCGTAATATCTTTATAAACTGGTATAACTGGGATAATTTTCTTAATTTGCAACCGTTATATAGATACTTCCTTTACATATATTTAATCAGAATTATATAGAAATTTGAATCCAGTAGAAAACCTAGAGTACAATACTGAGCGCGAAAAGCTCATTATTCCAGAATACGGTCGCCATTTTCAGAAAATGGTAGATCATGCCCTTTCCATAGAAGACGATGAAGAAAGAAATAAAGTAGCGAAGGCCATTATTAGTGTCATGGGTAACCTTCAGCCTCATTTGAGGGACGTACCGGATTTTCAGCATAAACTTTGGGATCAATTATTTATCATGTCCGACTTTAAGTTGAAAGCTGAATCACCTTTTCCCATAACTCCAAAGGAAGTCCTACAAGCAAGACCTGATCCTTTGGAATACCCACAAAATTATCCTAAATATCGCTTTTATGGGAATAATATTAAGCGAATGATAGATGTTGCTATTGGCTGGGATGAAGGCGATAAGCGGGCTGGGCTGGAATATGCTATAGCTAATCACATGAAGAAGTGTTACCTTAATTGGAACAAGGATACCGTAGAGGATAAGGCAATTTTTAAGCACCTCTTTGAACTTAGTGATGGCAAAATAGATTTAGCTACTGATGGCGTTAGCCTTACAGATAGTGGACAGTTTCTTAAATCACGGATTACAAAATCCAACAGAACCAATTCCCCAAAAAAGGGTCAGCGAAATACTAACAGAGGTAAAAAACGGTATTAAATTTTTCTTCCTTAAATGGGAACATTCAAAATTGAGGGTGGCCATAAACTTCATGGGGAAATAACCCCACAAGGCGCTAAAAATGAGGCATTACAGATTCTTTGTGCGGTTTTGCTTACCCCGGATGAGGTAGTTGTTAACAACATTCCGGATATTGTTGATGTAAACAAGCTAATCTCATTACTAGAAGATCTGGGAGTAAAAGTTCAGAAAAAGGGCAAAGGGTCTTATTCCTTTAAAGCGGATGACATTAATCTGTCCTATCTGCAATCTGAACAATTTAAATCTGATGGTAGGGGATTAAGAGGTTCCATTATGCTGGTGGGCCCTTTATTAGCCAGATATGGTAAGGGTTACATTCCTAAACCGGGAGGTGATAAAATTGGCAGACGCAGATTAGACACCCATTTTGAAGGTTTTATTCAGCTGGGTGCAAAATTCCGATACAATAAAGAGGAGCATTTTTATGGGGTAGAAGCCGAAAAACTAAAAGGCACCTATATGCTTTTAGATGAGGCATCGGTTACAGGTACCGCTAACATTGTTATGGCAGCTGTCCTGGCAGAAGGGCAAACAACTATTTACAATGCAGCATGTGAGCCTTATCTGCAACAATTGTGCAAGATGCTAAACCGGATGGGAGCGAAGATTTCCGGTATTGGGTCTAATTTATTAGTTATAGATGGGGTTGCAAAATTACGAGGCACGGAGCATACAATGTTGCCTGACATGATAGAAATTGGGAGTTGGATAGGCCTGGCTGCTATGACCAAAAGCGAATTAA
>CBDTVZ010000169.1:0-5060 GCA_965363995.1 uncultured Eudoraea sp.
AATACAGATTTTGAAGTGCCACAGCCATATAATAATACAAGGAAAACGTATAGGATAATTAATTTCTTCATTTGTTCTTGAGATAGTAAAATTAAAAAACAAGATTATTAAAATTAATCTAGATTATAATGATTATTGGGAAATAATTAAGATGAACATTAAACCTATGAACGAAGAGTTCTCATAAATATTTTTGACTATTTTTGTTTGCAAATCAGCTCAAGACAATATGGTATACAAACGAATACTTCTAAAACTCAGTGGTGAAGCACTAATGGGCAACAAGCAATACGGGATAGATGCGATGAGACTGGCAGCCTATGCAGAAGAGATTAAGGAAGTAATAGAACTAGGTGTTGAAGTAGCAATTGTTATTGGAGGAGGAAATATCTTTAGAGGTCTGGCCGGAGCAAGTAACGGCATGGACAGGGTTCAAGCGGATCATATGGGGATGCTGGCCACAGTCATCAACGGTCTGGCATTACAGAGTGCTTTGGAACACAATGGTGTACAAACAAGATTACAATCTGCAATAAAAATCAACGAAGTTGCGGAACCCTTTATCAGAAGAAGGGCAATGCGTCATTTGGAAAAAGGACGGGTAGTTATTTTTGGAGGTGGTACCGGAAACCCATATTTCACTACGGATTCTGCTGCAGTTTTAAGAGCGATTGAAGTTGAAGCCGACGTTATTTTAAAGGGAACCAGAGTTGATGGTATTTATACCAGTGATCCCGAAAAAGACAAAACTGCTACCAAATTTGATACTATTAGCTTTAATGATGTACTTAGCAAAGGTTTAAAAGTAATGGATACTACGGCTTTTACACTTAGTCAGGAAAACAATCTTCCAATTGTCGTTTTTGATATGAACAAAAAAGGGAATCTCATGAAAATAGTATCAGGTGAAAATATTGGAACGGTAGTAGATTAGTTTGGTATAATTTGTGTAAATAAGTTATAAAAAAAAGTATGGACGAAGATGTTAAATTTATTTTAGAGGCCACCAAAGAAAGTATGGACGGAGCCATATTACATTTGGAAAAAGCATTGGTTAAAATTAGAGCAGGGAGAGCTAACCCCTCGATGTTATCGACGATAATGGTGGAGTATTATGGCTCACAGACTCCTTTATCACAGGTGTCAAATGTGAATACTCCTGATGCCCGAACACTATCTGTTCAACCTTGGGAGAAAAGTATGCTGTCCGAAATAGAAACAGCCATTACCAATGCCAACCTAGGTTTTAATCCCATGAATAATGGAGAGATGGTAATTATTAATGTTCCTCCCCTAACAGAGGAAAGAAGAATACAATTAGTTAAACAGGCGAAATCGGAAGCCGAAGAAGCTAAAATAAGTGTTCGTAGTGCAAGACAGGAAGCTAATAAAGAAATAAAAAACCTGGGGATATCTGAAGATCTTGAAAAAAACGCGGAAATTGATATTCAGGAAATGACGAACACTTATACAGAAAAAATAGACAGCATACTTCAAGTAAAGGAAGCTGAGATTATGAAAGTTTAATTCTTGATATTACCAAATGCATATCACACGATAATAGATCATTAACCTTAGGCTATTACCTAAGCCTTTAAGAAAGTTTAATCTAGCTTCCAAAATAAATTGCAATAATCGCAGCAATAACTATAATTGCACAAATGACTATTAATACCCGATATAGTATAATGGCAATTCTACTATAGTTTTTCTCATCGGACATAGCATCATTTCTTTAAACCTATTTTAATATACTGGAGTTTATTCATTAATAATTTTACTTCACCTCAATTTACATAAATTTTTAAGCAAATAGCACTTTGTGATACATATGATCGTATTCACTATTTTGTAGTGCGTTTCTAGGTACAGTCCGCCTTGTTTTCTACCTTTGGCGCGATTAAAAAATACAATAGTAAATAAAGATTGTCCTAATTGAACAGGGCATTGGAATTGGTCTTCACAAGAAGCACATTAAATTTTACTTACTTGCTGTATTTAAAATCTGGATTCATAAATAACAGTATGGTTACGAAGATTACAAGTGGATTTTGGGCGAAAGTTGCAAGAATTATTCTTAGAAACAGAATTATTATCCTCTTATTAATTGTTGCAGTTACCATATTCTTGGGGTTTCAATGGAAGAATATGAAATTTTCGACTTCCGAGGCGAATCTACTCCCCGATGATCACCCGCTGAATATTGCTTATGAAGATTTTCTTGATAAATTTGGTGAAGAGGGAAATACTATTGCCTTTGCTATTAAAGACAGTTTACTTTACGAAGTTGAAAATTTTAACAGATGGAACAGATTAAGTAAACAATTGGCTGCTTTTCCCGAGGTGGACTATGTTGTATCTGTAGATAATCTTAAGGAACTTATAAGGGACAAGGAAGAACAAAAGTTTATTCTACGCCCGTTAATTGAGCAGACTCCGCGCAATAATATTGAGGTGGACAGTCTAACTCAATTTATGTTCAATAATTTACCTTTTTATGATAACCTGCTGTACAATAAAGAAACGGGGACCATAAGAACACTTGTCTATATGGACAAGGATATTGTAAACACTTCCGTTCGGAAAGATTTTATTCTAAAGGACCTTCATACACTAATTACCGATTTTGAAAAGGAAACCAAAATGGATGTTAGGGTATCTGGAATGCCCTATATACGAACAATGAACACTCAACATATCGTTGACGAAATAGGAATATTCATTGCAGCGGCACTTCTTGTTACCTCCTTAATTTTCTTTTTCTTTTTCCGCAGTATACGTGCAACGTTAATTTCAATGTGTGTGGTACTAATTGGAGTAATGTGGGCCTTCGGGATCCTGGGATTATTGAAATATGAAATAACAGTTCTAACAGCATTGATTCCACCTCTCATCATAGTAATTGGGATTCCCAATTGTATTTTTCTGATCAATAAATATCAACAGGAAGTAAAAAAACATGGAAATCAGGCTTTATCCTTAAAAAGGGTAATATCAAAAATTGGTAATGCAACACTCATGACCAACGTTACAACCGCATGTGGTTTTGCAACTTTTATTATAACAGACAGTAAACTTTTGACCGAGTTTGGTATAGTGGCTTCCATTAATATACTATGCATCTTTATGCTTTCCATACTTATTATACCAATCGTGTATAGTTTTATGTACCCTCCAAAAACAAAACATCTGAGACACCTCAATAAAAAATGGATAGATACTTTTGTAAACTGGATGGTGTATATAGTTCGGGAAAAAAGGATAACTATTTATTCAATCTCTTTACTAGCATTAATAATTAGTATTATTGGGATTTATAAAATTAAAATATCCGGGAATCTTATTGAAGATATGCCTAAAAATATGGGGTTTTATAAAGACATTCAATTTTTTGATGCAGAGTTCAACGGAATTATGCCTATTGAAATTGTTATAGATACCAAAAGGAAAAAAGGAGTGCTAAAACCCGTGACGCTGAAAAAAATGAATGAGTTGGGGGAAATGATTGAAGAGACCCCTGAATTATCGAAACCCATATCCGTGGTTAATTTGGTAAAGTATTCCAAGCAGGCTTTTTATAGCGGAATTCCTAAATATTATCAATTACCCACATCTCAGGAATACAATTTTATTATGGATGTAGCCCGAAAATCCCAGGGAAATGAAGGCTTAATTGAAAATTTTGTTGACAGTACAGGGCAGGTTGCCAGGATTACCACTTTCATTAAAGACGTACCGACGGAAAGAATGGAAGAAATTGAAAAATCGCTTTTAGATAAAATCAAGAAGATTTTTCCGGCCGATCGTTTTAATGTATATGTTACCGGAAAGGCACTTCTCTTTTTAAGCGGAACCAAATATTTGGTAAAGAATTTAGTACTTTCTTTATCCCTTGCTATACTTTTAATTGCTCTATTTATGGCCTATTTATTCCGTTCGTTCAGAATGATTGTCATTTCCTTAATTCCAAATCTTTTACCCCTGGCTATTACCGCGGGGGTTATGGGTTTTGTAGGCGTCCCAATTAAACCTTCGACGATATTGGTTTTTAGTATTGCCTTCGGGATTTCAGTAGATGACACCATTCACTTTCTGGCGAAATACCGGCAAGAACTGTCCGCTAACCATTGGCGAATTCAAAAATCAGTTTATGCCGCCTTACGCGAGACAGGTGTTAGTATGTTCTATACTTCTATTGTCCTTTTCTTTGGCTTTTCGGTATTTACAATTTCAAGTTTTGGGGGAACTGTTGCTCTGGGTGCATTAGTATCCGCTACATTACTCTTTGCCATGTTAGCCAATTTAATTTTACTCCCTTCACTTCTTCTTTCACTAGAACGGAGTATCGCAAACAAAGTAGTCCTCAAAAAACCTCAAATAGATATTCTTCCTAAAGAGGAGTTACCGGGAAGGAGATCGGAAGATTGAATGGTTGATTTGCGACATGTATTTTATAAGCGCTTTAGAACCAAATGTTTTTACCAAAAAGTTATCTTTGCCATTCATATTTAGAATTGATCTCAAATGAAATCATACAGCATTAATGAGCTAATTCAGTCTCAACCTTTAAAACAGGAAGTAGAAGTAAATGGATGGGTCAAAACATTCAGAAGCAATCGATTTATCGCTTTAAATGATGGCTCCACTATTAAAAATATCCAATGTGTTGTTGATTTTGAAGAATTCAATGAAAACCTGCTAAAGAAAATTGCAACAGGTGCTGCTTTAAAAATAAAGGGTGTCCTAGTAGAAAGCCTGGGAAAAGGGCAAAACGTTGAGATACAAGCACAGGAAATCTTTGTTCATGGGGTGGCTGATCCGGATAGCTATCCTATTCAACCCAAAAAGCATTCATTGGAGTTTTTAAGGGAACAGGCTCATTTAAGGATACGCACAAATACATTTGCAGCCGTCATGCGTGTCAGATCTGCCCTCTCATTTGCAATCCATGCATATTTTCAAAAAAACGGATTTTATTATTTTCATGCCCCGATAATTACAGGTTCAGATGCAGAAGGGGCAGGTGAAATGTTCAGAGTTAGTACATTAGATCCTAAAAC
>CBDTVZ010000170.1:0-5035 GCA_965363995.1 uncultured Eudoraea sp.
TTACTTCCAGTGGTTTTGGTGTTTTACGTTTTGATTTCACTGGTCTGGGCGAAAGTGAGGGAGACTTTGCAGACACTAATTTCTCAGGGAATGTAGAAGATTTAATAGCTGCAGCAGAATATCTGCGTAGCAATCATAAAGCACCAACCCTTTTAATAGGCCATTCTCTAGGGGGAGCAGCAGTACTCCTGGCGGCATCAGAAATAGCTTCGGTAAAGGCAATTGCCACAATTGCAGCCCCTTCCAATCCTGTGCATGTAAAACATTTACTTAAGAGTAATATTGAAGAAATAAATTTAAAAGGGAAAGCCTTGATTAATTTAGGCGGACGCGATTTTACTATTAAAAAACAATTTCTGGAGGATTTGGAAAATAGGACTCTTCCACATACAGTTAAAGAATTACGCAAACCAATTTTGATTTTGCATTCACCACAAGATCAAACCGTGGCTATTAAAAATGCAGAAGAAATTTATATTGCCGCACATCACCCAAAGAGCTTTATTTCTTTAGATGGGGCTGATCACCTCCTTTCAGATAAAAAAGATTCAACCTATGCAGGTAAAGTAATATCGGGTTGGGCACAGCGTTACCTCGAAATTCCACAGGATAAAAACATAAATTCCGAACACCAGGTAGTAGCCAGCCTGGACGCGGATGAAGGATTTTCTACATCAATGAAAGTAGGTAGACATTATATGATCGCTGATGAACCGGAAGAATTTGGTGGTAATGATTTTGGACCTAATCCATATGAGTTTGTCTCAGCAGGTTTGTCTGCTTGCACTGCCATGACAATTCAGATGTATGTAAAACGAAAAGGCTGGGACCTGCAAAATGTTGAAGTGCATACCTCATATAGCAAATCACACACAGATGATTGCAAGGATTGTGAGTCGCCGGGGGCAAAAATAGATACTTTTCACAGGAAGCTAAAACTAACTGGTAATATTGATGAGAAACAGACTCAACGTATCCTGGAAATAGCAAATAAATGTCCAGTTCACAAAACCCTGCACAGTGAAACTCAGGTTATCACTAATATAATTGACTAAAGAATAGCAAGCCATATATTAAATGTTTACCGATGGAATTAAAGAAGTATTATTTATAAGCTAAGGAGAAATAAAAGCCCGAAGCACGCATTGATGAATCCATTTTCCAGTTTAATAACCTTAAATAAAGTAGGAGATCCCGGGTTTTTATTTAAATCCTTATAATTATTGTATTGACTTACCAGCGATTATTCCGTAACTTTCCTAAGTAACTAAAACGAAAAACGAATGAAGAAAATACACATCATCGCATTAAGTATGATTCTTGTACTCGCATATAATTGTAAAGATGGTAAAAAGACCGAAAAAGAGAGTAAAGCTGCTATGGAGGAACCCGCAGAAATAATTGTAGAGGAAGTAAATGTAAAGGTCATAAAATTTTCTATGGAACCCAAAAGTGACAGTAATGTGCAGGGTGAAGTCGTTTTTACGGAAGAAAACGGAATGGTAATGATGAACGCCACTTTAAGTGGCCTTAGCCCCGGAGAACATGCAATTCATATTCATGAAAAGGCAGATTGTTCTTCTGATGACGGCAAGTCTTCCGGTGGGCATTGGAACCCTACTCATGAAGCGCATGGAAAATGGGGCGTAGCCGAGGGATATCATAAAGGCGATATCGGTAATTTTACTGTAGATACAGATGGCAATGCCGTTGTTGAATTTAGTACAGATCAATGGTGTATAGGCTGCGAAGATGCAAATATGAACATTTTGGGTAAAGCCGTAATTGTACATCAGGGAGTTGATGACTTTACGTCTCAACCAAGTGGTGCAGCAGGTGCCAGAGTAAGTTGCACCGGAATCATTGAATAGAATACCTATAATGTTATTAAAAAAAGGCTACTAATTTAGCAGCCTTTTTTAGTTTTAAGAGGCCTATTCGTTTATGGTTTTTTCAGTAAATGTCCAACAGTATTAATAGTCTAAAATTATTAAATTTTGACAGCTTAATACTTTTGATATATAAATTGTAAATGATTCATTTCCGTACCCTATTTTTTTCTCAAAGAATAATGGGCTTTAAAAACTTTAAATAAAAGAAACGACATCACTATAAACCAAACAGTAAAAATATAGTATTCCATAACGAGGTTGATTTGGGTTAAATTCTCGAAAATGTACTTATAAATAAATCCAGATTTCTGTAATACTTGGGGCATTGCAGAAATGCTTTGATAGCATTTAAACGTTAAACATAGGCATTTGGTCTATAAAATCCAAAAAATAAGTTAAAAAAAACCAAAATACTAAATGGATTTAACCCTGATTAAATACAAATATTCAAATCCCATTTACGGGTGATAAAAAAATAAACTTAAGTTGAGATATGTCACTACCCAACTATTTTCTTTTTTAATAACAAGGAGAACAAAGGGAATGTCCCATATTTTGTTTTACTTTGAATTTTTAAAAGATCAAGCCAATGAACCCATCCGCATCCGGTTGGATCAACAAATTCGGGTACGATGTAAAAGATAATCTTGAAGCTTTTACCGATTTCAGGGATCTTTACGGGGGACTTAAAACGTCCGGTTTTGTCTATGGTCTAAATATCAAAATTCCACGTTTTATAAGTCCTGAGCATACTTTGTCTGAGGATGAAAAGGCCAAAATTAATCTGCTTACGGCCTTATTCTTTACTTTTAAATTAGAACACAACAATTCAAATTTCGACGATTTTCTTCAAACAATTTTTCAATTTTATAAAGAACTTAATATTAGTAATATTTCTTTCCTCAATAAAATCCTTACTGGTAGTAAAACCTCTAAACAACTTGAAAAACTGATTGACTCCAGGGTTTACCTGGGCGATAACGTATTTAGTAAAACCTTCAACCGAATAATTACAAACTCTCTATTATTTATTGATGTTCTTATATTTAAATATTACTTGAACGGAGGCAAAAATATTAGGGAACACGCTCAAACGCTAGAATACCTGACCATAAATGTTACCTCACATGCGCTAAACTCTAAAGAGAAAAACAAAACAGATGAGCGTTTAGCCCAACTTTTTGCTTCTTCTATGACATTTATTGATGGTGAAAAACAAGAATTTGACGGTTCATACAGAGCCCAATTATTAGATAACTCAGCAATCTGGGAAAATCATTATTTTCTTGATGTGGCATGTCTTACTGTTTGGGAAGATAAAACATTGGAATATCAGGAATCCGAATTTATCTTTGGTATTGGCAAGGATCTTGGTTTTGAGAGAAAAGAGATTTCCCGATCATTGGAAGAAATTACTTCCTTCTTTGAAAAAAATTCTAAGAATATTCCGTTTCTGAAAGACCCCAACATGGCAATTCAATTTTATGATAGCATGTCTAAAGTGGTCAATAAACTAATTTTAAGAAATAATAAAAGACTTCAAAAAGAATTATCAGAGAGCAAAGAATTGATGCAGCTACTTTCCAAGTCAACGGTCAAGGACCTCAGTCCGGAAGAAAAGAAAAAAGTTCAAAATCAGCTTATAGATATTTTTAAAAGCATACCCTCCCTGGCTATATTTTTATTACCCGGAGGAGCAGTTTTATTACCTATTTTTATTAAATTAATCCCTAAATTACTGCCCTCTGCTTTTGATGATAACAGAGTGGATAAAAAGTCCTGAAAAGCTACAAAAAGCCAACTATAAGAAAAATCTATAGTGATGCCTAAGTACTTTTATTTCAGATGTTTAATATCCGTTACTCTAACCATAACTTAAAATCTTTAACCCTCTCCCTACTAACGATTATTTCCTGCTCATTATAGTGGTTTAATTTGATTATTAGGCGAGAATTGGTGTATGAAATAATGTCTTTTATGTGATTGACATTGATATAGAACTTTCTGCTCACTCTAAAGAATATTTGTGGTGATAATTCATTCTCAAGGTTTTCTAATGTAGTATCCAGAAGATAGTTTCTTCCTTCTTTAGTTGCAGCATATGTCCCTTTATTTTCGCTATAGAAACATTCAATTTCATCGGCATTAATAATTTTCAGATGCTGGCCAACTCTAATAGTGAATCTTTTTTTGTATTCTCTTTCAAGTGGGTTGACAAGTAATTTTTTTATATCCTCAAAATCCAGACTTATTTGATCATGATCAGGTTTCAGGTTTTGATATTTTCTGACAGCGCTCTCTAACTCTTCATCATCAATTGGTTTTAGAAGATAATCTATGCTGTTAAGTTTAAATGCCTGTAATGCATATTCATCATAAGCCGTGGTAAAAATGATGGCACTATTAACCTCAACCAGATCAAAAATTTCAAAGGATAGGCCATCCGACAATTGAATATCGAGAAAAATCAAATCCGGATGCTCATTGTTCTGAAACCACTCCACAGCTTCTTCTACAGAATGAAGCAAGGTAGACACATTAACATTAAGTGCAGTGAGCAACCTCGCTAGTCTCCTTGCCGCGGGTTTTTCGTCTTCAATTATCAATACATTCATCCTTATGATTTAATCAATTGCTATTATTTTCAAAATAATCGAATACTTGACCAAAATGCTTTTACTATTTGAATTTTTCAGCTTCACGTTTGTCTTTTTCAATATATTTCTGAATTTGGCGCTCTTCCCATTCTTTTCCAAATAGCGGGTTGTAATTAAATACATGCGCCCCGTGAAATGCCAGTCCTATTCCCCAGAATATCAAGGTAAAAAACGTAGGAAATTGCCAGAAACTTTCTCCTTCAGCCATAGTGCTTATATAAACATTCACAAGAATAAAAGAGTTGATTACAATGTAAACGGCTAAATGTATATAAAATCCTTTTATCTTTTGCACTCTTTTCTTAGCTCTTTCGAGCTTATTATTATTTTCAATATTCATTAGTATGGTATTTAATATAATTTTTTATTAATAGTTTACTCCCATCTGTTTTTATGTTCATCTTCTCGCATGATCTCTTTTATCTTGCGCTCTTCCCAGTCCTTTCCAAAAAATGGGTTTAAGTTAAATGTTCCGATAGCGTGAAA
>CBDTVZ010000171.1:0-4965 GCA_965363995.1 uncultured Eudoraea sp.
TTGTTGTACAGGCGGAGAGACTCGAACTCTCACACCTTTCGGCACTAGATCCTAAGTTCAACTTTTTAATATACCAAATCACACCATAATGACACAAATTATTGGTTATTAGTGTTTTATAATTTTATTTAAACTCATTTGAATCGATATGAAACCATAAAATGTGTTACCCATGTGTTACCCCGAATGTTTATCTTTATAGAAAATGGGTCAAATATGGCAACCTTAAAAACAGTTTTACACACTAAAAGCGACACAAAGGGAAACAAGGAATATAGACTAGCTCTGCGGCTTACAGTTAATCGAAAACGTAGCTACTACCACTTAGGGCAGAAAGTGGAACCAAAATTTTGGGATGTGCAAGGCGGAAAAGTAAAATCATCCCATTCGAGACATAAGCAGTTGAATAGGTTAATCAGAAAAAAATATGATGAAATTGAGGATGTCATTTTTGAAATGGAAGCTTCAAAACAGAATTATTCCGCAAAACAGATTATTGATTCCATCCGGAAGAATACTAAAAGGTTATCATTTTTCGAACTTGCGGATGAACACGTCCAAGATTTATTCGAAGCCAAAAATTATAATAGAGCCATATCTGATCGGAGTAAAATCAATAGGATAAAGGAATTTGCCAAAAAGCGCAACTTAGAGTTTGAAGAAATTGATGAAAATTTATTGAAGAAGCTGAAAATTTATCTACGCAACACTGTTGGGCTATCTGAACGATCAGTTATGAACGTTTTCGTCATGATTCGATTACTCTATAACAGTGCCATTAGCAAGAAAATAGTAGATAGAAAGTTTTACCCCTTCGGGAAAGACAAAATAAAAATTAAATACCCGCAGACGATTAAAATAGGTCTTGATGAAAATGAAATTCGTAAAATCGAGGAGCTCGATTTAGACCAGAGAACCTCTGTGTGGCACACGAGAAATGTTTTCCTATTCTCATTCTATCTTGCTGGAATACGGATTTCGGACGTTTTAAGAATGAGATGGAGTGATATTGTAGTCGACAGATTGTATTACAAAATGAGCAAGAATGACAAAGCCGATTCCTTAAAGCTACCAGCACCTGTAATCACTATTCTTTCGTATTATCATGAGGATAAAATAACTAATTCTGATTATATTTTTCCAGAACTTAAAACAATACCTTTAAAAGATTCAAAAGCTATTTATTCCAAAATCAAAACATCGATTAAAAGACTAAATTCCAATCTGACCACAATAGCAAATCTTGCAGAAATCGACAAAAAAATTACCAATCATATTGCCCGTCATAGTTTTGGAAATATAGCCGGTGATAAAGTTTCACCTCAAATGCTCCAGAAATTATATAGACATACTCACCTAAGCACAACCATCGGCTATCAAGGCAACTTTATTCATAAGAATGCTGATGAGGCCTTGGATGCAATAATCAACTTTTCGAAATAGTTAAGAAATAATCCTTAGAGCAATAATCAGCAAGATTATTTTTCCTTTCATTAGCAAGGTATTCTTTCTGTTTAGATAAATAAAGAAGTATTCCAAAGCGAATTATTGCTAACGATTAGTCTTAGGTCGATTCTTGATTATAACAAAAGATTTGCTTAGAAAATTAAGGTTTGTGTGCTTGGGGATAAATTTATAAACCACATGAAATCGGACAAGAAATTTAATCGAATTATTCAAACTCGATAAAAAGTACTACTTGCCACACCATCCATGTATTCTTAATTGCTAGAAAGTGGTTAGAGTTTGTCGCGGAAATTCTGTCGAATTTCCTAAATGCAGTTCCTTTTTAATAACCTACTGCCCAGGAAGGTATATATGAACTATTTAGAATTCTGGATAACTTTAATTTACCACAAGGCCCAGGAGCAGCTGAAGGAGAAAGCGTTTCGGACGATCTAATGCGGAGTTCTACGATTTGGACCACAGCATGGAACCTTACCGACCTAAGCTTATATTACCATACGCAACATAACAGAAGGGTTAGAACCTTGGATATAAAGAAAATTGACTTTTCAAAAATAGGTGATGAGATTATTCATGTTAATCTAGATGATAAGAAAGAGCAGGACATGAAAGATATTATGCCCAAGTTGTAGATTTAAAAAATTATATTACATTTTATTGCCATATTTAGGTTTTTAATGAATTGAAAAACAACCATAATGAAAGAAACACTTGAAAACTTAGGGGTGCAAGAATGGCGAAAGCGGCTGCGCTTTTTAGCAGATATTATTTTTGCAACCGCCATGACCATTATGATTCTCAATATTGAGATTCCTGGGGCCGGTGAAATCACAGATACCAAAGAGCTTGCTACATTTCTTTTCAAACAATTGAACAGCATGTGGGTGTTTTTTATATCCTTTATAATTATTGCAGTCTATTGGATGAAGCATTTAGAGCATTTTAGTGCCACCCTAGTTGTTAATCAAACTTTTATTTGGTTTCAACTTCTTTTTTTAGTCAGTATCATGCTTATCCCTTTTTGGAACACCTATATAGAAAGTTTTCCTGAGAATATTGCGCTTCGGGTATTTTTAAGTATCAATATGGTTTTAATTGGTGTCTTTTCCTTCTTAAGTTATAATTATGCTGCGAACCCCAAGCACCGTCTTTTACACGATAGTGTAGCCGATGAAACTATTCGTGATACAAAACGTCAAATCTTAACAGAACCGGCAATAGCAATTTTAGCAGCTGGTCTTGTTTATGTTAATCCTATTTTATGGGATTTAGCCTTTATTTTAGTGCCACTGCTCTTCATGGCACGGAAAAAACTAGTGAACATAGAATATTTTAAATTTAAAACTGAAAAATAAAAAACTAACAAAAATTACTTATGAAAAAATTAAACTTAAAATCGCTACTCTATTGCGCTATAGTTACATGGCTATTTGCTTGGAGTAATGAAGCAGTTGCTCAAAAGGCAGAATTTGAAGAAACAGAATTCAAGGAACGCACACTAATAGGGTATTCGAGTAAACATACGGTACGTCCAGGAGATGACATTGAATTTAAAGTATCTAGCTTTAAAGGCAATGGCGCTTACGCGCAATTAGTGCGCATAGTTAATGGCGATAGCTTATCGAAATACCGAGAGCTCTTTAAAACGGTGCCTGTAAAAAGTTCGTTTGAAGGCCAGAAAGCATTAGCCAATCAAGAGTTACAGCTTGGATCTTACGTAAATATTGACAATGCCAGTAAACTGGATAAGGTTAATACGTTTACCATCGGAGGGTACTTTTATCCAACATTTTTGCCAAGCGAGTATGTTTTCCCAGAAACTGTTGATCCATTTGATCCTCCAACGGTAAATATAGCGACGACGCTAGAATCTCAAACACTATTCAGTAGAATAAGTATGAGTGAAAGGTTAGGTTGGGCATTGCAATTGGATAAAGAAGGGCAATTGGTTTTTATTCACGGTAACGGAAAAGAATTAAAACAGTATCCAACTGACATCAACATTAAAACATGGGATTGGGCCTATATTGCATTGAGTGTAAATGCAAGTGAAAAAACAGTGACTGTGCATCTCATGGAAACACCATGGAGTGCGGGAGACACATTTGTTGCGCAAAATGTTTCTAAAACCATAGCGCTTGACGATGACTTTGCACAAGCAAAAACATTGCGTTTGGCTGCCTTAAATTCAGGAGTGACTGAAGAAGGAAGAACCTTTCCAAAGCCAATGGATGTGTTTAACGGAAGAATTCAGGATATACGTGTTTTTAATAAACAATTGACGGGTGAAGACCTTGAAAGTATCAAACAAGAGGCACTACCTAAAGAGCTTTTAAAATCACAAATTGCCTATTGGAACTTTTCAAAAGGTATGGGTACCGGTACTATTTTAGATGAAGGAAAATTTAAACTAAACGGTATAGCAGTAAATATTCCTGAACGTGCTGTTCGTGGTCGATTTTGGGACAAAAAAACGGTGAACTGGCAAGATGATGTGAGTGGCTATAATGCCATCCATTTTCACGCAGATGATTTGGCCGATGCGGAGTGGAAAACAGATTTTACGTACACCATTCCTGAAGATTTAAAATCAGGAATTTATGCGGCAAAATTAACACAAGATGGATTTGATGAATACATTACCTTCTTTGTTGCACCGCCTAAAGGAAAAACAACAGCTAAAATTGCTTTATGGTTGTCTGATTTTAACTACGTGGCTTATGCCAATATTAGTATTGGGGTGTATGCCAAAAAGAATTATCCTGGGCATAACTGGAATAAAGAAGATGGACGATTTTTAGAGGAAAATAAAGCCCATGCTACAGGTGGTGTTTACAACAAACATGTAGATGGTACTCAGTTTACGTATGGCTCAAGATCAAGACCTGATTTAGGTTTGAAGCCAAACGGTATTTTAGTGTATGACTTTGTTCAAGATACGCATATTACAAGTTTCTTGGAAGCTTTGGAGTACGAGTATGATATTATTACTGATGGGCTTATTCATGAAGAAGGAGTCGCCATATTAGATGATTATCCAGTAGTTATAAGTTCAACACACCCTGAATACCCTTCAGGAAAAGTCTATGATGCAGTTGCACAATATACTCGAAATGGAGGTCGATTAATGTACATTGGAGGTAATGGATTCTTTTGGAGGACTGACCTACACGCTGCTAATTCAAACGTATTGGTAGGCAAAAACTTTGGTGCATTGGGTGAAAGATACTCGGAAAGCGGAGATAGAAGTGGGATGACTATTGAGTCTGGAAAAGCGCCACATGCCGACTTTGGAGTGCATACAACTGGTATGGTCTTCGATGGTTCTAGCCCGTATACCAAAACGGAAGATGCTAAAAACCCGAGAGCTAGTTGGATTTTTGAAGACACCAAAGAAGGTGATGTTTTTGGGGAGTATGGTCTTGATGTAATTAGAGGAGGTGCAGCAGGATACGTGTCGCGTTCATGCGGATTTCCTCTTGAAAATGATCTGGACTC
>CBDTVZ010000172.1:0-4964 GCA_965363995.1 uncultured Eudoraea sp.
TATCTGAAAGGCCTTAATTTAGACAACCTTACCATTGCCTCTCCCGATATGGGTGGTTCAAAAAGGGCCTATGCCTATTCCAAAGCACTCAAATCCGATGTGGTGATCTGTTATAAACAAAGATCAAAGGCCAACGTAATATCGCATATGGAACTTATTGGCGATGTAAATGATAAAAATGTAGTATTAGTAGATGATATGGTGGATACCGCCGGGACATTAACCAAAGCCGCCGATCTTATGATGGAACGAGGCGCTAAAAGCGTAAGGGCTATAACCACCCACGCTTTGTTATCAGGTAATGCCTATGAAAAAATAGAAAAGTCGCAATTGTTAGAATTGATCGTTACAGATTCTATCCCTATCAAAAAAGAAAGTGGAAAAATAAGAGTTTTGAGTTGTGCCGAGCTGTTTGCAGACGTTATGCACAGAGTTCATCACAACACCTCAATTTCGTCCAAATTTTTAATGTAAATATTAATTAAAATTAGATAATGAAATCAATTACAATCAAAGGATCAGAAAGAGAAAGCGTGGGCAAAAAGGCAACGAAGGCCCTGCGTAATGCTGGAAAGGTTCCTTGCGTGGTATACGGAGGGGAAAAACCATTACACTTTTCAGCGGATGAATTAGCATTCAAAAAATTAGTGTACACTGCAAAAGCCCACACTGTAAAGGTTGATTTGGATAAAGGTGACAAATTAAAAGCAATAATGCAGGATATACAGTTTCATCCTGTAACTGATAAAATTCTACACGTAGATTTTTACCAACTGTTTGACGACAAAGAGGTTTCAATGGAAATTCCTGTTCGTTTACAAGGTAGTTCCCCGGGAGTAAAAAATGGGGGGCGCCTGCTATTCAGAAATAGAACACTAACTATTAAAGCCTTACCGGATAACCTTCCCGATTTCTTTGACATAGATATTTCCGATTTAAAAATTGGAGATAACATCCTGGTAGAATCCTTGCTAAATGATGAATTTTCAATTCTACAACCAGATTCTACCGTGGTAGTCCAGGTTAAAACTGCCCGTGCAGTCATAGAAGAAGAAGTTGAAGATGAAGAAGGATTAGAAGGAGAAGAAGGTGCAGAAGGTGAAGAAGGTGCAGAAGGTGAAGAAGGTGCAACAGAAACTACTTCAGAAGGTGGAAAAACCCCAGCTAAAGATGCCGAATAAATAAGTTAAGACTATTCATACTAAGCATCCCGTCCGTATATATCAGGATTCGGGATGCTTTTGTATTTTTACCCCTAACCAATTGAGGGTATGAAAAGATTTTTTGAATTTCTTTTTGGGAAGGAAAAACGACTATTAGAAGAAACAGATTCCATGAAAAAGTACCTGCTAATTGGCTTGGGAAACATTGGTGATGAATATGTCGACACCAGGCATAATGTTGGTTTTCAGGTGCTTAACAAGCTATCTGAAAAACAAAAATTCTCCTTTGAGACCCGGAAATTAGGAGATTTGGGTTCCTTTAAAATAAAAGGCAGAAGTATCTTATGTTTAAAACCATCTACCTATATGAACCTAAGTGGTAAATCTGTAAAATACTGGATGGAAAAAGAAAAAATTCCAATAGAAAATATTCTTGTCATCACCGATGATTTAAACCTCCCCTTTGGGACACTGAGGCTAAAAATTAAGGGAAGTGATGGCGGCCACAACGGTCTTAAGGATATTCAAAATAGCTTACAATCTGTGAATTATAACCGATTGCGAATTGGAGTTGGTTCTGAATTTAATAAGGGAAGACAAGTAGACTATGTCCTTGGAAAATGGAATGATGAAGAAAAACGTGTACTTCCTGAACGGCTGGAGAGAGCCAATGAACTTATCTCATCTTTTGTCCTGGCCGGAGTAAAGATAACCATGAATGAGTATAACAATACCTAGTCCACTTTTTCACACTTACTGGTACTACTAACCTAATTGCCTTGATCTGATAACGCCCGAAAAGAATAAATCCCTGAATCTGAACTGTTTCCCTCAGCATCTTTGGTGATCACCTTCCAATAATATACCGTATTAGCACTAGTATTTATTTTAATACTGGATACTGAAGATGCGGGCGAAGCTGCTAAAGCCTGCGGAGGAGAAGCTATATCAAGGAATATCTCATAACCCACAATATCATTATCAACATCTGCCCCGGACCATTCCAAAACAATTTCTCCGTTGATATCCCGCACCACTGAAGACCCGGATAAAGGTGCTATTATTTGTGCAGGAAAGGGAGCATAGGTAATTTGGGAACCCGCATTGAAAAACTGCCAGGTTGCACTTGATGCAGTTTCCTGCACTTCTGTATTCCTGGTAATAACTAAATATGAATGAGGAGCTCCTTTTTCTATGGTGAGTTCTGCACTGGTGGATTGCGTACTAACCGTTTGGGTAATATCAGTTAAAAGATTCGTTAGCCTTAATTCATAGGTGCTTGTGTTGTTCGCGGTTTGCCACATGAACTCTACCCTGCTTGTGGCCGGAGTTATACTTACACCTGTGGTACAGAGGGAGTTCTGCAAAGGGAAAACTAAAACCGCCGCTGAAGGTGGCTTGGGTGAGTCCTTTTTACAGGAAGTAAAAAGCAGGCTTATGAAAACTATTAAAATAACTCTCATCGCTTCAATACTTTATAGGTTCCTTTAAGAGTTTCTCCTCCGACATTTACATAATACAGCCCTGAAGGTAATCCGGCTAAATTAAGTGTCAGTGTATCCTCATTACCAGCATACTTTTGACTGCTGACAAGTCGGCCATCAGATGTAAAAACGGCAATGTCCACCGGACCCGTAGTTGGTCCTAAAAATATATTTAAAGTCTCAACGAACGGATTTGGATATATAACAGGAATAGCGGGAATAAAGACGGTCTCGTCATATGCCCCCTGACAAGGCAGATCAGTAGAAACTTTTAGGGTATTTAGCCCCTGCTTCAGATCCAGCACAATTTCTGAGCCCTCTGTCTGGGTAAGGCTCCCATTTAATTCAATATTATACAATTGGGAACCTGATAATGTCAGAATTGTCTGCAGCCCATCTAAAGAGACCACAGAACTCACACCTAAAGGTTCGGGCTCATTTATTACTACGTCAAAACAGATTTCCTCAAAAGTATTTACTCCGTCTGTTCCAGTTATGCAAACTGAGTAAGCGCCCGAAGCTAAATTTTCCAATTTATAATCCTTGGTAAAGTCCTCGGTAATATTCAACCCGTTGCCCAATACATTAACCGTGTAATCCATTGACATTACAGCAGTTATTTCAAATGATCCGTTATTACTGGTAATACAGGATTCACTTTCTATTGCAAGGTTAAAATTATCCGCAGCAAAACGAAAAACGGAACAACCGTCTGTATTCACCTCGGTTCCCGGTGGTGTTCCCAGGCAAAGGTCATCTCCATCGTCAAAAACCCCATCTCCATCATCGTCGGGTCTCAATTCACCTTCAACGCAGATTTCCAGGTAAAAGTTATTAATGCTGCCCCCGTCGGCCGGGGCAGTATCAGAAACTGTTAGTATCCATTCGCCAAAAGAAGATTCGCCGTTAAAGGAGGCCAATGAACCCAAGGGGCTTACTGTACCACTAATTGCAGCCGCTCCACCACCACAGATAAAAGCATCTCCGTCATCATCAAAAACGGCATCAATATTTTCCAATTCCCCACAAGAGTTGGAAGTCAAAATAACCTGCGTACCCTGGGGCGATGTAATACTAATTATCAGATCTGCCAGAAAGCTATGTTCTAATTCCAAACCTACATTTACATCAGTTATCGGGAAATCATTTAAGAATGTAATTATAGAAGTTACTGTTGGTGTACCTATAGAGGTTATATCTACAGGCAGATCTTTTGCTATTTCAATAGCACAACTGATTGTTATGGTAGTAAAGCTGAATGGTGGGCTAAAAGTTCCTTCCCCACAAGAATTTTTTGGTTTTATTCTCCAGTAATAAGTGGTTTCTTCCTGTAGATTTTCCGGTAAATAAGTGTTAAAAATAACATCGCTGGCAGATTCAATAACTGAAGTGAACAGCATATCTGTGGCAATTTCTATATCGTATGAGGCGTACAGCGCATTCAACTCCCAGGTAAGGAGTTGTTGCAAACCTACCCCTGCTGCCATATCAATGGGAGTCTGTAAAACCACATCTGAGAAGTTAGCATCGCTAATATTAATATTTAATGTTACATCTTTAGTGATACTCAAAGAAGTGGCTGTTACTGTTATGGGATAATTCCCGGGAAGAACAAGATCTGTATTAGAAAAAGTAATGGAAACCGGAGTGTTATTTATTGTTGCAGTTGGTGGTGTAAAAACTGCGGTGAGGCCGGCAGGCATACCCTGAACACTAAAAGTAACCTCCTCATTAAACCCTAAATAGGTTTCATATATAAACGGCACCACAAGGTCATTGGGTTCACAAACATCATAATTAAGGTCTGCAAAATTTAAGATAACTTCAGAATCCTCAATTACAAAATCAGTAGAGTTCATACTGAAAAAAATATTGTTTGTGCCCTTAACCATGATACGGGCAGTTGTAGTGCTATTGCCTGAAATAATAACCTCATGGCTGCCATCATTTGGAACTGCGGTTGCCAGCTGTACTGGAAAACTCAGGCCACCATCTGTAGATAGAAATATATCAACCTCTTGCGTATTTATTGGTGTTTTGTTGGTGTTGGCCACATCCCAGCTGATGGTCTGCACAGATCCAGCCGAATAGGTCTCCGCTGTGTTTTGAGAGTTTACAATAAATGGTCCAGCGCTATTTAAAACATCAAGCTTTACCAGCTCTGAAGCTACCTGCCCCCCTCCTGCTGCGTTATCTCTTACGGTTAAGGCGAAGTTCATTTCGCGTTCCACATTAGAAACTGTTTCCCAGGCCGTACTTATTGGCGGATTGGTTTGCGTAAGATTCCCCTGGTTAACCTCAGATAATTTTGGAAAAT
>CBDTVZ010000173.1:0-4957 GCA_965363995.1 uncultured Eudoraea sp.
CACAAAAAGATTCTATTACAACGATCTATAAGGATGATTTGCTCGAGGTAACTGCTATTGGGGTAAACCATGCCAATAAACCTACACTGGCCTATAAAGTGACCATAGACAACAAGAGTATTGTTTTTGGAGCAGATCAAACTCTTGATACTCCTGGTTTTATCGATTTTGTAAAGGGAGCAGACCTTCTGGTATTACATTTGGCTATTTCTGAAGCAGCTGACAAACCATTTACAAACCTTCATGCTAAACCAAGCAAAGTAGGATCAGTAGCCGAGGAATCGGGTGTCCAACGCCTGGTTTTAAGTCACTTAATGAAATTAGATTCTACCCATGCACGTGCCAAAGAATTTAGTCTCTTTCAGATAAACTCAAGCATAAAACTTGTAAAGGATAACTTTGATGGGGAGATTATATTAGCCGAAGATTTTAAATGTATTACATTATAATATAGATATTTATACCTTGTAAGATTAAGAGTTAGTTTAAGTCAATAAAATTAACTTGTTTGCTTCACAATCGAGTAATACAATGTTTTCCCCGGTTATTACTTCTGTTGATAAAGGGCAAAACAATAATCTAAGTTTAATGGGGTTGAGTCATCCATTCCTTCGCCGGATTCAGCCAGGCCTTATTTGGCGTATACAAAAACCCATGCCCAAGTCCTGTATTTATCTGTAGCTGTTCAAATTTGGAGGCATTTGTAGATTTATCTATCCAGTATTGGTAATTGTTACCGGCAACAGTATCTGATTTTTCGTAGATCCCTAATATATTTCCATGCAGGTTCCAGTCAAAAGTCTTCCGGGTATAATCACTGCTCGAACCCAGAAGCACATAATTCACCTTATTGACATTCATATCGGAAATGTACATGGCAATCATACCTCCCTTGGATGCCCCAATTACTGTTATATCTGAAGGTGCCACCCCTTTTACTATAAGATCGTCTATTTGCTTTGATATTTTTTTACCAAATTCGTAAAAGTCCGTATTCTCCGTGCGAACTTCCGCGTGAACCTTCGCAGCTATTGCCTTGAGTGAATCAACAATGATGGTATACTCATAGGGCCCAAATTGAGGGCTTACCGCATTAATGCCTTGCACTTCTATAATCATACCATGTAAATAAAATATATGTTTCATAGATTCCTGCTTTGGTGAACATGAGATCATTAAAATAATGATGGAAATATTACTAAGGATTGTATTCATTGATCTTAAGTACTTTAATGTAAGATAACTAATAAAAAACAAACTCTAATCGGTGTAAAGCTTAAATTATCAAGGGCCAGGCAGGGCGAAAAATAGTACACCCTTATCCTTACGGAATTCAATTTTTAGTTTATTTTTAGACATCCACGGACTAATTGATAATTTTTAATATTAGTTATGTGATAAAGAAACATTCAAACGACCAACCAACCATGAAAAAATTTCAGATTTACCTTATCGTTCTAATATTAACCGGGATCCTGGTTCACTGTACTGATAAAAAACCAATAACTGAAGCTCCTGATAAAAAGGATCGTAATATGTTCGGGCTTTATATACCACGTGGTTTAACAATAACTACCGAGGATCTTGCTCCCGGGTATGTGATATTCAGACCGGCTAATTCTGCTTCTACTTACCTTGTTAACCGTGATGGAAAGGTAGTTCATGAATGGAAAGGGAATTATGAGGTAAATAGTTTTTATTTAAATGATGATGGTTCCCTCACTCTACAGTCCGAAGATCCGGATTTTCCGGTATTTGGTGGTGGAGGCAATGCCGGAAGACTTCAAAAAATTAGCTGGGACGGTAAAATGCTATGGGATTTTGAATACGCCACTGAAGAATATCTTGCACATCATGATATAGCTTTATTGCCAAATGGTAATATTCTCACTATTGCGTGGGAAGCAAAAACCGCGGAAGAAGTTTTACAGGCTGGGAGAAAGCCAGAATTTACTCCAAAAGCCGGGCTTTGGCCTGATAAAATAGTTGAAATAAAACCAAAAGGTAAAAGCGGCGGTGAAATTGTGTGGGAATGGCATATCTGGGATCATTTAATACAGGATTATGATGAAACTAAGGACAACTATGGTGTGGTTGCAGCACATCCCGAACTTCTTGACTTTAATAAAAACGGGAAAATACCACCTCTTATTTCCCATGACAGTATGGCGGTATTACATAAATTAAAAAGAGCATGGAAGAACCAAACAGTTGAAAACAGAGGTGCTGATGTTCATCATGTAAATGCTGTTAATTACAATCCAGAACTGGATCAAATTGTCTTTAGCTCCCCAAGATTAGATGAAATCTTCATTATTGATCACAGCACAACCACGGAAGAAGCTACCGGCCACACTGGCGGGAACATGGGCCATGGCGGAGACTTTTTATACCGCTGGGGAAACCCTGAAAACTATAACCATGGAGATTCCACTAATCAGAAATTGTTTGGTCAGCACGATGTACGATGGATTGAGAAAGGCCTACCCGGTGCAGGTCATCTTACGATCTTTAACAATCATGTTCCAATGGGTCCGGATAGTCTGGATTATTCGGCAGTATTAGAATTAAAACCCCCAATGGATAATAATGGTAACTACCTCAAGGGGGAAGACGGTAAATTTGGGCCGGAGGAACCTGTTTGGAAGTATATAGCCCCTGATACACTTTCTTTTTATGGAAGCTTTATATCAGGCGCACAGCGGATGCAAAATGGAAATACGTTTATCAATGAAGGTCCCAAAGGCCGCTTTTTTGAAGTTACCCCTGATGGAGAAATTGCCTGGGAATATCTGAATCCATATCGAGGGAATATTCATCATTCTGATGGGGAACCAGTTTCACCTATGCCTTTCGCTTACTGGCAATTTAGATCAAATTTTATCCCCGCAGACCATCCGGGTTTACAGGGAAAGAAATTAGAACCTATAGACCCACAACCTGAGGAATTCAAACTTCCTCCCAAACCAAAAAAAGAGGGTGCATAATTAATGATGGGAATAAATTATGTTCCTTACTATAAAAAGTATGGAATCCATCGCGTTGGTAATTTATAAGTTTAATCGTAGCTAATGCCGGGTAGCTGGACTTGTATTTCACTGGCAAAATTGGTCCATTCCTGATACATTTCCTGGTATTTTTGGCGGTTTGTACTTTTTAAATCCTGCATTTCACCAAGATCTTCATCTAGATTATAGAGTTCAAATGCTGATAAACTAAATGGATCGCTGAAATTTGTTATTTTCCAAGAGCCCTTCCGTAGCATAGTATTTCCGCTGTGCTCCAAACCAAAAACATAGTCGTTGGAATGTATAGTCTTTGCTTTACCTGAAATAAATGGCAGAAGTGATTTTCCCTTTAAGGGGAATAGTGAATTCCCGTTAAATTCCGGAGGATAGCTTATTTTGGCCAGGTCATAAAGCGTAGGAGCAATATCCATTACCGTTAGAAAGTCATCTTCAATTATATTTTGCTGTTCTACCATGGGGCCAGATATAATCATGGATGCAATAATACCACCGTTCGTAGCATATTCCTTGTAATATCTGAAGGGTGAGGAACCGGCTTCTGCCCATTGGGAGCCATAGGAAATCAAAGAATTTGCTTCCCCCATGGTTTCATAGGCATTATTAAAATAGGGATTTATATAAGGTCTGATCCCTGGATTGTTATAATAGTCTTCACCTGCTGCCCCATTATCCGACATAAAAATAATCAGGGTGTTTTCATACTCTCCGATATCTTTTAAATGCTGTATGATACGTCCAATATTCACATCCAGATTATCTACCATTCCGGAGTAGAGTTCCATTTTTCGTGATTCTCTTTTTTTCTCTTTCTCCGAAAGGGAATTCCAGGGTCTTATTGAAGGATGGGTAGGAGGTAAGGCCGCATTTTCCGGAATCATCCCCGCCTTTTTAAGACTTAGCAATCTTTCTTCTTTTAATTTATCATAGCCTTCATCATACCTGCCTTCGTACTTTTTCCAATAGGCCTCATCAACCTGCAGTGGCCAATGCGGAGAGGTATATGCTGCATAGGCAAAAAATGGACGTTTATCATCTTTATTCTGATTGATATATTCAATGAGTTTATCGGTGTACAGATCAGTAGAATAAGAACCTTCCGGCCATTTAGTGGGTTTACCATCTTCTGTATAATGCGAAACCGGAATCCCTTTAAATATTCCCTGGCTGTTATAATGATTTCCAACACCTTCAAGCATAACAAACGAGTGTTCAAAACCTTTTTGGTGAGGGTTGGCCTCCCTGTCATTCCCCAAATGCCATTTACCAGCCATATAAGTGTGGTAGCCATCCTTTCTTAGCAAGGCAGGTATAGTAGCCACTCTATTCGTTATATAACCCTCGTAGCCAAAAACCTGTGTACTTAATGCCTGCCTTCCTACTCCTGCAATATGGTTATCATTGCCTGTTAAAAGCATCGCCCTTGTAGGTGCGCACATTGGTGCAGTATGAAACCTGCTGAAACGGATACCACTTGATGCCAGACCATCAATATTGGGAGTTGCAATATCCCCGCCATAACAGCCCAGATCTGCATATCCCAGATCATCGGCTACTAATAGTAATATATTAGGTCTTGGTTCTATTGAGGTTTTCTCCGGGGTGCCCGAACAGCCAGTAAATCCAATAATTACAAATAGGAAGGTAAGAACTTTAACTTGTTTTGTTCTTCTAACGAGATTGATCATTTACGGCGATTTCTTCATTAATGAGTACCCTAAGGTAAGGATTTATCAATTAGAGGTTTATGCATAATATTGAATATAAATGTCTTTAATCACCTTGAGCAGCTATTATAAAATCTACCTGACATTTTTATTTGGCAGAAGTATTGACTGTTCTGGATAATTCAGTACTTTGTAATTCTTTAGGAAAAATATGAAGGTATTATTTATAGGGGGTACAGGAAATATTAGCAGTGCGTCTAGCAG
>CBDTVZ010000174.1:0-4940 GCA_965363995.1 uncultured Eudoraea sp.
ATGAATATACTTTTACCGCTCCTTTAATTACTACGGAATTCTTTTTTAAGGCTAACGAAGTTGATTCAAGGATTTATGAATTGAAATCTTTGAAAACACCATCAATACAATTCTTCGAAATTACTTTGGATTATCCGGAATATACTAAAAGACCCTCAGATATCCTTAAAGGCACCGGAAATGCAACCTTTCCGGAAGGAACAAGAGTAAGCTGGAAACTTGAAGGGCTTAATACGGATGAAATTGTTTTAATTAGCAACGACACTACTATCGCATTAAATAATAAACAAAACATATTTTCACTTAGCAAGACGATTTATAATGAATTTTATTACGCCTTAGCTACTTCAAATAGGAATGTTGCTAACTATGAGAAACTCGATTATCAGTTTCGTGTAATTAAGGATGCGTATCCTTCAATTTCCGCGAAGAAAGTTACGGACTCCTTAAATCCCAATATGGCTTATTTCATAGGAGAGGCTTCAGATGATTATAGAGTTAGATCAATTAATTTAATTTGCTATGCAGACGATAATAAAAAGGATAAAAAAATTCTTAAGCTAGGGACTCCGAATGCAAATTATAATCAGTTTTATTACACTTTTCCTACTGGATTAACTCTGGAAGAAGGACGAGCTTATACTTACTATTTTGAAGCAGTGGACAATGATGAAATTCACAACGGAAAGACGTCTAAAACACAATTGTTTACGACAACTATATTGGATAATAATGAGCTGAATAACAAAGAATTAGAAGTACAACAAGCCATAATAAAAGCCATGGATAATTCCTTGGAAAAATTTAAGAAACAAGAACAATCATTAAAGGAGATAAATCGGGAGCAAAAAGAGAAGAATAGCCTAAATTTCAATGATCAGATGCAAGTAAAGGACTTCTTAAAAAAGCAGCAAGATCAGGAGCAGTTAATGCAAAAGTTTAGTAAACAATTAAAGGATAATCTTGAATCGTCCGACAAGGAGGATAAACTCAGTAAAATGCTCATGGAACGCCTTGAACGCCAGGAAATAGAGGCTAGGAAAAACGAAAAGCTGCTGGAAGAACTCAATAAGGTAGCGGACAAAATAGACAAGGAGGAATTGTCAAAGCGTTTGGAGGAAATGGGCAAGAAACAACAAAACAGTAAAAGAAATTTAGAACAACTATTAGAATTAACAAAGCGATATTATGTTACGGAAAAGGCGGCGCAATTGGCTAAGGATTTGGAGAAATTGGCTAAGAAACAAGAGGTGTTATCCGATATAGAAATTGATAGGTTAAGTTCTGATTTACAGAAGGAATTGAATAAGGAGTTCGAAAATCTAGCAAAGGAGCTGGAGGAACTTAAACAAGACAATAAAGATCTTAAAAAGCCACTTGATCTGAAAATAGATAAGAGAAAAGAAGAGGGAATAAAAGAGGATCAGGGAGAGGCTTTGGATGAATTGAATAAACATAAAGGCGATGAACAATCTGCCAATGACAGCAATCAGGAAGAATCTGCGAATAAAGCAAAACAAAAACAAAAAGCTGCCTCTCAGAAGATGCAGGAAATGAGTGAGGAATTGAGTGATTCGGGGTCTTCGAGTGGGGAGTCGACGATTACTGAAGACGCGGAGATGTTACGGCAAATTTTGGATAACCTGGTTACTTTTTCTTTTAAGCAGGAAAGGTTATATGATCAGTTGGAAAGCTCAGACTTTGATATGGCAAATTATTCTGGCAGCGTCAGGAAACAAAAGGAATTACGAAATTTGTTTGAACATATAGATGATAGTTTATTTGCCTTGTCTTTAAGAAGGGCGGAATTGTCTGAATTCGTAAATGAACAAATAACTGAAGTTTATTACAATATAGATAAGTCACTTGAGAGCATAGCGGATAATAAGATATATCAAGGCGCAGCTTACGAGCAATATGTTTTGAATGCTTCAAATAGCCTGGCCAATTTTTTGGCCAACCTACTGGATAATATGCAGCAAAGTATGAAGGCTGGATCTGGATCCGGGAACCCCAACGATGGATTTCAGCTACCGGACATAATCAAGGGGCAGGGTGAACTAAAAGAAAAAATGGGTAAGATGGGTGAAAGTGGAGAAGGAGGAGGCGAAGGCAAAGAAGGCGAGGGTCAAAAGCCTGGTCAAAAAGGACAGGAAGGGAAACAAGGTGATAAGGGTAAAAGTAAAGAAGGTGATAAGGGCCAAAGCGGGGACACTATAAAGGGCAAAGGAGATAAGGGGAAAAATGGAGAAAATGGCGCAGGAGGAGAAGAAGGTATAAGTGAAGAGGAAATGAAGGAAATATATGAGATTTATAAAGAACAGGAATATCTAAAACAGCAACTGGAAAAGCAATTACAGGACATGATACAAGCCAGCGATAAAACGCTTGCCAAAAAACTCATTAAGCAAATGGAGGATTTTGAAAATGACCTCCTGGAGAATGGAATAACCCGAAGAACACTGGATAGAATGAATTTTATAGAGCATCAATTATTAAAACTGGAGAATGCTGCGCTTAAACAGGGCAAGAAGGAGGAAAGAGAGAGTCAGTCTAACACAAAACAGTTTCAAAACCCTGTTTTAACAAGGCCCGATGTACTTAAGAATTATAAAAATGAAATTGAGATTTTAAACAGGCAAGCATTACCTTTGCGGCAAAATTATCAGGAAAGGGTAAGGAGTTATTTTAGAAGCGATGATTAATTTTCATTATGAAACTAAGTTTGGTTTAGAGGATAGAAAGAATTATACCAGTTGGATTAATAATATTTTGGTAGGCGAAAAGGCCCATTTGGGTGATTTGAGTTATATATTTTGTTCTGATGAGTATTTGATAAAGCTAAATCAAGAATATTTAGGACACGATACATATACCGACATTGTTACTTTCAACTATTCGGAAGAGGATGTTATTTCAGGTGAGATTTATATTTCAGTAGATCGGGTTAAAGAAAATGCGGTTAAATTCGATGAGGATTTTAATAAGGAATTGCTGCGGGTTATGGCTCATGGGGTATTACACTTGTTAGGCTACAATGATAAAAGCAAAAATGAGAAAGAAGAAATGAAGGCGAAGGAGGATGAAAAAATTAATATGTTCCACGTGAAACAATAAGTGAAAAGATGTTTGAAAAGAGTTATGATGTAATTGTTGTAGGGGGTGGTCATGCTGGAGCTGAGGCTGCAGCGGCGGCAGCAAATTTAGGCTCAAAAACTTTGCTGGTAACAATGAATTTGCAGACTATAGGACAAATGTCCTGTAATCCGGCTATGGGAGGAATAGCTAAAGGACAAATTGTTAGAGAGATTGATGCGTTGGGCGGTTATAGTGGGGTTATTACGGATAAATCGGCAATACAATTTAAGATGCTGAATAAATCTAAAGGTCCTGCAATGTGGAGCCCAAGAGCACAAAATGACAGGATGCGTTTTGCGGAAGAATGGAGACTGGCTTTAGAAAAGACCCCGCTAGTTGATTTTTATCAGGAAATGGTTAATGGATTGCTGGTTGAAGGCGATAAAGTGATAGGAGTAAGAACTTCATTGGGAGTGGATATTAAAGCTAGCGCTGTAGTGCTTACTAATGGCACATTTCTAAATGGACTTATACATATAGGGGATAAGCAATTTGGAGGGGGCAGAGCAGGTGAAAAATCAGCTACCGGTATTACAGAGCAGTTGACAGATTTCGGATTTAAAAGCGGTCGCATGAAAACAGGTACCCCACCCAGGGTGGATGGGAGATCTTTAGATTACTCAAAAATGATACTACAACCGGGGGATTTAAATCCGGAAAAGTTTTCATTTTTAGAATCTTATACTTTAACGGAACAGCGTGATTGTCATATGACGCATACAAATGCCGTAGTGCACGAATTATTAAAGGAGGGTTTTGATCGCTCACCGATGTTTAATGGAAGAATCAAGAGTATTGGTCCAAGATATTGTCCATCAATTGAGGATAAAATAAATCGGTTCGCCGATAAGGACAGTCACCAGATATTTGTTGAACCTGAGGGTTGGCATACTGTGGAGGTCTATGTGAACGGATTTTCTACTTCATTGCCTGAGGATATACAATACAAAGCGTTAAGATCTGTGGTTGGGTTTGAAAGTGTAAAATTCTTCAGGCCCGGTTATGCTATAGAATATGATTATTTTCCACCTACTCAATTAAAACATACCCTGGAGACCAAACTGCTTCAAAACCTCTATTTTGCCGGGCAGATTAATGGCACCACAGGATATGAAGAAGCAGCATCTCAAGGCATAATGGCCGGCATAAATGCACATTTAAAAATAAATGAAAATGAGCCCTTTATTTTAAAAAGAGATGAGGCTTATATTGGTGTTTTAATAGATGACCTTATTACTAAAGGCACTGAAGAACCTTATAGGATGTTTACTTCAAGGGCCGAATACAGAACCCTCCTGCGACAGGATAATGCTGATTTAAGGCTTACCCCAAAAAGTTATGCAATAGGACTTGCAAAAGAGGAACGTCTTTTCGCAATGAGAGAAAAGGAAAAAAAATCTAATGATTTTATTAAGTTTTTTAAAAACACTAGCTTTAATCCTGAGCAGATTAACCCAATTTTAGAGGATGTATCTTCGGCACCGGTTAAACAGTCAGATAAGATGTTTAAAGTATTTTCCAGGCCAGGGGTAACAATGTCACATATGTTAAAACTCGAAAAGGTTTCGAATTATGTAAATAATAATGACTTAAATAGAGAAGTATTGGAGCAGGCTGAGATCCAGGTAAAATATGCCGGATACATAGCTAAAGAAAAAAATAATGCGGACAAACTTCAACGATTGGAAAACATTAAAATTCCGGAAAACTTCGACTATAGTAAGTTGAAATCTCTTTCCTTTGAGGCCAGGGAAAAGCTGACGAATATACAACCTGCAACAATTTCTCAGGCGTCCAGAATA
>CBDTVZ010000175.1:0-4924 GCA_965363995.1 uncultured Eudoraea sp.
TGACCTAAACCAATAACTCTTAAACTGGGTACGGCTTTTAATTCACTCGGATTTTGATTATCATAAAATGCAATGATCAGTAAAGGCGTATCGCCTTCCACGCAGATATCGTCTTTTTCACAGGCAGTAAAGGAAATAATGACTATTAGAACCAGTAGGAGAACCCTTGTTTTTTCCATACTTACTTAGCAAATTTATTAAGCATATCAAACTTTCTTTATCAATGGATCCGTTTTTCCAAAAGTACAACATTTTCTACGTGATGTGTTTGTGGAAACATGTCTACGGGTTGTATTTTTTTTATTTGATAAGCTTCTTTCATAAGTTCCAGATCACGTGCCTGTGTGGCACTATTACAACTAACATAAACAATTTTATCTGGTGCAATTTCAAGAATTTGCCTGACAACATCTTTATGCATCCCATCTCGTGGCGGATCAGTTATTATGACATCTGGTCTTCCGTTAAAGGCCACAAACTCATTATTAAATATGTTCTTCATATCTCCTGAGAAAAAAGTTACATTGTCAATGTCATTTTGCTGAGCATTTGCCTTGGCGGCTATAATGGCTTCCGGTATCGCCTCGATTCCAACAACATTCTTAGCTTCCGAAGCAATGAATTGAGCTATAGTACCTATTCCGGTATAAAGGTCATAAACCAGCTCCGTTTTATTTAAACCTGCCAATTCTCTGACCACTTTATAAAGTTCGTGGGCTTGTTGGGAATTGGTCTGATAAAACGACTTTGCCGTGATCTTAAATTTAAGACCTTCCATTTGTTCGTAGATAAAATCTTTGCCGTAATGGCAGTAAATTTTCTGATCATAAATTGTGTCATTTCCCTTGCGGTTAATGACGTATAATAAAGAGTTAATTTGTGGATATTTATTTTTCAGGTGATTTAACAATCCGTTTCGTTTGTCCTCGTCATCATCATAGAATTGAATCAGAACCATGATTTCTTTTGTAGATGACGTTCTTATCATCAATGTTCGCAAAAGCCCCTTTTGATTTCTTGGATTAAAAAAACTAAGTTCATTATCCTGAGCATATTTTTTTATTTCCAGGCGTATTTCATTTGAAGGATCTGATTGTAAATGACATTTTTTAATATCTAGAATCTTGTCCCACATTCCCGGGATATGAAATCCAATTGCATTTTTATCTGTTATTTCATTTTTTGAATCGATTTCTTCCTGGGTTAGCCACCTGCTGTCAGAAAATGAAAATTCCATTTTATTCCGGTAAAAATATTTTTGATCAGATCCGATTATGGGTAAAATTTCCGGAATTTCCAGATGGCCTATTCGCCTTAAATTGTTTTCAACTTCTTTTTGTTTGTAGAACAATTGGTGCTGGTAATCCATATGTTGCCATTTGCACCCTCCACAAACCCCAAAATGTTCACATACAGGTTCTGTGCGTTTATCAGATAAGGTGTGAAATTTAATCGCAACACCCTCAAAATAAGCCTTTCTTTTTTTTGTGGTCTGAACATCTACAACATCGCCAGGTACAGCATTGGAGATGAAGATAACTCTACCATCTGGTGCTTTACCAATGGTTTTTCCTTTGGCACCTGCATCTATGACGGCTACATTCTCAAAAATTTCCCTGGTTCTGCTTTTCCTCATGCGGCAAAAATACTATTTACAGCGAATCTTTAATCTTATCTTTAAGAGGAATTGGATAAAAAAGTCAAAAATAATTGAACCTTTTCCAAATTAATCGGTCTCTATTGTTAGAATGGATATGGGAAACGCTAAAAAAATATTCGAAGGATTGTTGGTATTAGAATATCGATCAGGGAATAAGAAAGCATTTTCTTTATTAGTAAAACGATATAATTCAAAAATGTGTAACCACGCCTATTGGTTCACTTATGATAAAGACATAGCTCAAGATATTGTTCAGGACAGTTGGGGAATAATTTTCAAAAAGCTACCCTACTTAAAAAAACCTAACAGTTTTGGTAGTTGGGCGATGCAGATAGTCACCAGAAAATCCATTGATTATTTAAATAAAAATCATAGAGATAGAGAAAAATTACAGGATTACTATAACGAGCCGAAAGTAGATAATGATTTAGACCACAAAGAATCTGATCTTATAAAAGTTTATGGGGTTATTAAGGGATTGCCTCAAGATCAACAAGTTGTTCTTCGTTTGTTTTATTTAGAAGAGTACTCCCTTAAAGAAATCAGTGAGATTTTAGACAAATCAGTAGGGACGGTAAAATCAAGACTATACCATGCCCGTGAAAAATTAAAGACAATTTTAAAAAACAGAAATCATGAATAAAAAGACAGAAAAAATTGACGAACTAATCAAAGAGACCTTATCTAAAGAAGAAGCTGCTTTTTATGATCAGTTGGAAGAACAAAATCTGATTGGGAAAATTGGGGAGGTTTATAGGGGAAAATTAGGATGGTTAGCAATCATTATGAATGTAGTGACCGTGCTGATGTTTATAGCTTTCATTTATTGTATTGTCCAGTTTTTTAATACAGACAACACAAATGAACTTATAAAATGGGCATCTGCCGGTTTTTTGAGTATGATATCCATGGGAATGCTTAAGTTATTTGTTTGGATGCAAATGGATAAGAATGATATTCTTCGTGAATTCAAACGATTAGAACTACAAATAGCCACCCTTAGCAGGATTGAAAAATAAAGAAGAGAAGCAGCTTATTTCATAAATAGCGGCATAATTTGTATTTTAGGGCTTCCGCATAGGATGATTTCTCTCCCAAAGAAGGAATAGCTAAAGTTTTATTTAAATTGTCAGGAAAATGGCGGTATTAGAAAAGATATCTTCCCAAGATGCTATAGCATTGGAAGCTAAATACGGCGCACAAAATTACCATCCATTACCAGTAGTTCTGAACAGGGGTGAGGGAGTTTATGTATGGGATGTAGAAGGTAAGAAATATTATGATTTTTTATCAGCATACTCAGCTGTTAATCAAGGGCACTGCCACCCACATATTATTTCCGCCTTAAAGGAACAAGCTGAAAAATTAACTCTTACTTCCAGAGCATTTTATAATGATATGCTTGGTAAATACGAAAAATACATAACCGAATACTTTGGTTTTGATCGTGTATTACCTATGAATACAGGGGCTGAAGCGGTAGAAACTGCAATGAAACTAGCTAGAAAATGGGGGTATGAAAAAAAAGGGATACATGCGAATCAGGCAAAAATAATTGTTTGTCAAAATAATTTTCATGGTCGGACTATTTCAATTATTTCGGCCTCCAATGATCCAATTGCTACTGAGAATTTTGGTCCCTTTACTCCAGGATTTTTCTCAATCAGATATAATGATATAAATGCACTGGGAGAAGCCTTGGAGGATAAGAATGTTGCTGCATTTATGGTTGAACCAATACAAGGTGAAGCGGGTGTTTATGTTCCAGATGACGACTATTTAAAAGAAGCACATAAACTATGCAAGCAAAAGAATGTTTTGTTCATTGCGGATGAAGTGCAGACCGGGGTTGCCAGAACCGGCCGATTATTAGCTTCTTGTGGTAATTGTACTTGTACTGATAAGTTATGTAGTGGAGCCCCGGAAGTGAAACCTGATATATTGATTTTAGGAAAAGCTTTGTCCGGAGGTGTTTTCCCTGTATCTGCTGTTCTCGCTAATAATGATATCATGGATGTCATCCGACCCGGGAATCACGGTTCTACCTTTGGAGGAAACCCTTTGGCCTGCGCAGTGGCGATCGCTGCCTTGGAAGTGGTCAAAAACGAAAATCTAGCTGAAAATGCCTATTACATGGGAAAATTATTTCGGTCTGAAATGAGAAAATTAATAGAAAAAAGTGCGCTTGTGAAACTGGTACGAGGCAAAGGACTTTTAAATGCTATAGTCATAAATGATACAGAAGACAGCTCTACTGCCTGGGAAATATGTTTAGTATTGAAAGAAAATGGGTTACTTGCAAAACCTACCCATGGAAATATAATACGTTTTGCGCCGCCATTGGTAATAACGGAGGATCAACTCTTAGAATGCGTTTCTATTATTGTTAAAACTATATTGGCTTTCGAGAAAAAAAGCGCTTAAAAAATAGATTTATTATTGTTTGGACAATAAAAAACCCTGATATATTTATCAGGGTTTTTTTATTCTGTGTACTTCCTAGGAACGAATTTCTTTGATCCTGGCTTTTTTACCCGTAAGACCTCTAAAGTAAAAAATACGAGCTCTGCGTACTTTACCTTTTTTGTTAATCTCAACTTTTTGCAAAGCCGGCATGTTTACAGGAAATATTCTTTCAACACCAACTGTGCCCGACATTTTACGAATTGTAAATGTTTCTGTTGCACCAGTTCCTCTTCTTTGTATAACTACCCCCTTAAAAAACTGAGTACGTGTTTTTTCACCTTCCTTTATTTCGTAATAAACGGTAATTGTATCACCAGGAGCGAATTGTGGAAATTCTTTTTTGGGGACAAATTCGTTTTCAACAAATGTTACTAAGGATTCCATTGATCTTTATTTTAATTAAGTCAAAACCAACATTCACGGACTTCGTCAGAGGTTGATTTCAAACCGATTGCAAAAATAGTCTTTAAATTATTACTTACAAGATATTTTAAGCAATTTTTATACGGAAATACTATTTTTTAATCCTTTAGTAAATCAGGTCTGCGCTTTAAAGTTCTTTCCATTGCTTGGTCTTCCCGCCATTTTTCAATTTCAGGAAAGTTGCCGCTTAATAAAATATCAGGAACATTCAGACCTTTATATTCTCTGGGTCTGGTGTATACAGGTGGGGCCAATAAATTGTCCTGAAAGGTATCCGTTAGGGCAGAGGTTTCATCATTAAGTACCCCAGGAAGCAAACGAATAACAGAATCGCACAGCACAGCTGCCCCCAATTCACCTCCCGATAATACATAA
>CBDTVZ010000176.1:0-4920 GCA_965363995.1 uncultured Eudoraea sp.
AAAAAGAAATAATGAAATTTAATTTAGCTGAAAAATTAGCCATAGTAAAAGCCATTGATGAGGTTATTCTGGTAGACGGAAAAGTTGATAAACGTGAAATTGACTTCCTTGCTCAATTAATGGATATTCTAAAATTTGACCGTGTTCTTATAGAAGAAGCCAGGAAAATTACTGCTAAGGAATGTATACAAGTCCTTAAGGCCATGCCAAACGATAAAAAAAACGCACTAGGAGTGATGCTAAGTGAGATGGCCAACGCCGACGGGGAGTTTAATGAGGATGAATACCGACTTATTTTTAATCTTTTACTGGAAGCGGGTATTGATATTGAATCTGCACTTTAATAGGCATACCGCTTGACCTTGTTAATAGAACGAATTATAATATATAAAAATCCGACTTTTAGTAAAAAGTCGGATTTTCTTTTAGGAACTGCACTCTGGCACATATGTTGCCTGGAATATGGGATGTATTCCTAAAATTCTTTAGACAGATCTGCAGTATCATACCATTCCGCCTGAGTAGCAATTTTTCCTTCTTCATTAAAAAAGTAGACAGCATACCATTAGTACAATTGTCACGAATAAAAGAATAGCCTTTTTCACGTGATTATGTAATTAGTTTATGGTTACTAAAGAAGTCTTATTATGTAATGATATTTAACCAGGATATAACTTTAAAGGTAAAAATCATAATCATCGAGGATGAATACCAGTGTTTATTGTCCGAACACACTGTTTTTTTATCAATAGAAAATATAATTCGATATAACATTAAATTGATTCGAGCATTTTTTGTTCTCCCCGTTAATAGAAACGACTCAACAATACTTTGGTTCCATAAAATACTTTAGTAAATTCATAAAGTTTATCTTTCAACTGTTTGGATTAAAATTTAAAAGAAGAATGAAATTATTTCAAGGAATCAGGCAACAATTAATTCAGGACAAGAACGTAAAAAAATATCTGTTATATGCCATAGGCGAAATTTTATTGGTAATGATTGGTATTACCCTGGCTTTTCAGGTAGATAATTGGAATGAAAACAGGGAGAAGAAAAATGCAGAGATAAGAACTTATGAGAATATAAGAGAACAAATTATTGGAGATAAAAAAACAATTCAGAGTCAGATAAATTATAACAATCGCTATATGGCCCAATTTGAATATGCCAATAAAATTATTACAGCTAACGACCGTACTAAAATGGATACCCTGGGGATTATAGCTACAAAACTTCTCAATTATTCCGATTTCGACAGAGAAGGTAATATTTATGAGACTATGGTAAATAGCGGCGAAATACTGTTGCTTAGAAACCAAAAGATCATTAACAGTATTAGATGGTTGGAAGAAAACTATAATAAAATTAACAGATTGGAGAATATTCATTACGATGCGATGATGAACTTCGCCGCCCCCAATATAACTTCAACCGTAAATTTTATTACCGCTGAAATCTTTAATCCAGACCATATCTTTTCCAACGAATTTCAAAACCTTGTGTTTTTATTGGTCAGGATTATGAAAGAAAAAGACAACACTTACCTTTCTGCAATAAATGAAATTGATGGAATATTGGCATTAATAGATGAGGAGCTTAAGCCTAACTAAAAACGCAAAAGCAATGATAAAACAGACGTTTCTCAGTATCCTGCTTCTCGGATATTTACACGGGATTGCACAAAAAGAAACTCAATCCTATGCTCAAAAAGAAATTGATTTTTATTCTAAAGGGCAATGGGGAAATTACGGGAACGACCCCGGTGGCATAAGGTATTCTCCCCTGAATCAGATTAATACGTCAAACATAAAAAACCTAAAACCCGCATGGAGTTACCAAACAGGAGAATTGTCTACCTATGAGGGAACAGATGTAGCCTCGAAAGCGGCTTTTGAGGCGACACCAATAATGATAGACGGAGTGCTATATTTCAGTACTCCCACCAACCGAATCATAGCCATAACAGCGGATACCGGCGAAGAGTTATGGACATTTAATACTCGAGTGGACTTAAAAGCACACTATTCAGAAATAACTTCCAGAGGGGTTTCCAAATGGATAGACCCTGAATTGAATCCTGAAGATCCCAATTATATGCGAATCCTGGCGGCAACTATTGACGGCCGCCTTTTTGCCCTGGATGCCAATACCGGAAAACCTATAGCTTCGTTTGGAGAAAACGGCATCATAGATCTTACCGCAGGAATAGGTCGTATCCAGGTTACTTCACCACCAGCTATAATTAATGATTTAATTGTTATTGGCTCCACTATGGGGGATAACCAGCGCTTTGATTATCCCAAGGGCGTTGTGCGAGCATTTAATGCCCGAACCGGTGTATTGGCCTGGTCCTGGGATCCCATCCCTAGAAAATCAACAGAGTCCGGATACGACACCTGGCAGGGATCTAAAGCTCACCAAAGCGGAGCGGCCAATGCCTGGGCACCTTTATCTTCGGATCCGGCACGGGATCTGGTTTTTATACCAACTTCCTGCCCAAGTCCTGACTATTATGGAGGGGAGAGAATAGGGGATAACCTGTATGCCAATTCTTTGGTTGCCATTAAAGCTTCTACCGGAGAAGTGGCCTGGTATTTTCAGACGGTGCATCATGATATTTGGGACTATGACCTTCCCGCACAACCCTTACTGGTAACATTGGATAAGGATGGCCAGGAGATAGATGCGGTAATTGTGCTAACAAAAATGGGACACATTTTTGCCTTTAACCGAGAAACCGGAGATCCGATATTTCCCATTGAAGAACGGGCTGTGCCCCAATCTGAGGTCCCTGGGGAAAAAACTTCGCTTACGCAACCTTTCCCAACCGCACTTCCAACTTTTGGGATAAGGGAGGTGACTATGGATGATGCCTGGGGCCCGACTCCTGAACATTTGCAAATTGCAAAAGACAGAATTAGCAAGCTTACAAATAAGGGTGTTTTTACACCCCCAAGTTTGCAAGGCACCATTGTAGCACCCAGTAATGTAGGAGGTATGAATTGGAGTGGGGGGAGTTTTGATCCTGAAAGAAAACTTTTAGTAACCAACATTAACCGCCTCGCGGCAGTAATTCAATTACATCCACGAAAGGATAGCGCCCCCAAGGATATTAACAAAAATAATCCGAGAGCAGAAATTGGCCGACAGGAAGGAACCCCATATTTAATGTCAAGAGACTATCTCCTTACGCCTTCTGATGGGAGTTATATGATGCAAACCCAACCGCCGTGGGGGACTTTGGCCGCTGTTGATATGAACAATGGCTCTTTAAAATGGGAAATACCTCTTGGCATTATGCTGGATCCAAATAAATACCCTGAAGCAAGAAACTGGGGTTCCATAAACATTGGGGGTGCAATTACAACAGCTGGAGGCCTCGTATTTATAGCTGCTACCCTGGATAACTACTTTCGGGCTTTTAATACAGAAACCGGAGAGCTCCTCTGGGAGGAATCTCTTCCTGCCGGTGGGCAGGCCACGCCAATGACCTATTATGTAGATGGGAAACAGTATGTAGTCATAGCAGCCGGGGGTCATGGAAAACTCGGCACGAAACTGGGTGATTATATAGTTGCATTTGCAATAGACTAATCTCCATTCTATTTAGAAGAAATTTCTTATCTAACCCTGCTGCGGTTGACTATATTCCTTTCAAATTTTTTGTCATTTTCCAGAATTTCAAAAAAATCCTCAATAAATTCTTTTGCTTTACGAAATTGATTAGGATCACGGAAATAGTTTTGTAAACTATCTATAGTAGAAAAAATTTGCATTTCATGACCTAAATAGGATTGCCTTACCTCTTGAAATACTGCTTCATCACGATTATAACCCTTGTAGGCACGTTGTGTAACATGGTCTATTTGAGTGGGTATATTCTGGATATTTGATACTGTAGAATAATGGGTATTAACCAGCCCCGACATATCAAAATCATAGGGAACCGCAATTATTTTATCATCAATAAAGAGCAGTCGCTGATTGTGTTGAACCCTTGCAGAATAGTCTGTATTTCCGATTAAATATTCAAAAAATGCATTTTCCACCGCAAAAGTAGCATTGTGTTGTAATGGGTGGATCTTCCTTTTTATCTGTTTCCCGTTCTCTCGTTTTGCTACATTATCAATATCTTCAATTAGAAAAGCTTTGATCTGGTGTTTCTTAATTCGCTGTCCCTTCTCTTCATAAAATTCAAGCTCCAATAATCTGGTTTTAAAATGATAGGGTGAAATATCTTCATATACCTTGTAGGCTAAATACTCTTTTATAACATAGTCATTGCCACTTCTTCCCTCTAAACAGGGTAGCACAACCTTTAGTTTTTTGTTTCCCTGAAAGAGCGTTCCTTTTGTTGCTGATTTTTTTAGTTTGATTCGCAATGGAACGTAATAACAGTTGTCCCGTCTAAAATTACCCCTGGCTCTGAGTTTAATATTTATTGAATCCCATTCTGTATTTGCATCCTTGTACCATAGCATTGATGTTACATAAGTGCTGTCGTTGGTATTTTCCCTTAAGTTTTTAGCGGAGAATTTTAGTTTTAATTGCAGTTGTTCCTGATTTTTAAAAAGCTCCGTAGTTTCTTTAATTGTACTTGCACTGCCGTCCTGTTGGGAAAATACTACATAGCCCAAAAGCATATGAAGTAATAGAAAAAGAAGTACTGCAGGACTTTTCATAATATAGATTACGGTCCTAATAAATATAATCATTTAATTTTCATCCTTGTATGGCTCTGAAGTTCCTATACCAAATGCATTCACTTCCAAATGTAAAACAAAAATCTTTCCTCAATATTTTATGGGCAACTTGCCATTACAAAATTTATAATTGCTAACTTTCTGGCTTAAACAACCTAAAAATCAACATTATGAGATTACTATTTTTTTATCTGTGTTTTGCTCTTATTTTATC
>CBDTVZ010000177.1:0-4909 GCA_965363995.1 uncultured Eudoraea sp.
TGGATTTGAATTTGTATCTGAAACCACTTTATTTGGGTTATATGACAATGTTCTGGGAGAATGGACAATTGATGAATTACAGCCTTTGGAAAGTGCTACCCTGGAAATTACCGCTGTAGTCTTAGATCAGGGCATTTATTCCAACACAGCGGCACTTCTGAGTTCTTTTCCTTTGGATAACAATGATACAAATAACGAGGATACTGTAATGCTAAGTATTGGTGCGCCTGAAGAGGTAAACCTGTTAATTGAAAAAACTGTGGAGAGCGCAAACCCATTAGTGGGAGCAGAAATTGTATTTACCATTGTAGTTACTTCATTGGAGGGCACAGTATCTCAAATTGTGGTAGAAGATATAATACCGGACACTGTAGATACTGAGTTCTTTTATTTGTCTCATACTGCCAGCATAGGCGTTTATACGCGAGCTACCGGCTTATGGGAAATACCCAGCTTACTGCTAAACCAGCAGGCCATACTGCGGATTACTGTAGGCGTTCCCAGATCAGGTATTTGGGGCAATACCGCAACCATACTTAGTCCTCCTCTGGTGGCAGGCGCGAATCCGGAAGCATTTGCCCGTGTTAATGTAAGTGAGCCAACTAACACAGAACCCGGCTTCCTTTTTAATGAATTTTCACCCAATGGCGATGGCACAAATGACCTGCTAAAGATTAATAACCTGGAGGATTATCCCGGCAATTCCCTTGAGGTATTTAACAGATATGGTAATAAGATATTCGAAGCTCAGGGCATGACGGATGGGAATTCATGGGATGGCACAAGAAATGGTGAACAGGTACCTACAGGCACATATTTTTATATACTGGATTTAGGAGATGGTTCAGAAATTAGAAAAGGCTGGATTCAGCTCATAAGATGATAAAATAATGACTTGTACCTCAAGCAGATCTTTATATCGCAATATCTTTTTATTACTTGGCTTTATACTGGCCATGTTTAGCAACAGTTATTCCCAGCAGGAACCTCAGTATACCCAATATATGTACAATATTGGCAGTTTTAATCCTGCCTATGTGGGAACGGTAGAAAATATAGATATTACAGGCCTGTACAGGGCACAATGGATAGATATTGAGGGTGCTCCCAGGACCATCAGGTTTGGGGTTAATTATCCTTTTACCAATGACAAGATGGGGCTTGGTTTTAATGTTCAAAGCGATCAGTTGGGCCCAACAACAAATACCTTTGTAAATATTTCTTACTCATACCAAATAAACATTTCATCAAACACGAAATTGTCTTTTGGTCTTGCTGCAGGGGGTTCATTTTTAGATGTCGATTTTTCTAAAGGGAATTTTGAAAACCCCGGAGAGCCTATTTTGGGCCGGGAACAAATCAACGAGTTTTATCCCACGGTGGGAGCAGGTTTATTTTTATATCAGGACAAATGGTACATTGGTGTATCAGCACCCAACTTTTTGCCTGGCGGCCTTTATAATGATGATGTAGTTCAGGTTTTAGATGATAAGTTACAGTTTAATCTTATAGGAGGTTATGTTTTTGATTTATCTGAAAAGCTTAAACTTAAACCTGCTTTTTTAGCAAACTTTATTTCGGGAGCACCGGCAACAGTAAATGTGTCAGCTAACTTTTTAATTAGTGATGTTTTTACCATTGGGGCTTCTTACAGGGTTGATAATGCAGTAAGCGGGTTGGCTGGATTTCAGGTATCCAATGGTATGTTTGTGGGTTATTCCTATGATTATAACACAAATCCCATAGGAAAATATAATAATGGTTCACACGAAATAATACTTAAGTTTTATGTTGGAAGAGGCAGTAAAACTAAAAAGGATAAAAACGAGAATCTTAAGGGCAAACCAAAACAAATAGATGCACCAAGGTTTTTCTAAACGTATAGGCAATGAAATATAAATTCTTAATTCTGATTGCTTTTTTGTTTGTTAACAGCTTTTCTTTTGCCCAGGATAAAAAATCAAAAGGAGATGACTTCTTTTTTGAGTACAAATATTCACAAGCTATTTTGGAATATAAAGAGGAGAAAAACGAAAAACCCTTAACTAAACAGCAATTACTCAATTTGGCAGATTCTTATTTGCAAACAGGTCAATTCAAAAATGCTTCTGAAACCTATCTTGAGGTATATAGAGAAGATACCAAGATAAGTACTTATCATTTTAATAATATGTTGCAAGCCATGGCAAAAACTTCCGGTCAGGACAGAGTCAAGGCATTTCTAGCGACAAAAACCGATGTTTTGTCCAATGAATTATTGGAAAACGCGGAATTTAATTATGAACTACAAGAGTCTGAAAAGGCCAATGACCTGGATTATCAAATTTTTAATATCAATTCCAATGGTACTGCTTCTGATTTTTCACCATCTTTTTACAAGGATGATAAATTACTTTTTACAAGTGCCAGAAGTATTAAAGCAAATAAGAAAAAAGAAAACAGGGAAAAAGAATACCTGGAAATATTTGTAGCCAAGGTAGGGAATGATGGTCAGATCCTTAACCCCAATCCATTTTTAGATATTCAGGCGTCGGATTTCCATCAGGCAACACCTTTTTATTCTGAAACCATGGATGCTGTATTTTATGTGAGCTCTAATGAAGAATATGATCAGTTAACTTTTGATGAAAATGGTAAGAATAGCCTGGCCGTTATGATGACTTCTGTGGATGGAACCGCTCAGTACCTATTAAGAGATCCCAGCACATCTTTTTACTATCCCTTCTATGATGCGAAGACCAGCAGGCTTTACTTTGCAGCTAATTTTCCTGATGGATACGGGGGTACAGATCTTTATTACGTAGAGACTAACGAAGGTAAAATTATGTCTGCACCCATAAATTTGGGGTCAAGGATCAATACCCCCGGAAACGAGGTCTCACCATTTGTTTTTGAAACTAGTCTTTACTTTGCTTCGGACATCTTTTACGGGCTTGGGGGCATGGATATTTACAAGTCGGAAATGCAGGGTGATGAGTTTTTCAGTATTCCGATAAATTTGGGATTGGGTCTTAACTCGGAGGAGGATGATTTTGGTTTCATAATCAAGAACAATACAACAGATGGGCTTATCGGTTATTTTTCATCGAATAGGGCAGAAGGCAAAGGCAAAGATGATATTTATGGATTTACTGTTGATGAAAAACCTGGACTGAAAACATTGGTGCTAAGAGGTCAGGTAAATAATTCAAACTCAAAAGAGGGGGTCTCAAAGGCAGCAGTTAGAATATACGATACAGACCAAAACCTTATCAAGGAATTTTACACGAAGGAAGATGGCACGTACAGGTTGGAAATTCCATGGAGAGAATCGCTTAAGCTTGAGGTTTCCAAAGAGCGATACTCTGCTTCAATCCAGTCTTTTGATGAAACTGCAATTCAGGATCTTGAAGATAATAATATAGTGGATATAGAGCTCCTGTTACTGGATGACCTTGTTGAAGAAAAAGAGGATCAGACTGTAATTAAAATGCAGAAGTTTTATTTTCAAAAAAACAATTATATAATAACTCCCGAGGTGGCTACTGAGCTGGACAAAGCTGTGATTGCCGTAAAAAGTTTTCCTCAATTGCAATTGCGAATAGAATCTCATACAGATAGTCGTGGTGGAGGTGCCACTAATTTTAGATTATCACAGAGACGTGCAGATGCCATGAAAGACTACTTAGAGCAGCATGGTGTTTCATCTTCAAATATTTTGTATTCCATCGGTTATGGAGAGGACAGAATAATCAATTCTTGTAAGAATGGGGCATTCTGCCTCGAACAGTTACATAAGCAGAATGAGAGACAATTAATAGTTATCTTAAATTACAATCTCATATTTTAAGTTTACTTCTTAATTAATAATGGTCTTGTGCAAAGTATTCGTGCTAGTTAGATAAATGCATCTAATACCTCTATAGGCATAACATCTCAATAGGCAAATCAAAAATTTTATCTTACACACCCATTAATTATTGGGAATACCTATATTTAGACACATATATAGTTATATGAGTCGTAATTCTAAAGCCAAAGGGCATTGGAAAAAATACCTGCAGTACCTTTCAATTTTGCCAGGCATTTGCTTTAGCCGCTGCCTCTTTTTTCCCGGCCATAGTAATGGGTATTTTTTATAACAAGATGAATAAAGAGGGTGCGGTGGCCGTTATGATCGCAGGTATTGTAGCCATATTGTTTTATATGCTAAAGTTTAAATTCGATATGTTTGGGGGTGGGACATCGAAAGACTGGTGGTTTGAAATTTCTCCTGAAGGCTTTGGTACTGTGGCTATGTTGCTTAACTTTATGGTATCTATAATTATATCCTTATTTCCACCGGATCCTCCAAAAGAGGTCCAGGAAATGGTGGAGAATATTCGAATACCTGACGGTATTATGGAAGCAAATTCAGATTAAAATATAGTTGGCATGAGTAATTATCACATTAAACATTTAGAAGAATATTTTCAGGTTTATCGTAAGTCTGTACAAAACCCTGAAGCTTTTTGGGAAGAAATAGCTGAAGAGCATTTTGTTTGGCGCTCAAAATGGGATAGGGTGCTAAGTTGGGATTTTACAAAACCTGAAATTAAATGGTTTGAAGGTGCAGAGCTTAATATAACGGAGAACTGTCTGGATAGGCATCTGCCAACTAAGCGCAATACAACTGCAATCATTTTTGAACCAAATGATCCTAAAGAAGAAGCGCAGCATATTACTTATGGGCAATTGCATGAAAGCGTATGCAGGATGGCTAATGTACTCAAGGATAACGGAATAAAAAAAGGGGACCGCGTTTGTGTGTACCTGCCTATGATTCCAGAATTGGCCTATGCTGTATTGGCCTGCGCCAGGGTTGGAGCGATACACTCTGTTGTTTTTGCCGGCTTTTCTTCAAATGCTTTAGCTACCAGGATAAATGATT
>CBDTVZ010000178.1:0-4869 GCA_965363995.1 uncultured Eudoraea sp.
ACTGGGATTCTTTAAGTGGCGATATTAAAATTAACCTCTACAGGATCATCCAGGAAAGTCTTCAGAATTGTATTAAACATGCATTCGCAAGTAGGGTTGATCTCCAAATGGACTTATCAGATAATGTGCTAATAGTAACACTAGAAGATAACGGCCGTGGTTTTGATGACAAAAAAGGCAAGAAAGGCATTGGCCATAAAAATATTACCTCCAGGGTAAATAAATTAGACGGTGACTGGAGTTTAGAGAGTAAATCTGGAAAAGGAACCCTTCTAACAGTAAAGGTGCCTTACCTATTACCAGAATCTAAAATTGAAATACAAATAAACGGAGAAGAAAAATTTAGGACAGTAGAAAAAACATAGCAATGAATACGATTAGGATTTTAGCGGTAGATGATCATGAAATGACCACCATGGGTTATAAATTTATCCTTGAGGATACAGAATTTGATGATTTTAAGGTGCTCGTAGATACAGCAAAATCGTTCGATCAGGCTATTGGAAAAATTGAAAATTCGGTTACATCATTTCAGTATGACATCTTATTATTAGACATACAATTATCTCAAACAGGTGAAGGACCTGTGAAAACGGGTGAAGACATAGGAATTTTTGCACGAAAGACCATTCCAAAAACAAAAATTGTTTTTATGTCCTCATTTAGCGATAATTACAGAATAAATAGTATTCTGAAAACTGTTGACCCTGAAGGGTATATGGTAAAAACTGAAATAGATCCAAAGTCTTTGGAGGCTATGGTCAACACCGTAATATCTAATCCCCCTTATTATACACAAAAAGCACTTGCTGCCATTCGTAAAAAAATGGCTAATGACGATATAGTACTTGATGATAAAGACAAAAAAATACTTCATTACCTGTCTATAGGTACCAAAACCAAAGATATGGTCAACCATGTATCCTTATCGCTACCAAGTATTGAGAATAGAAAGCGAAACTTGAAATCAGTATTTGGGGTTGAAAAGCAAAACGATCAGGCCTTGATTACCGAATCCAGAAACAGGGGTTTCATTTAATTTTACCTAACTTCTCTTAAGAACTCCTACCCGTAATTACCTTCGAGCTAGTCTATTAATGGCATAATAGCAGCGAAACCATATATATTCTATGGTTTTAATATAGTCTACTGTTATTATTTAGAATTAATTTTGATAACAACCAAGTTAGTTTTCTGTTATCATGGCCAACAAACAGGATAATTTTAGATATAATCTTAAACTTAAGCTAGACGACAACCCGCAAATAGTGGGATTAGTCGAATTTAGAAAGAGTTTGGAAAAAGAATATTTTGCCAATGTAGCCATACGTAATTGCTCTTCTGATGGCGTACGGCAAAATTTGGTTATTGAAATGGATTGCAATTTAAAATTGGTTGAAATTCTTTTTCATTTACAAAAAGGAACCTGGGGACAAATTTACCCCGAACAGAATAGCTGGTCTAAAAGTTCCCCTTTTTCAAACGCATTGAAAGCCTTAAATAAATTGAACAACAGGGGAATTGATGTTGAAGAATTATCTATTTTTTTAAGAGATTCCTCAATTGTCATTAAGAATATATATGAAAATAGTATTGAAGAGCAATTTGGGAAGATTCTTCATACCATTGCCGAACATTATGTCTATTATACTAAAAGACTTACGGAAACACCCTATGAAATATATGTTCCCGTCTTTGAGGAAGACCATTTTGAAAATGATACCAAACTAAAGAATATTAGAAACGGAAATAACAATAAGAAAGACTATTTTAAATATTGGGGTCTATATTTCGACTCAGAAAAAGACGCCGTAATCTATGATTTGAAGAATAAATCCATCATTTATGGTGATTTATTTATGCTAAATCATTGATTAAAATGGAAAACCAATAATAGGGCTATTGGTTTTCCATTAAACGGTTTTTACTGACCACTATTAAATAACGGTAGGTTTTTCATTAATTTATTTACCTTTTCTTTTACCTTCACTATTACTTCCTCTTCTTCCGGATGGGTAATAACTTCATCTATTAAATCCACAATTGCGGACATATCCTGTTCTTTAAGACCTCTGGTAGTTATAGCAGCAGTGCCAAATCTAATTCCTGAAGTTATAAAGGGTGATTTATCATCAAATGGAACCATATTTTTATTTGCAGTAATATCTGCTTTAACCAGTATATTTTCAGCGTCTTTTCCGGTAATATTTTTATTGCGAAGATCTATAAGCATCATATGATTATCTGTACCACCAGAAATTATCTTGTAATCTTTAGCAACAAAAGCTGCAGCCATGGCTTCAGCATTCTTCTTTACCTGCAGCATATAATGCAAAAAGTCATCTGAAAGGGCTTCACCAAATGCTATTGCCTTGGCTGCAATGATATGCTCTAACGGCCCTCCCTGATTTCCGGGGAAAACGGCTAGATTAATTAGAGCAGACATTTTTCTTAAATTTCCATTTTTTAGTCTGATTCCAAAGGGATTTTCAAAATCCTGGCCCATTAAAATCAACCCACCCCTGGGTCCCCTAAGGGTTTTGTGTGTAGTTGTGGTAACAAAATGACAGTGTGGTATGGGATCGTTCAATATTCCCTTAGCAATTAGACCGGCAGGATGCGCAATATCTGCCAATAAAAGGGCATCTACACTATCAGCAATTTCCCTAAATCTTTTAAAATCCATATCCCGGGAATAAGCAGAAGCCCCTGCAATAATCAACTTCGGACGTTCCTTTTTGGCTATTTCCTCAATTTTATCGTAGTTTATTACCCCTGTTTCTTCATCTACACCGTAAAATACAGGACGATACAGCTTTCCGGAAAAATTAACCGGAGAACCATGAGTAAGATGACCCCCATGGGAAAGATCAAAGCCTAAAATTGTATCCCCTGGTTTTAAACATGCCTGGTATACTGCCGCATTAGCCTGTGATCCTGAATGCGGTTGAACATTTGCATATTCCGCCCCAAACAATTCTTTTGCCCTGTCTATTGCCAGTTGTTCAACCTTATCAACTACTTCACATCCCCCGTAATAGCGTTTACCGGGATATCCTTCAGCGTATTTGTTGGTAAGAACGGATCCGGCAGCTTCCATAACTTGAGGACTTGTAAAGTTTTCAGAAGCAATAAGTTCTATCCCATTTAATTGTCGTTCTTTTTCCTCGTCAATTAAGTCAAATATTTGATAGTCGCGTTGCATAAAATTATCCTTATATTATATTAGGCGTAAAAATACAAATTGATAGACTTTAATAAGAAGAAAATAATATATTTGATTAGGAATTTATCAAACAAAAATTAACAATTATATCATGTCCTTAAAAACAAATGATCCATCCAAAAAAACCTGGCTAGCCGTGGCCCCTAATTCTGATTTTCCTATACAGAATATTCCATTTGGTGTTTTCCTGACACGAGATGATGTCATTACAATCGGTACGAGAATAGGGGATCATGCCATTGATCTTGGAGCACTGCATCAACTGGGCTATTTTAATGGAATTCCACTTACAGATGATATTTTCCTTCAGGATACATTAAACGATTTTATTTCAGATGGTCATAAAACCTGGCGTTTAGTGCGAAACAGGATTAGTGAAATTTTTGATATTACGAATCCAATCCTAAAAGAAAACCAGGAAAACCTCAAAATTGTTTTATTTACTTTGGATGAGATAGAAATGCAACTGCCTGTGCACATTGGAGATTATACGGATTTTTATTCAAGTAAAGAGCATGCCACCAATATCGGTACTATGTTCCGTGACCCTGAAAATGCCTTGTTACCTAATTGGCTGCATATTCCAATTGGTTATCACGGTAGAAGCTCTACCATAATTCCCAGTGGAAAGAATATTCGTAGACCTATGGGACAGACATTACCCAAAGGGGCTAACAAACCAGAATTTGGGCCTTCTAAAATGGTTGACTTTGAATTGGAAATGGCCTTTATAACAACGGATGCCAATAAATTAGGGGAATCTATACCCATAGACGAGGCTGAAAAGTATATTTTTGGACTCGTTTTACTAAACGATTGGAGTGCCAGAGATATCCAAAAATGGGAGTACATACCCCTTGGGCCATTTATGGCAAAGAATTTTGCGTCTTCTATTTCTCCCTGGATTGTTACACTGGAAGCTCTTGAACCTTTTAGGGTTGAAAGTCCAAAACAGGACCCCAAACCCCTGCCCTATCTTCAACAAGAAGGAAAAAATAGCTTTGATATTCATTTAGAAGTTTCAATAGCCCCAGAGGGAGGAAATCCTTCGACGATTACCAAATCAAACTTTAAGTACATGTACTGGACAATGTCGCAACAGTTAACGCATCATACCTCAAATGGTTGTAAGGTACTTAGCGGCGATCTTATGGGTAGTGGTACAATTTCTGGTAAAACCCCTGATTCTTATGGTTCAATGCTGGAATTGGCGTGGCAGGGAACAAAGCCTGTTAGCCTTCAGAATGATGAAAAAAGGACGTCAATTCAAGATTTCGACACCGTAACTTTAAAAGGATTTTGTGAAAAAGATGGTGTACGCATCGGGTTTGGTATGGTAGAGACAAAATTGCTTCCTCCTCTAAAAGATAATCTTTAAATTCAGTACACTAAAAGATCATTTTACCGAATTTATACGATACATTATCGTTTTTCGTTATGAACTATATGCGTTTTGGCACAGCTATTGAAAACTGCTGTTAAAACCCTTAAATGTTTTATCATGAAAAAAACGATACTCTTTACAACAATTTTGGCTCTTTTAATAGCATGTGGAGGTGTTAAAAAAACTCAGGAGGCCATAAATACCGGCAATTATTCCGCTGCCATAAATAAGGCTATAAGAAATCTGGCCGATAATAAAA
>CBDTVZ010000179.1:0-4845 GCA_965363995.1 uncultured Eudoraea sp.
AAGACAATTCTTATTCCTGCCAACAGAAAAAGTAGGAATACTATGGTAAATACAACTATTGCGCTCATAATGTAAGTTTTAAGTTATTTTTATTTTCTCGTAAATAAATCCTAAGATCTACTCTTCGTATATTTTTTTAACCCATTTTAAGCTAGTTCATCTCAATGCTAATAGAAGATTAAGCCTTCCTTCAGGTTAAATATACAGCTCTTTTAAAGTTACGAAATATAAGGCCCGAAACAAAACATTTAAGCCTCAAAAAACATTGACACAAATGCCTTTGTTAATTTTGTTAAAAGATTGATATCCAGTTTCTTATTAATGGTTAATCTTAATTTTATCGCATTTAAGTTTTAAATATTTATAGTAGGATATATCCAGAAAAGTAAACCACAGAATAAAGCAAAAAAAGGTGATTTTTTGAAGTACGGGAAGGCTTCTTATAAAAGTTCCTGTTTCATAAATATAATAGTTTGCCAAAAAAATCAGCAGACATACAAGCCCCAAAATTAAAAGGGAAAAATAATTCGCCTTGTATAGCTCAACAAAACAACTGATAAAGGCAATTACCCCAAAAAATCCTGCGATCCGAACTGCAATATCATGCGTTCCTGAAGTGAGAGACATGGTAATTATTAATGCCATAATCCCTGCCAACCACATAACAATGAGATTGATGCTTTTATTAGAAAATAACCCTGGCAAATAATACCATAATAATAGCAGGCTCACACAAAGTACTCCCAGTGAACTCCTGGCTAAAAAACGTGCAGGGTTTAATTCACCGTTTATGGCATTACGATCTAATAAATCACAGAGATAATTATTCCAAACGTTGAATCCTTCCTGATCTATCACCATCCATGAACCTCCGGGATAATTTATGGCTGCCAAAACATATAGCACAACAAATAAACCCATTCCCGCAAGCGGCAGGAGCAATACAGAAGGTCCAGGAGCTACAGGAAGTATATTTATTTTCATAATCCTATCACATTCCGAGTTTATAAAAACCTTGGAGAGAGAATGGCTATTGTGGGGTAATCCTATATAAATTCTCCGCTCTTCTTTTTATTCCATAGCACATTTTCCTGTCCATGGCAAATACAACAGGTTCACCCAGGATTCCAAGTAGCAAGCTGTTCTTAAAGGAAGAACTGAAATCTACTCTATTTCTCGAGACAAATCTTGACTTATGCTCATCAATTGGTTCAACCATCCACAACCAACTAAGATGCAAATAATTAATTGGGGATTCTAAAGCCTGATTATAAACGGAATTTTTATTTAAATCATACCAATTTTCAATGGCCATAGCTTTGCCATGCTCACAAATTACCAGGGGATAAGCATCCTTAGGACCAAAAGGTATTAAATCTCCTATTTTAGGTTGTTGAAATTCTGGCAAAATTTTATCGGAATTATAGATTTGCAACCCCAGTATATTTTCCAACGCCTCATAACTGTATAAACCACCCCTACCCTGCCCTAGTTGGGCAATCCATGGCCACACAAAACTCGCTGGCGCATTTATTTCTATTGCATGAACAAATTCTGAGCGTGGCTGAGGGACGAGATGATCTCCCGGAAATGAAGCACTAGCTTCCGTGCGACTCAAGCCCCATCGGTCCCTTAATGGTTTAAAAAACAAGGTTAAATAGGCAGCAATAATAATAAGAATGCCCTCTGCCCCTTCCAGAATCTGAAGGAATGTGAAGCGTGTTCTTCGTTGTTCATTTAGTGAAACTGTTCCCATTGAAGTGTGATAAGTGTTAATTCTCTTTTTGTTTGGCTTTATTTGATTTCCGCCAACGCCTAAGAGCAGGAAGTGATTTACTTGCTAAATTGGATGCACCAACCTTTGACATTCCCATTTTAATGGCAATGTTAATATTCTTTGCCATTTTCTCTTCAAGACTAATCCCTTTATCTGTAAACTCTCCCTCCTCATAACAATAATGGCAGTACTCCGTATTTATACTTCCATCTCTATCTGTTCCAAAATCTATCATATTTTTCATAGCCATTCCACAACTCTGACAAATATTCTTTTCTGAAGTTTTCATGATTAAACTGATTTTATTTTTCATTTCTAAGATAAAAACTACATGATTAATACCGTATGATATTTGTCAGTAAAAGGCCTTAATTTTTATAAGCCAATGTATTTTCTGATAAATCAAAACCAGTCTTTGCTGAAAGCACCTTCTTCAATTCCTCTGTGGTTGAAGAATCAATTAAATTTAGTGCCTTAACATTACAAAGTTTTTTAACCATATTAACTCCTGCCAGCGTATTGGACGCGATCCCGGTCACTATGTCCGGAATAATTTCAAATGCTACCATTAATCCGTATACAGCATAAGGATCTGAAGCACTAAGAATAGTGCATTTAATATGTTCTCGTAAAGCGTTAATAGCCAGATCTCCATTATAGGGTTCCAAAGGGGACGCCCCTATCTCAATAATGGCTACATCGGCTTTTTGATGCTCGATTCTGCTCAATAGCTGATCTAACTTCGTCTTATAAATGTCTGCCGGACAAATTGAAGAGGGCAGCCCAACATCCACGAAATCCATAACTGCATTTGCCCCAACATCCTTAATGGCCAGAATATCTTTATAACGTCCGGCGCCGGATAGCTTAGCACCCACTACTTTGTATCCGGCAACTTTAAAAAGATTGGTCACAATTCTTGCTGATGTTGTTTTGCCTGCAGACATGGATGTACCTACAAATAGGATCACCGGTGTGTTAAATGGGATTGGCTCAACAGTTTCCACAAAATCGTTCATGGTAATTTTTTTACCATCTCTGAATATATGTCCTGTATAATCAACTTCCATCATATTTGGTAAAAAAACAGATTTTGAGGTTAATTTTCCCATCAGGCCACCACCGGTTAATACATGCATCTTTAGGTCGGATTTAACTTTACGCCATGTCCCGGTCGCTTCAAGAGTTGCATAACGCTCACCCAGTGCACCAACGACAGACTCCCCTCCAATAACTCCCCGCATTCTGCCAGTGATAAGCTCTAAATTTAGTGTGTTACTTCCCGGGTCCAGAATCTTACTTACAACATAATCACCGGTTTCCCATTGGTCCCTATCAAGTTTTTCTACATTGAATTCGATTTCAGCTAAATCGGAAATTCTTGTTAGTGATGTATAAATGAATTGATGATTCATGTTTTTTTATTTAAAGGTTCTAATAATAACAAGAGCGTTAAAAGGGTTGTTCTTTCAATCAACTTGTTTTGCAAAATATACTCGTGTGCTGCATGTGCACCATCTCCGGGGGTTCCAAGGCCATCCAGAGTAGCAGTATACAAGCTGGTTGTGTTGCCATCCGAACCTCCACCAGCAGTTGCTTCTTCCAGATCCAGCCCCAAATGTTGTCCCTGTTTTTTTGCCATTTCCCATAAAAGCTGATTACGAGGAGTTTTTTCCATAGGCGGTCTGCCTATACCGCCTTCAATTTCCATTACAACATCTTTATGTATGGGTTTTAAGGCTTTTATTTTTTTTGTTATCACATCCCCATCTATTTCTTTAAGGACTCTAACATCAATTACAGCTTTACTTAAAGGTGCTATTACATTAGGTGAGATACCCCCTTCGATCATTCCAATATTTACAGAAATCCCTTTTTCCAGATCATTCATAGCATAAAGCCTCTGGACCTGCTGGGATAATTCAACTATGGCATTCACCCCTTTGGTAGGGTCTAATCCGGCATGTGCCGCCCTTCCGCGAACGGTTAAGGTAAAACGGCCTATGCCTTTTCTTGCAGTTTTTAATTTTCCATTCAATCCTAAAGGAGGTTCCAAAACATAGGCCCGGTTTGCAATTTTTGCTAATCTCTTAAGTGCATTGGTAGATTCTCTGCTTCCTATTTCTTCGTCCGAATTTATAAATACTACAGGTTCCACATTTGGTATTATGTTCATCTCCCTGAGCGTCATTAGAGAAAAAACCATCTGGGTAATGCCAGCTTTCATATCATAAACACCAGGTCCTTTTATTTTTCCACTAGTGTAAGTTAAGGGCATTTTTTCTAATGTTCCTAAGGGCCAAACGGTATCGCAATGACCTATTAAAAGCTGAAAGGGCAACTTTTTATTTCTATTTTTGGGCCTTGCGTACAAGTAGCCGCCGGTATTTTTACCAGACATGTGAATGGCCCAATAACCCATTGCATTAAATCTATCTTTTAAATAAGCCAGTATTTGATGCTGGGAATTAATTTTGTCAGAGGGGGTTTCAATTCCAACCAATTCTTTTAAAAAGAGAATCATCTGTTCTTTATTAGTCAGGAGATACTCCTTAGTACGGGCCGCTATTTTCTCCGGGTTTTTCATCGCTTGAAATTTTTTGGAAATGGGAAGCCATATGTTTCCGTGATCTTAGCAAACCTGCCAGGGGCAATATATACAAGCAAGGGGTTTTTTAAAATTTGTTCCTGCTCGTCCATTTCTGAAACTTTTATATAATCTCTATGGGCATAAGCAGCCTTAATTGTTCCCGTAATAATGCTATAATCATCAAAGCCATCAATAATTTTATGTAACTCACACTCTAAATAAAAATAGGCGTCGGCTATTATAGGTGCATCCATTGAGGGTGCCTTTAAAATCGGCAAGGCGTTAACTATCCCTTCTGATTTTGAAATACAATCCATTCGCGGGCTGGCACTTAAAGAAGTGGTGATTATTTGTTCGGGTAATGGAAAGCTAACCGTGAATCCGCCTGACGCCAACACATTACTAAATGTATTGTGCCTTGGCGTACAGACAAATCCAAAATAATTACCAAAACCCAGGGGCATGGCCATATGTTTTG
>CBDTVZ010000180.1:0-4833 GCA_965363995.1 uncultured Eudoraea sp.
AAAGGGATCATGCTTAAAGGTGTCGGGCTTCAGTTTATTTGGAAGGAAACCTTGATTTTGCTCGGAATGACGGTATTTTTTATTGGGTTGAGTGTTAAGAAATATAAAATCCGCTTAGAATAATGAAGACGATCGGATATATCATACAAAAGGAGTTTAAGCAAATCTTTAGAAATAAAGGGATGCTTCCTATTATCTTCATCTTACCTCTGGTACAGCTCGTAATATTGGCTAATGCGGCAACTTTTGAAATTAAAAACATCAAATTTGCTTATATAGATAATGACCATACGACAACCTCAAGGGAGTTAATTGAAAAATTTAATGCATCGACCTTTTTTAATGTCCTGACCAACTATTCTTCCGTAAAACAATCGAATTCAGCAATGTTAAATGGAGATGTGGATGTGGTTCTGGAGATACCATCTTATTTTGAGCGCGATTTGCTAAAAAAGAAACATAACAATTTAGGTCTTACAATAAATGCAATAGATGGAGCAACGGCAGGTGTAGAAAGTGTTTACGTGAATCAGATTATACAAAGCTTCAATAAAAACCTGAGAATTAAATTAATGGCGGCCCCGGATGAATTGGCTAAACCAATAAACATTACATCCATTCCTTCCTTTTGGTACAATGAAACTTTAAATTATAAAACCTTTATGGTACCCGGAATATTGGTATTGCTGGTAACAATGATTACCCTGTTCCTTTCAGGGATGAATATTGTGCGGGAAAAGGAAATTGGTACATTGGAGCAAATTAACGTTACACCAATAAAAAAAAGTGAGTTTATTATTGGAAAACTATTTCCATTTTGGGTAATAGGTATGGGATTGCTAACCATTGGACTAATCATTGCAAAACTCATTTTTGATATTCCCATAGTGGGTAGTTTAGCCTTAATGTATGCGTATACTTCTATTTATATTTTTGTGGTTTTGGGGATAGGATTATTTATTTCTAATTACACAGACACTCAACAACAAGCCATGTTTATTGCATGGTTCTTTATGGTGATTTTTATACTAATGAGTGGCTTATTCACACCCATAGAGAGTATGCCGCAATGGGCACAGATAATTACTGAGTTTAATCCGATAAAATATTTTGTTGAAGTCATGCGAATGGTAATGCTTAAAGGCTCGTCTTTTACAGATATATTACCTCAATTCTTAAAGACTGTGCTTTATGCTCTGGTCATGAATGCACTAGCTGTTTGGAGCTATAAAAAAACCAATTAACAACGAGTTTTGTGAAGTAAAGCATTAATTTCGATTTGGAATACCCACCGACCTCATTACATATTCTTCAATTCACTTACTAATTTGGTCAAAGCTTCTTTTGCATCCCCAAAAAGCATAACCGTTTTAGAATTGTAAAATAATTCATTTTCAATACCTGCATAACCCGCATTCATGGTTCGTTTATTAACGATGATATGTTTTGCGTTTTCAACATTAAGGATTGGCATTCCATAGATGGGACTTGAAGGGTCGTTATTTGCAGCAGGATTAACCACATCATTTGCTCCAACTACAAGAACAACATCGGTATTCTTAAATTGAGGATTAATATCATCCATTTCTAAGAGCAGGGAATAATCCACACTACTTTCTGCCAGCAATACATTCATATGGCCAGGCATACGACCTGCTACGGGGTGAATGGCATATTTAACATTAACTCCTTTCTTTGTCAGCAATTCTTCTAATTCATGAATGACGTGTTGTGCCTGTGCAACCGCTAAACCATAGCCCGGAACTATAATTACGTTTGTAGCATAGTTTAGCATTATTGCCGAATCACTGGGGTTTGTTTTTTTTATGGTACCTAAAGTTTTGTTTGCTCCGGCTACTGAATCTGTTGCGCCAAAAGTTCCAAAAATAACAGCGGCCAAGGTTCTATTCATTCCCTTGCACATGGCAATTGTCAGGATAATACCTGCCGAACCAACAAGGATACCCCCTATCAACATGACCATATTAGATAATAAAATTCCTGTAATCGCAGCCGCAATACCTGTTAATGAATTCAATAATGATATTACCACGGGCATATCTGCACCACCAATGGGAAGTACAAATAAGATTCCGTAAATTAACCCTGCAGCTAATAAAGAAAATGCCAAAACCTCGCTGTTAGCACCGGCAGTTACCATAAAGAAAGCAAAAGCCACAATCCCAACTAAAAATAAATTGTTTACTGCATTGTGGTAAGGAATCTTTACTACACTTTTTATGGACCCGTTTAATTTCCCCCAGGCTATCATACTTCCGGAAAAAGTAATTGCACCTATAATAATTCCGGAGACAATAGTGGTGGTTATCATCTTATCCCCTCCATCTTTGCTGAATTCTACAAGCCCAATTAAAGCTGCACTTGCTCCCCCAAAACCATTAAACATGGAAACCAATTCGGGCATTTTGGTCATCTTCACTTTGATGGCCATCCAGCCGCCAATTACTGACCCTATAAGAATTGCCAGTCCAATAAGAATATATATAGATGTTGGAACCTGCAAATCATGGATAAAAATAGTTCCTGCAATAGCAAGGCCCATTCCCGAGGCAGCAATTAAATTTCCATTTTTGGCTGTTGCAGGGTGTCCCAGCTTTTTTAATCCAATAATAAAAGCTATTGTAGATACCAGGTAGATAAGACTCAATGAAATACTCATTAACTTTTCTTTTTAAACATTTTAAGCATCCTGTCGGTAACGGCAAAACCACCGACAACATTTAAGATTCCTAATACCACTGCAATAAATCCAAGGGTAAGGGCAAAATAATTTTTTGGGTCTGCATTTAACATCACTAATATTGCCCCTACAACTACCACACCACTTAAGGCATTTGCACCTGACATTAATGGGGTATGTAAAACAGCCGGAATGTTTTTGATCACTTCTACGCCTACAAATATCGAAAGGATGATGATATAAGTGATTTCCAGGTTACTACTGATAAATTCTATCCATTCATTCATTTTTCTTGCTTTTATTTTCGAATAACTCCGTTATGAACAATCAAAGTTTCATCTGTAATTTGTTCTTCCAGATCCCATTTTAATTTAGTGTCTTCTGTGAGATGCTTAATAAAATTGTAAATGTTTTTTGCGTATAATTCACTTGCATTTGTTGAAACACTTTCCGGGGCGATACTGGTGCCAATTACCTTTACTCCATTTCTCGTTACCGTTTTATTAAGCTGGCTTATTTCACAATTTCCTCCCTGAGCGGCCGCTAAATCTATAATTACCGCGCCGTTTTTCATATTTAGAACTTGCTCTTCAGTGATTAAAATTGGTGATTTTTTACCCGGGATACCGGCAGTTGTAATTATTAAATCTGCTTTATAAAGAGACTTATTGACCGCTTCTTTTTGTCTTCGGATATAATCTTCTGAAGCTTCTTTGGCGTAACCACTTTCAGATTCTCCATTGGCACCTTCAACCATAATAAATTTTGCACCCAAAGATTCTACCTGCTCTTTGGTTTCTAATCTAATATCAGTAGCCTTAACCATAGCGCCTAAACGTTTAGCCGTTGCTATAGCCTGCAGACCTGCAACGCCTACGCCATAAATCAATACGCGTGCCGGTTTAATTGTCCCTGCTGCAGTCATCATCAATGGAAATATCTTTTTCATTTCATAGGCCCCAAGAATAACCGATTTATATCCGGCCAAATTACTCTGTGAACTCAACACATCCATGTCCTGAGCCCTGGAAATCCGGGGTATGGCATCCATAGAAAAAGCGGATACTCCTTTTTTTGCGATTTTTTGAATCAATTCCGGTTTGGATTTATGATACAAGTGACTAATTAAAACCTGGCCTTTGCTAACTAATTTTAAATCTTCTTGATTAAAGGGATTAATTTTTATAATCATTTGGGAGTCTTTAAAAACAACACCTCTCTCTTCTATCCTGGCTCCGGCTTCTATGTAATCTGAATTCTTATAAGAAGAATAGGCACCTGCATCTTCTTCCACAATTAATTGGAAACCCTTGTCAGTTAATTTTTTTGCAATCCCAGGAGAGATCGAAACACGTTTTTCACCTTTTTGAGTTTCCTTCAATATGCCTATTTTCATATTAGCTTTTGATTTATTCGCGAACTGTAATTTTTTGTCTTGGCGTGTAAATTTAAGGGATTATTAAAAACTAAACTATCTATTTCCGGATTTGTGTATTACCAAAAACAGTTTAGCATTTTCGAAATTATCAGTAAATGCCGGATATAAAAAATTCAGCTCTGATTAATCATTGAAAATATGCTATTTTTTTTAATTCTGCACATATCATATAAAAAGTGTCACGGATATATTTTAGAGATAACTATTTGAGCAATTGGGCCGGTCTTTAGAGAATATTATTTGATTTTCACAACCCTATAGGTCTGTTTTGCAACAAAAATGATATCTACTTTAAAGAAGCTGTTAGTTTTGGCGTTGTATAATGAAAAGTCAGCACAAATGAAAAATATAATTTTGGCATTAGCTTTCACATTTTTAGGAATGGGTTTGTATGCGCAAGAAGGGTTAAAAGTAGGAATACATGCAGGTTTGCCTATTAACGATTTTAATGATGAAATAAGCCTGATGGCAGGTTTGGACCTGGGGTATATGTGGGCTCTGGGAGAAGTAGTGGACCTGGGGATAAGTACGGGACTTATTTACGGATTTAAAGAATCTTTTCAATCGGATGTAATTGTTTCAGGACTAACTGATGTCCAATTTGTCCCACTTGCTGCTTCATTAAGAATATGGCCTTCCAATTCGTTCTCCTTTGGTATTGATGCCGGGTATGGCCTTGGATTGAATGCAGGCA
>CBDTVZ010000181.1:0-4829 GCA_965363995.1 uncultured Eudoraea sp.
GGTTGGGAAGTAGATTTATTGGCAAATACAATGCATTGGACTCAGGTGACCAAGGAAATTCATAAAGTGCCAAAGGATTATGTGCCTAATTTAGATGAAGGTATTAATTTCTATAAAGAAGGGGTTGACCGCAATAAAATTTCCGACATGGTAAACGCTGCCATAAATGAAGGCACGCCATGGGATACCGAGTTACGAATTATTACTGCCAAGGGAAAAGAATTGTGGGTTAGGGCCAAAGGAGAAGTGGAAAAGGTCAATAACAAAGCTGTTCGTCTTTATGGGACTTTTCAGGATATTGATGAAAAAAAGAGGGCAGAACTAAAATACAACGAAGTTACAGACAGGCTGGCGATTGCTACAAAAGCTGCCTCAATTGGAATCTGGGATTATAATGTTGTTGATAATTTCCTGGTATGGGATGATAACATGTATAAGCTGTATGGGCTGAACAAAAAGAATTTTAGCGGTGTTGTTGAAGCCTGGGAGGCTAGTGTTCATCCTGATGATATAGGGCCTTCCCAAGAATTGCTGCAGCGTGCTCTAAATGGGGAAACAGAATTTGATGCCGAATTTCGTGTGGTCTGGCCCAGTGGTGAAATAAGACATATTAAGGCCATTGCTTTTATACAAAGGGATAACAATGGAAAGGCATTGAAAATGATTGGCACCAACTGGGATATTACGAAGAACAAAAAGGCCGAAAAAAAGTTAAAAAATCTATTGGAGGTCACCAGTGAACAAAATAACAGTCTGATGAACTTTGCTCATATTGTATCCCATAACCTGAGATCACATTCCAGTAATTTATCTATGCTCACCGGATTTCTCACTCAGGAAAGAGATGATAATGAAAAGGACCGGCTGACAAAAATGTTGTGTGAAGCTTCAGAAAGTTTAGATGAGACAGTACAACATCTCACAGAGGTGGTCCAGGTGAAAATTGATGCTGTTGAAAAAATGCATGCTGTAAACTTATACGAGACCATATTAGGTGTTGAGAAAAACCTGGCCGTTCTGTTAAAAGAAAAAAATACTAAATGCGAAGTAAAAGTGGAAAAAAATCTTCAAATAAATGCTATCCCCGCCTATATGGATAGTATTCTGTTGAATTTGTTTACGAACAGTATTAAATATAGTTCCCCTAAAAGATCTCTGATACTTAAAATAACAGCTGAAAGAAAAGGACCATATACTATGGTCACCTTCTCCGATAACGGACAGGGAATAGATTTGAAAAGGCATGGCAATGCAATTTTTGGAATGTATAAGACATTTCATAAGCATAAGGATGCAAAAGGTATAGGCCTTTTTATTACTAAAAATCAAATTGAATCTATGAATGGTAAAATTGAAGTGGATAGCCAGGTAAATGAGGGTACTGAATTCCGCTTGTATTTTGAAGCTATTAATACTTTATCTGCTAAACAATGAAGAAATTCGAAAATGTTTGTATCATTGATGATGATCACATATTTATTTATGGGATTAAACGGCTGATAAAGGAAGTTAATTTTGGTGATGACATTCTCGTTTATGAGAATGGAAGGGATGCCATAAATGGTCTTAGATTAAGTTCGGAAGCCGGAGATAAATTACCTTCAATTATCTTTTTGGATTTGAACATGCCTATTATGAATGGTTGGGATTTTCTGGACGATTTTTGTAAAATAAGTGAATCCGAATTAAATAACACAGTAATTTATATCATTAGCTCTTCCGTTGATCCAAGAGATTTGGTTCGTATTAAAAACTATTCAATTGTAAAAAACTATATTCTTAAACCTGTAACAGCGAATGATCTTGCTGTTATACAGAAAGAAGAAGTTGCATAAATTTTAAAACTAACGAATTCCAGGTGAATAGTCTTCAGGAGCATTCTGTGGTAAATTTATAGTTTCAAATCCTCCTGTATCATTATAAATGGTCCATTCACTAGATCTAAAAACAGGATTCGCGGTCACAATATTTATGTTCCTTTCGGCTTTTCCATCCTCAAATTCATGATTTGTTCCGGAACCATCTTCTCCTATAAGTCCAAAGATATCGATTACAGTTCCAAAGGGGTCTAACAATACCAAATTGTCGTCACCATTGGAATCTGCCGGGCTATTGGTTCCTAGTTCAAAATCAGGAGGGAATCCGTATATACTTTCAAATTCCATCGCATTGGGTGAGAAAACCAAGGTGCTATTTGAATCAATTATTATCCCTGATAGATCTATTTCTGATCCCGAAATAACATTTGCGTTTGTGTACCTCAATATAAACCAACCATCTAATTGAATCTGTTCGTTCCCAGCATTGTATAGTTCAATAAATCGGGCTTCAGCATTATTATTGGGGTCAGCTATCTCAGATATAAATATTTGGTCAGATGTCAAAAGAACTTCTGAATCTACACAACGCTCATTTGGCATATCCATATCATTTAGTGTACGAATGATTAATTGATAATCATTATTTTCTCTATAAAGTACAGCAGTAACAGATCCATTCCCGGATGGTAATATTGTATCCTGAAAATCAGAATAACCGCTATTTAATAGTTCAATCATACCACCATTACAATTAATAAGGTTCCTTATGGTTTCTTCTTCCGGAAGAGCAAAAGCTAAATTCTTTTCCTCTGCTATAACCTCAAGACTTTCCAGTTGTATTAGAGTGTTTACTAAATCTTCACTAAGATTTGGTATGGAGGTAATTTTAGGAACCAAATTACTAATAGGATCACATGAAAGAAAAAGATGATCTCCAACTGCAAGGGACGGTAGCCTTCCTACGCTTAAATTTCCAAAAGACGTGAATACACCCCCTAGCTTGTATACACCTTTACTCTTCCCGAAATATAACCCCTTCAGTTTAACATAAACTTTACTTCCTAATTCATAAAATAAGTAAGAATCCCTGAGGTCTATTTCTATTTGAAAGCCTGCAGTTGGGTTTATTGGATCATCCTGTATATGAAGTGTGCTAAAAAAATTTCCGGCCTGATCTGATGATACAATATAGCCTTCAATTACTAAATCTTGCTGTATTTGAATAACTTCTCCTTCGAATGAATTTTTAACCTCAATAAAAGTGCGATTAGCAAATAATTGATCATTACAGGGGGTTTCCAGGCTCTTAAAATCGGCATCTTTTACACAGCCGAAAATGAAAAGCAAACAATAATATTTAAGTAAAAAAACTGGTGTCAATTTCTTTATACATTTCATTTTTGTAGTTATTCATTTCAAATTAGTTGACTCTGTTTATTTTTAGAAGCTTATTGCAAAGTTCAAAAAATAAGTTCTTCCATAACCAAACCAGTATTTCGGACCAAATGACGGTGAGCCACTCAGATTATCCTGAACTAATTGACCGTAGTTGCCATTCCTGTTTTGCTCATAGCCTCCGGTTCTGAAATCAGTGTCAAATAAATTGTTTATACTGGCAAAAACACTTAGGTATTTACCATTTAGCAACCAGGATTTACCTCCAACCAGATTTAGAAGATATATATCATCCAAGGGACTTTGCCTTAAGATTCTATCAACATTATCCGGAGTGGCATTATCAAATGGTTGACCTGTATCGGGATTCAAATAGAAACTCTGCGTTCTTCTTATAGTTGATATACTTGCATAATTATCAGAGAGATAGTTAATTTTTGCGCTTACCCACCAATACTTCGGATCCCTGTAATCTACTCCCAACGAAAGTGCTGTCTGAGGTCCTGTTGGCAGTTTATAGTTTTTAATTTTTGCTATTCCTAAGTCTTTTGTTCCTTCAATGGTGATCAAATCATCTTCATCTCCGCTAGTATCAAAATTTATTTCCAGATTGGGATCACTGGCATAAACATACTTCCCCAGTGCAAAAGCCGTGGATATATTTACAGATGATGAAAGCTGATATGACAACCCTAACTCAATTCCCATATTAAGCTTATCAAGATTAGTAATTACCTCTTGTACAAAATCTGAGCCTACCCCGGCATCAACAAAGAAAAAATTAATATCAGTAAGCTTTTGAAAACGGGTATAAAAACAGGTTAATCTTCCTATTAGATTTGGAAACCTGGTAAAGTAGTTTATATCAATACCTGTGATTTTTTCACTATTTAAATTAGGGACAATTGCATTATTCTCCCTTGGGTTTATAAAGGTATTTACTATGACCGGGGCTCTATTAAAGAGCGTTCCATTAGTGCTAATCCATTGTCGCCCATTTAATTTATAAGTAAATCCACCTTTAATCCCATAATTACTGAATTGTACGGGCTTACTTTTTCCCATAGAATTTTCAGGGAAGCGTTCATTTAAAAAATGTCCGGTCCTCTGATAAGTCGAATAGGTATAGTTCGCTGCTATAAAGAAATTCCATTTACTTTTAGCGATACTCATCTGGGCAAAAGCATCAAATACTTGATAATTGAAAGTATAATCATAATTAAAGATATCTCCCTTACCCTTGTTCAATTGACCATTTACATCATTTCGGGTATTTGAAAAAGTATCTCTATCTGCATGATAATCTGCACCTAATAGATCACCAATTTTAGCAAAATTATTGGAAATAGCATTCCTAAAAGACAAATTCATGTCTATAGAAATCACCTCATTAGGCTTAAAATTAAAGGTAGTATTTAGAGTCAATTGTTTGTCCGAGCTAGAATCGTCGTATAAAACATATGCGGCCATCCCATCAGTTGAGTCTATTGAATTTGCACTATAAAGGTTCTCCCATTGTAGTTGAGGTTTTAACAAAAAAGCTTTTTTAGCCAGATCTGCATTTAAAAAATTTGCGCCAATTGGGCTGTTTATGTAAAAACTGGGTAAATATCT
>CBDTVZ010000182.1:0-4816 GCA_965363995.1 uncultured Eudoraea sp.
ATACAAAAACATACGCAACTTATAAAAACTGAAGCCAAACGTCTCGGTTTTTTGTGAGTGAAGAGTCATTAATAGGATTTGAATTTGAGCTAAGCACCTATCTTATAAGTGCTTAAATATATATGCGGTTATTTTTTTTGTATATTTAATTTGATTCGGGATTATCTAATTCCCACTTCCCCTTGCCTTTTTGTAGGTATTGAGATTTTATTTTTAACCTGTAACCTGTTAACCTTTGGCCTTTTTTAAAGGCTAATTAATAAACTACAAAAACTAATCAGATGAGAAAGCTAAGCTGTATTTCCGGATTGTTATTTATTTTAGTGTTATTAAATAGTTGTGGAACCAAAACTGTAATTAAAGAAAAGCAGGGCTTCGATTATAGATTAGTTGCTCGAATGGATTATGAACATCTAGTAGTTCGATTCCCTCCTAATTGGGATAAGGAGCAAAAAGATGATTTCAAGGATTCACTGCATCTTAAAAAGGATCCAGTCAAAACGTGCCCCTGTGGGGATCCAAATCTGGAGTTTTTAGCCTGGGATTACGAGGACTTTCCCAGCTTGGACATCCAGTCCGCAAAAGATGGCTTAACGGGAGGTCCGGGCACGCCACAGGGAGATCAGCCATTTACTTTTTTCCTTCCTATACTTGAAGATGATAGCGCCTATGGAATAACCGATAGTACAAAATCGGATAAGTTAAAGGCTGAAATAGCAGGATTAAAAAAATCTTTATTAGATATAGATGTTAATGGCAATAAGATAAATATTGTTGTAATTGACACAGGAATAGACTTCTATAAAAACAGGGACATGGGTCCTTTTCTCTATAGTACTGAAAACTTATCGGATGAATGTGGGGAGCAAAAATCCGGATGGAACTTTGTGGGGAATACCAAGGAAGTGGATGACGACCTGGGGCACGGAACCTACGTAACACGTTTAATTACTTCAGAGTTGGATGAAGCTAATGTTCAATATCGCATACTCCCGGTAAAAGTATTTAATTCTGAAGGTGAAGGTAAGTACTGGGATATCGTATGTGCTTTGAGCTATGTAAAGAAAGTCCAAGATGCAAACAAAAATCTGCATGTGATGAATACCAGTTTTGGATATAGCTTTTTTAATTCAGATATTTCCGAGCCGGATCGAAATAATTATGCAAGTAATAGCATTGTTAAGGATCTTATAGACGATTTGAAAAGCGTGTTGGTTATTGCCTCGGCGGGGAATATCGGAAACGATACCAATCTACCTAAAAAGGAAAACTACCCAGCCAGTTTTACTTCTAAAAATATCATAGGAGTGGGCGGATATATTCAGGAAAATCAGAATAGGAAACTTGCCGGTAATTTTGGAAATATAAGTATTGACGTAGCGGCTCCATTCTCGGACTACAGGTTTACTTTTCAGAATGGGAATATTTTTAATATTGAAAATGTACAACTTACGGGCTCTTCTTACTCGGCTGCATATACATCTGCAAAAATTGCGGAACTTATAAATAATCTACAGCAACCAACTTCGCCAATTCAAAATAAAATGAATTTTTTGGACCCTATTAATAATTGGGTAAAGATGGACACTAACCTGGATTATGGTATTTCAAAAGGCCGTTATCAGGAGAAATAAGCAGCATACGTTATGAATAATTATAGTAGTTAATAGGAACTATTCGTAATATGTTTTCTATGTAGTTGGTTAAATTAGTATAGCATGACGACGAAAGGCTTTTATTGCATTTTAATGTTTCTATCGTTGGGGAATTTTATTTGGGCTCAGCAGCACGAGCAGCTGCTTGAAATTTTGGAAGCTGACTTGTCCTATGCCATAAAAAAAGAACAAATAGCTTCTTTTATGAGCGAGAACATAGGCAAACTTTCATCAAAGGAGTTGGCTGAATGCTATCATGACATTGGAAGCAAATGGCATAGTGGTAATTTCTCTATTTCGAGAGATCATACAGAGCTTTTAAAGGCTATTGCGATTACTGAAAAATCCTTACAATTAAAAAGGAAATTAAAAGCTTCGGAACAGTGCACCATAAATAAAACCCTTTACAATCTTGGCCTTTTCAATTCCTGGGATAATAACCTTTTCGTTGCCAGGGAGTATTATATGGAAGTACTGTTTGGCGAGAATGACTATTGCAATGATATTAAAGATAATGACTCAATAGAACTATCCTACCATGGTATGGGCGAGTTTTACCGTCTGACCGGGGATTTTTATAAGGCATTGGAGGTATACGATAAATTGATCTCAAATTATATCACGGCGACTGATAAGAATTATAATTTTCAGATTTGGACCTATATAAGAATAGCAGAGATCTATACATCCATGGATTTAAAAAAAAATTCGGAATTGGTGAGAATAAATTTAGATAAAGCACTTTATTCTTTAAAAGAAAGTAAGATCCCATGTTGTTTTTATGAGAATCGAATTAATCAATTAGAAGGAAATAGATTATCAGAGATAGCACAATATAAGGATGCCATAGGTTCTTACCAGGAAGTGATCGTGAACTTAGATACGTCGGATTCTGTAAACTTAGCTAGAGCATACAACAGCTTAGGACTTGCTCACTTCAATTTAGAGGAGAAGGTATTGGCCGAAGAGATTCTCCTAAATGCGAGTTCCCTGAATCCCAATTATGATGCTCCTTATAATAACCTGGGGGATTTCTATCTCTCGAATCATGAATATGAAAGGGCATTGAACTCGTATCAGACAGCCATGGATCTTTCTCTGGACCGGAGTCTAGACCTAGACTTTGATGAATTACCCGATTATGAGCAATTGGAATATGCTGCAAACAAAATTAAACTATTGAATCATATCGTCACCAAAGCCAATGCTTGGCTATCTTATTATGAGCGTGACAACAACAAAGAACACCTCGTCCGTGCCTTGGAAACCTTTACTCTTGCCGATAATCTGGTTGATCTGATACGTTTCGAGAGTACAGAGTACCAATCCAAATTATTCTGGAGGGAACAAGGTGCGTCCTTATACATGAAAGCGGTAGAGGTATGTTATTTGTTGAATAGACCTGAGGAAGCCTTCCATTTTATGGAGCGGAACAAGGCACTATTGTTATTGGAAGACTTGACCAACGAAGAGGCCAAGGAAATGGCAAATCTTCCGCAGAAATTGGCCGAACGTGAGTTTCACCTAAAGCGCGAAATATTTTTGTCGGAAAACGATTTGCAGGAAACGAGAAATGAAGAGCAAGAGGTCATTGCCCAATTAAAGGATTCTGTTAGTGCAAGCAAATATCGGTACGAGCAGTTTGTAGATTCTCTCAACCAATCGTACCCCGACTACGCCAAATTCAAAAACAAGGTAGACATTCTTACTTTCAATGAATTGCAGTCCAACTACATTTCCGATGAGGGGGTCGTGCTGCATTATATTCTGAATGAAGAAGACGGTTACGGACTACTTACGGGCACCGATGGCCCAATTTTATTTCAATTGGAAAATACGGCCCAACTCAATAACGATATTGATTCGCTTACTTCTTTGCTGTCCAGCGGAATTTCAGATATCATTGCTTTCAATACAACCTCCAATACGCTGTTCAAAAACTTGATTCCAGAGGATATTTACAACAAGATCAAGGGCAAACAATTGGTCATTGTTCCGGATTATACCTTACAACGCATTCCTTTTGAAACCTTGGTGGTCGATAAGGCCAAAACAAAATATCTTATTGAGGATGTAGAGATCGCCTACGTCTATTCCATGTCGCTACTAGATCACAATAAGGGCAATACAAGAAACCATTCCAAACAATTATTGGGTTTGGCACCAGTACATTTTGACAAGCTGGGGTTGGTCGAATTAAGCAATAGCGAAAATGAAATTTTGGGCATTGCTCCTTTCTTTGAAGGCGATATTTTTTTAAATAAAAAGGCGTCCAAAGCAAATTTTTTAAAGGAGGTGGCAGTTCCAAAGATTATTCACCTGGCCACCCATGCCGATATGGGTGATGGGGAAAACCCTTGGATCGCCTTTAGCGATGAAAAAATGTACCTAAAAGAAATTTATGCGACCAAGAACCAATCAGAAATGGTGGTGCTCAGTGCCTGTAATACGTTGAGCGGGGATTTAAAACGCGGAGAAGGCGTTATGAGCCTGGCCCGTGGCTTTTTCTACAGTGGCGCAAAAAGCGTGGTTTCCTCGCTTTGGCCGGTTACCGATGAAAGTGGAAAAGATCTTATGATCTCCTTTTACAAAAACCTGGACAAAGGCTATTCTAAATCTAAGGCCCTGAGAGAAGCAAAATTAAATTATCTCGAAACGGCTAAAGCTACAGAACTTAAACACCCCTTTTACTGGGCAGGATTTGTGGTGGTAGGGGACAATGCTCCTTTGGTTGCCTCGCGGCATCCAATTTGGATCTATATTGGTATTGTACTGGTATTGGTTCTGATTTATTTCTTTAGAAGGAAATTATTTAAGCGACTTCAATAATTTTTCTGCAGCTTCAGTATCGTATAGATTTTCTTCCACTACAGTTTGCTGTTTTTCCGCCTGTAATTTAAAAGAAGCTAGCACATTTGGCAGCTATTAATAAAAACCGAGGCCGAGCGCCTCGGTTTTTTGTTATGTATATGGTCATGAAGGTGAAATTAATGGATTAGGTGTTTCAAAAAAAACCCTCAGGAAATCTTTTCTTAAAGATAATTGTAAATTAGCCCTGTTCGTTGATCACAAAGATTTTCGCCTTTAATTCACGTGAATTCTAAAAAAAAGCATACACAACTTATAAAAACCGAAGCCAAACGTCTCGGTTTTTTGTCTTG
>CBDTVZ010000183.1:0-4803 GCA_965363995.1 uncultured Eudoraea sp.
ATGCACTTGAATTTTCTGCAGTAAAGGCAAGGGAAGTTATGGTTCCCAGGACTGAGATTATAGCAGTGGAATTACATGAAACCCCAAAAAACCTGGCTAAACTTTTTACCGAAACCGGCTTATCAAAAATATTAGTCTTTAACGACACGATAGATAACATTATTGGGTATATCCATTCTTATGAGCTTTTTAAGAAGCCAAAAATAATTAAAAGTATTCTGCTGCCGGTAGAGTTTGTGCCGGAGACCATGTTAATTCAGGATATTCTTAATGTGTTGACGAAAAAACGAAAAAGTATTGCGTTAGTGCTCGATGAGTATGGTGGTACTTCCGGAATAATGACCGTTGAGGATATTGTGGAGGAACTTTTTGGCGAAATAGAGGATGAACATGATTCAACAGATTTACTGGAAGAGCAACTAAATAATAATACCTATAAATTTTCTGCCAGGTTGGAAGTAGATTACCTTAATGAACAATACAAGCTGGAACTTCCCGAAAGCGAGGAATATGAAACGCTTGGTGGACTAATCGTGAATGAAACAGGTGAAATCCCTGACCAGAATTCTGAAATATTTATAGAACATTTTTTGTTTACAATCCTGGAAGTTTCCAACACAAAAATAGATTTAGTATCACTTCAGGTCCTGGAAAAGGATTAGTCCCATAAATATGAACAAGATAGCAAGCTTTTAGTTTTTATTTCTTAATTGAAAATACTAATTTCGCCAACTGATTTTAAATTAACAAAAAATGGCAATTCTAGAGAATATTAGAAAACGAACAACTATCTTAATACTGATCATTGGGATGGCTTTATTTGCGTTCGTAGTTTCTGGAATTTTTACCAGTAATGATTTTTCTGGTGGAAAAGTTGGGTCTTCTGTAGGTGAAATTAATGGAGATGAAATTTCTATTGACGACTTTAGACGAAAAATTGAAAGGGCATCAAGAAGGTCTGGACCAACAACTTCATCTATGCAATTAGTAAATTCTGTTTGGAACCAGGTAGAAAGAAATACTATTTTAGGACAACAGATAGAAGATCTGGGGATTTCTATTGAGCAGGACCAGATAATAAATGTAATTAAATCCAGCCCCGGGATAGCTCAGAATCCTCAATTTTCTGATGAGAATGGAATATTTGATGAAACAAAATTTCGGAATTTTATTGCTGAATTGAAAATTAATGCCCCTGCACAATATAACGATTGGTTGCAGGATGAAGAGACTATCATAAAAAGCTCAAAGGAACAAACGTATTTTAATTTAATAAGAGCAGGAGCTGGTGCCACTTTGAAAGAAGGAGAATTGGATTATAAATTAACTACTGATAAAGTAGATATCAGATATGTGAGAATTCCTTATACCTCCATTCCAGACAGTACTTTTATTATTACTAAAAAAGAAATTTCGGACTATATTAGTGCACATGCGGAAGAATACAAGCAGCAAAGTTCCAGAGATATTCAATTTGTCTATTATGAAGATAAAGCTTCTATTGCAGATAAGACTGCCATAAAAGATCAAATAACAAAACTTCTTGGTGATACCGTAGAATATTTTGAAGAACGCGATGAAACAGATACCATTCCTGGATTTAGAAATACAAAAGACAACGCTGCTTTTCTTGATAGAAACTCTGATAGCAAATTCGATACTATTTATAAGTCGAAAAATGTACTTCCTATAAAATTTACGGATACTCTAATGGCCTTAAATATTGGGGAACTATTTGGACCTTATCAAGATGGCGAAAGCTTTAAGATCACCAAAATGGTTAACAAAAAACCCAATGGATCTGTAAAGGCCAGTCATATTCTGATCACTTGGGAAGGAGCCGAAAGAGCAAACCCTGAAATCAAGATAACTAAAGAAGAAGCTGAGGCCAAAGCAAACGATTTATTAAAACAAGCTAAAGCCGAAGGAGCGGTTTTTGCCCAACTGGCAAGAGATAATTCCGACGGGCCTTCTGCGCCAAGAGGGGGTGACTTGGGTTACTTTCAAGAAGGGGTAATGACACCTAAGTTCAATGATTTTGCGTTTGGTAATGCGGAGGGCCATATTGGACTGGTTGAAACAGAATTTGGTTATCATATTGTGCGTGTAGATGATAAGGAAGATCTTGTACAGCTGGCAACTCTAAGCAGGGAAATTGAGGCCTCAGACGAGACATTAAATACACTGTTTACAGATGCGACTAAATTTGAAATGGAAGCAACCTCATCAGAAAAGTCTTTTTCCGATTTGGCAAAAGAAAATGAATACTTGGTAAGACCTGTTAATAAAATAAATGAATTGGACGAAAACCTTCCAGGACTTTCTAACCAACGATCTATTGTTCAATGGGCATTTAATTCGGAAACAGAAATAGGTGATATTAAGAGGTTTGGAATTAGTAACGGTTATGCTGTTGTGCAGTTAACGGCCAAGTATGAAGAAGGTTTAATGTCTGCCGAGGATGCTTCAGCAAGTGCCCTTCCAAAGATTCGCAAAGTAAAAAAGGCTGCAAAGATTATTTCTCAAAACAAGGGGAAATCTTTAGAGGATTTAGCTTCAGGCAATAATACCAATATATCTACAGCCTCTTCATTAACAGTTAAAACTCCTACAATAGCGGGCGCCGGTAGAGAGCCTTTAGTTGTGGGCACTGCATTTGCCTTGGCTCAGGGTAGTGTTTCAGATCTAATTGAAGGTGAAACCGGAGTTTTTAAAATTGAAGTAACCAACCAAGATGATGGCCCTAAGCTGGAAAATTATACCACATTCGCAAATTCTCTGCAAGCTTCAAACGGGACCCGGGTAAATACAAGCGTGTACAATGCCTTAAAGGAAAATTCAGAGATTATAGATAACAGAGCAACTTTCTATTAAGAATTTTATCACTTACCGTAAAAAACTTTTTAGAAAAGGATTCTAAATAATCATTAGCATAAAAAAACTTCTCTTATGAGAGGTTTTTTTTATAATATCATTTCCGCAAATGGAATTACAGTTTTATATCCTTTGTTAATGAAGTATTCAGGAGTATTTTTATCACCTATGGCAAGTACAAAATCTCCGCCCCATGCCCCTAAACTTTTTATAGACCCTTCAAAGTCGGGAAATAGTTTTTCCTTTACTGGCGTCAGATTCAGGATGTCTGCTAAAAGCAATTCATGAATGTTCATCAATTCCTTAAATCTAGTTATTTCAGTACAACAAATACATTCTTCTGTCAGTACCGAAATTTTATTAATTAAAGCTTCTTTATCAAATTCCTGTTCTTCATATCTGGTAATCCCTTCTCTACTGTTTTGCTTTCTGTTTAGATGTACAAAGAACAAATCGTCTTTGAATGGAGGGTTAAATTCAATTTCGTTTATAAATCGTGCCCTATGCTTAAGTTGATAAATTATTGGACGATTATGTTGTGCACAGGCAATATCGTATCCACTTCCATTAAATGTTTTGGATAAAAGAGTAAAAGGATCAACATTTGCCCATTGCGCAATATTATTAATTAGGGTAGAGGATGATCCAAGTCCCCAATCTCTTGGAAAGCTTAGGGTTGTATGTACTTCATACCCCATTTTCCCATTTAAAAAATTCGGGTTCAACCTTTTGGCCTCCAGCAGAATTTTTAATAACATTTTGGATACCTTATCTGTAGATGTAAATAGATTTTCAACGTCATTGGGAATTTCCACATCTGCATTCCTAAAAAATTCTAATTGAAGAGAGGTATGAAACCAGATTTCGCCTTTTTCATCCAGGCTTGTCCATAATATTACTGGAGAATGCAATTCTTTAATCGTTAGGGCTTGTCCGTATTTAGTAGGCAGGGCAAAGGATAGTGCGCCGTCAAGAACTACGTACTCTCCAGTTAGCAACAACTTTCCATTGCTGTAGAAAAGTTGCGTCATAGATTGTTTCGTAAATTTTGAAGTGCTTCAACAACCGCACTATGAGTGGCGGCATTCTTTTTAAAATAGGCGATCAAAGTTTTCTTTTCATCATCTGAGGCACTCATTTGATTAAGAATATTCAGCAAATGCATTTTCATATGGCCCTCTTGGATTCCTGTTGTGACTAATGATCTGACTGCGGCAAAATTCTGAGCCAATCCGGCCACTGCAACAATTTGCATTAATTCACGGGCTGATGGTTTTTGTAAAATCTCCAGAGCGAGATTTACTAAGGGATGTAATCTTGTAAGCCCCCCAACGGTCCCTAAAGCCAGAGGCACTTCTATCCAAAATTTAAAAATACCATCCTCCAAAGAGGCATGTGTAAGGCTTCGATAAGATCCATCTTTTGCCGCATAAGCATGTATTCCGGCTTCTACCGCCCTGAAATCGTTGCCCGTGGCGAGAACAACAGCATCTATCCCATTCATTATTCCTTTATTATGGGTGACCGCTCTGTAAGGTTCAACGTTAGCAATTTTAACTGCCCTCACCATTTTTTCTGCGAATTCTATTGGTGAAACAGACTGTTCCACCTCTAAATCATTAATAGGGCAACTTACCTCGGCCCGAACAAGGCATTCCGGCACATAGTTAGAAAGAATGCTCATAACGACTTCTATTTGCCGTTCATCTTTGTTAAACAACTTATAGTTTTGGGCTTCTCTTTTCAAGGTGGTAGCTAATTGCTCCAGACAGGAGTTGATGAAATTTGCACCCATAGCATCGAGGGTTTCAAACTTACAATGTAACTGATAATAGCTATCAAGTTTATGCGTCAGATCTCTTAGTTCTATTGATGTTATTCCACCCCCGCGTTTTTCCATATTTCGGGTGATGGACTTAGTATCATTAA
>CBDTVZ010000184.1:0-4803 GCA_965363995.1 uncultured Eudoraea sp.
AAAATGGCCCAAAATGTTAAATTCCCATTTGTAACTTCCTTTTCTGCCCATTTAGCCCAATACGTACTTTCTCTTTTTAAATACTCTTCCATATTTTCAGGAGATACCCTTCTATATTGGTGGGTAGTGATTGCCTGTGCCATTGCAAATTGAAAGCTCAAAATGCACACAACTAAAAATGTAATTCCTTTTCTCATTATAAGGTTGTTTTAAAGTTAGTATTAAAGTCTATAATAGTGTTTTGAGTAAAGCCCCCTATATTTAAAGCTTTACATCACTATTCCAATGTTTAATGCTCAAATAAAGTTGAAATTCAAAGATTTGAACAATAACAAGGGACGAAGCCTTACTTTAAATGTCCGAAATAGCTATTTTATTTACCAAAGGGTTTCTAGACAAACCGATTTAAAATAATCCTAGGTATGTAAAGTTTAGTGGTAGCAGGTCTAATTAGACTTAAGTAAGTATCAAATATTTGATAAAATTCTTTTTAATTGTCTAAAGCCTTTTTGGAGATACCAGGTGGTTTAGCAAATGATCCAAGTAATTATACAAATATGATTATCTGGGCTCCAGAACCACAAATGGTATAATCATTTCCTCCAGGGAAACGCCTCCATGTTGATAAGAATTTCTGTAATAGCTCACATAGTGGTTGTAATTATTAGGGTAAGCAAAGAACAGATCATTTTTTGCAAAAATATATGAACTACTCATTGTAATACTTGGTAAATATATATTAGCAGGGTCTTTGGCCTCTATCACGTCATTCTCCTTATAAGTAAGACTTCGGCCCGTTTTGTATCTAAGATTAAGACTGGTCTCTTTGTCACCAATCACCTTAGAAGGCTGTTTTACATTTATTGTACCATGATCTGTGGTAATAACAAGTTTTAATCCCATGCTCTGGGCTTGTTGGATGATCTCAAGAAGGGGTGAATTCTTAAACCAACTATGAGTTAAGGAGCGATAAGCCTTATCATTGGACGCCAATTCTTTAATAACATCCATCTCGGTTTTGGAGTGTGAAAGCATGTCCACAAAATTATAAACCAGAACCGTAAGGTCATTATTCTTTTGTGAACGAAAGTTCTGAGAAAGATGTTTGCCTTGTTTTAGACTACTTATTTTATGGTACTCCCATTTAATATCAAGTCCCAATTGTTTTAATTGTGCTCCCAGGAATTTGTTCTCAAATAAATTCTTCCCCCCTTCTTCCGTGTCGTTCTTCCACCATTGGGGGTATTTTTTTTCCATTTCAAGGGGCATAAGGCCAGAGAAAATGGCGTTTCGCGCATATTGCGTTGCCGTTGGCAAAATGCTGTAATAAGGCATTTCCTTACTTTTCTTGTAATAAGGCGTTAGTACATCTTCGAATGCGAACCACTGGTCATACCTTAAATTGTCTATCACCAATAAGAGGGTAGGTGTATCCTGGATTTCAGGAAGAATTAGTTCCTTAAATAAGGTATGTGACATTACTGGTCCGTCACCATCATGAAACCAGTCCGTATAATTCTTTTCAATAAATTTTCCAAACTGATTATTAGCTTCAATTTTTTGAGATTCCAAAATTTCAAACATCCCGGAATCTTCTATTTCCTCCAATTGTAATTCCCAATAAATAAGTTTCTTGTAAAGATCTGCCCATTCCTCATAAGAGTTGACCATAGATAGGTCCATCGAGATCTTTCTGAATTCCTGCTGGTAGTTAGAAGTGGTCTTTTCTGATACCAAACGAGAGTGATCCAGGTTTTTTTTAAGTGAAAGAAGTATTTGATTAGGATTCACTGGTTTTATAAGATAGTCGGCAATTTTTGAACCAATAGCCTCTTCCATGATATACTCCTCCTCACTTTTAGTAATCATTACTACCGGGAGTGTAGCATCAATAACTTTAATTTCATTTAATGTTTCCAATCCGGAAATTCCCGGCATATTCTCATCGAGAAAAACAATATCAAAATTCCGGGTTCTAATTTCTTCCAAAGCATCCTGACCGCTTTTACAGGTTACTACCTGATAATTTTTGCCTTCCAGGAAAATAATATGGGGCTTTAACAAATCTATTTCATCATCTGCCCAAAGGATTGTTATCTTGTTCATTTAGTCGTTATCTTTACCGTTGAAAACAATAGCTATTTTGTCAAAATCAAACAAGCTTAAAATATTCAATGATCCAATTTACGGATTTATTAGAATTCCAGATGCACTAATTTTTAACCTGATAGCGGACCCATATTTTCAAAGGCTTCGCCGTATTTCCCAAATGGGGCTTTCATATCTCGTTTATCCAGGCGCGCATCATACTCGTTTTCATCATGCATTGGGCAGTATGCATTTAATGCAGGAAGCAATACAACTACTTCGTTTTAAGGGGATTGAGGTTACAGAAGAGGAGGCGCAAGGATTGCTGTGTGCTATTTTATTACATGATATTGGCCATGGCCCTTTTTCACATGCTATGGAACATAGTTTGGTAGAAGGAATAAATCATGAAGCAATTTCACACATATTTATGGAGGTGCTTAACCGCAAGTTTAACGGAAGTTTAACTTTAGGAATTGAAATATTTAAAGGCACTTATAGAAAAAAATTTCTGAATCAACTGGTCAGTAGTCAATTGGATATGGACCGATTAGATTATTTGAAGAGGGATAGTTTTTATACCGGCGTTGCAGAGGGAAATATAAATGCAGAGCGTTTAATAACCATGTTGAATGTTGTTGATGGCATATTGGTTGTTGAGGAAAAAGGGATCTATTCCGTAGAGAAATTTCTAATGGCCCGAAGATTTATGTATTGGCAGGTATACCTTCATAAAACAGGACTAGTAGCGGAGCAATTGCTAATTAAAACACTACAGAGGGCAAAGGAATTGGTTGATATGAAGTTTGAACTGGCTTGTAGTCCGCCTCTCATGTTCTTTTTAAAAAACAAAATAGACAAGACAAGTTTTAATATAGAGGTTTTAGATCGTTTTGCAAGTCTTGACGACACTGATATATTAGCGGCAATAAAACAATGGCAGCACAGTACCGACTTTGTTTTGTCAAAATTATGCGGGATGATTCTGAATCGAAGACTTTTGAATATAAGACTTAAGGACAAACCTGAAAAGGAAAATAAATTTAAGGAACTTTTTGAGGGTTTTAAGGCCAAATATAAGTTGAGTGATTCAGAGACCGCCTACTTTGTATTCCGGGGAATTATAGAAAACAAGGCCTATAATCAGCATAGTCAGAACATAAATATTTTGCGTAGTAATGGTAAATTGATGGATGTTGCTAAAGCATCGGATCATTTAAATTTGACTGCTTTATCTGAGACAGTAACTAAATATTATATCTGTTATCCAAAAGATGATCTTTAGCTTTAATACTCTGAATTTTGGCTACCTCCAATTTCCTCAAAGCGTTTTTAAAGTCTTAATACGTTAATATATAGGGACTTATATACGGGTATCTTGCGTAATACCATTAATCAATTTTTCTTACTTTTGTCTGAATCTAAGCATAGGGTTAAATAATAGAAAAATTTGAAATTTACAGCTAGTCAGATTGCAGGTATATTGGAGGGTGAGATAGAAGGCAACCCGGATGTCGCGGTGTATAAATTGGCTAAGATTGAAGAAGGAGAAATTGGTTCATTAACTTTTTTGGCTAATCCTAAATACACCTCTTTTATATACAGCACCGAAGCATCAATCACACTTGTAAATAAAGATTTCGTGCCGGAGCAGGCTATTTCCACTACCCTTATTAAGGTTGATGATGCCTACGAATCTTTTTCAAAATTATTAGAATATTACAATCAGGTTAAGAACAACAAAACGGGACTGGAGAGGCCAATATTTTTATCAGAATCTGCCAGCTATGGAGAAAATTTCTATTTGGGTGCTTTTTCATATTTGGGAAACAATGTAAAAATTGGGGATGATGTCAAAATTTACCCCAATGTCTATATAGGCGATAATGTGACGATAGCGGATGATGTTATGATTTTTGCAGGAGCCAAAATTTATTCAGAAACAATAATCGGAAAGGGATGTGTAATTCATAGTGGGGCTATTATTGGTGCAGATGGTTTTGGTTTTGCACCTAATTCAAATGGTGAATACAGTAAAGTACCTCAAACCGGGAATGTAATTCTGGGGGAAAATGTGGATGTTGGTGCAGGAACTACCATAGATAGAGCCACACTTGGATCAACTATTCTTAGAAATGGCGTAAAACTTGACAATCAAATTCAAATTGCTCATAATGTTGAGATTGGAGAGCATACTGCTATAGCAGCTCAAACAGGTATAGCGGGGTCTACAAAAATTGGAAGAAATTGCAAGATTGGGGGACAGGTTGGTATTGTTGGTCATATAACTATCGGCGACAGGGTTAGGATACAGGCCCAATCAGGTATAGGCCGTAATCTGAAGGACGATGAATTCATACAGGGATCACCTGCATTCAATTACGCAGACTACAATAAATCTTATGTTCATTTTAAAAACCTGCCAAAACTGGTCAATAGAATTAATGAACTGGAAAAAAAAAGTGACGATAAATAAAGTATGACAAAACAACGTACAATAGCAAATGAAGTAACACTAACCGGCGTGGGATTGCATACCGGTAAGAACGTTACCATGAAATTTGTTCCTGCCGTCGAGAACCACGGCTTTGCTTTTAAACGCGTAGATCTTGAAGGGGAACCAATTATTGAAGCTGATGCGAATTATGTGGTTAACACCCAAAGAGGAACAAATCTGGAGAAAAGAGGAGTTAAGATCCAAACCTCAGAACATGT
>CBDTVZ010000185.1:0-4802 GCA_965363995.1 uncultured Eudoraea sp.
CAATCACTGCGGCAGAGAAGATCAAAGAAATTGTGAAGGATGCAAGGGAGAACTATTTTCCCCCGGACCTGGATGTAAGTATTGCTAATGATTCCTCGAGCCGAACTTTAAATCAGGTTGATGACCTGGTTAACAATATAATTTTTGGGATCATATTAGTGGTCACCGTTTTAATGTTCTTTTTAGGTTTTCGTAACGCATTGTTTGTTGGTTTTGCAATCCCTATGTCTATGTTCATGTCTTTTATGATCCTATCCGCCCTTGGATATACGCTGAATACAATGATATTATTTGGACTTATTATGGGACTGGGAATGCTGGTGGACAATGGTATTGTGGTTGTTGAAAATGTCTACCGACTTATGGAAACAGAGGGAATGTCTCGTATTGAAGCTGCCAAAAAAGGTGTTGGAGAAATAGCATTTCCCATAATTATTTCTACTGCCACTACGGTAGCCGCATTTATACCGCTTGGGTTATGGCCAGGAATTATGGGTGAGTTTATGATTTTTTTCCCAATTACTTTATCAGTTGTTCTGGGCTCTTCACTCTTTGTAGCCATTTTTATGAACTCCATGCTGGTGTCACAATTTATGGAGATTGGTGACAAAGAACTTACATTAAAGCAACTTATACGCCTAAGTATTATTCTTGGAGGGTTTGGACTCTTTATTCTCCTATTTGGTGGAACGGTACGTGGATTAGGTTCATTAATGATCGTAGTAGGAATATTATTCTGGTTTTACAAATACGGACTTAAAAAGGCAGCTTTAAAATTTCAGAAAAAATACTTATCCCGATTTGAAAATTGGTACGAGAATCGTTTGAGGAGTGCTCTCAAGGGAAGAAATGTATATGCGTACTTTGGTTTTACAGTACTCTTGTTGATAACAGCCTTTATTGCTTTTGGCATATCGCTTGGAAGCGGTAGAACAAAAGTGGAATTTTTTCCTGACAACACGCCTAACGAGATTTATGTTTATATAGAGTATCCACAAGGTACAGCCATAGAAAAGACCAATGCAATAACAAAGAATATCGAAAAAAGAGTTTATGCCATCGCAGATGATTCCAAATATATGGATGGCGAAAATAATTTACTTGTGGCATCGAGTGTTTCCCAGGTGGGTAAGGGTGCAGAAAATCCATTTACAGAAGGAGGATCAGCAGCAGAAATGCCACACAGAGGAAAAATTACCATTTCTATGAGAGAGTATAAGTTCAGAGGTGGCAGGGATACTGAAGCACTTAGAAAGGAAATTCAGGACGGTTTAAAAGATATATACCCGGGGATTGCGATTTCTGTAGAAAAAGACGCCGTTGCTCCTCCATCGGGTTATCCGATAAATATTGAAATCGAAGGGAAGGATTATAACGTTTTAATAAATACCGCAGAGCAAATGCGAAATTTCCTCAATACAAAAAATATTGAAGGAATAGAAGAGCTAAAGATAGATGTCAATACCGGAAAACCCAGTATGCAGGTGACTGTAGATCGTGCAAAAGCAGGTGAGCTTGGTGTAACGGTGGGACAGGTTGGCATGCAGTTAAGGCGTTCACTCTTTGGAGACAAAGCCGGCATTTATAAAGAAGGTGGTGAAGATTATGATATTAATGTTCGCTTTAATAAAGACCTTAGATATAATACCAGTGCGCTATTCAATCAGAATGTAATTTTCAGGGATCAGGCAACAGGCAAGATAAAAGAAATTCCTGTTTCTGCCGTGGCATCTCAGAGGAATACTTCTAGTTTTAGTGCAATAAAACACAAGGACACAAAACGTGTTGTGACACTTTATTCGGGACTAAGACCAGGATTTACGGATGCCGGAGCAATTGTAGCTGAGATAAAAAAGCAAATGGAAGAATATAGCGACATTCCAGCCAATGTAAAAATAGATTATACAGGACAGATTGAAGAACAAAATAAACAGATGCAATTTTTAGTTGGTGCATTCTTTTCAGGGCTTGGCTTGATAATGTTAATTCTTGTGTTCCAATTTGGAGGAGTCTCTAAACCAGCTATTATAATGACCGCCATTTTCCTGAGTCTTATCGGGGTTTTTGGTGGATTAATGATAACTGGCTGGCCATTTGTAATTATGATGACCATGATGGGAATTATTTCTCTCGCTGGAATTGTTGTAAACAACGGGGTGGTCCTTTTAGATTATACCCAAATACTTATAGATCGAAAAAAGGTGTCTCTGGGCATGACAGATAAGGATTTATTAACAAGAGAACAGGTAACAGAATTAATTGTTAAAGGTGGAAAGGCCAGAATGCGGCCGGTATTGCTTACTGCAATTACCACGGTTCTCGGACTAATCCCTTTGGCTATTGGCTTAAATATAGATTTCTTCTCTCTGTTTTCAGAGTTTGATTCTAAAATCTACATCGGCGGGGACAATGTTATTTTTTGGGGACCCCTGGCATGGACCGTTATTTTTGGATTGATTGTAGCTACTTTCCTTACATTAATAATAGTCCCGGTTCTTTTTAATATAGTTTATAGAATTAAGATTAAACTTAAAGGGGGAAGTAAAAAATCACCTTTAAAAAAGAAAGATCTGGAAATAGCTGCTTAAGCCGAAGAAAATCCTAATAAAAAACCCCTGTCGGCTGAAGTATTAATATAATTTGTGGCCAATAATAGAGTTGCCTTGTCATTCCAGAATTTATGATTCAGATTCAGCCTAATTGACTTTTTATCATATCCCGTATTCTTATCAAGTTAATAAATAGATGTTTCAACATTTATTGTATGCTATTTATAAAGGTTACAAGCATATCTTCTTACATTTGCCGCTAGAATACAACTAACAGAAAATGTATAGGAGTCATACTTGTGGTGAATTAAGGGCATCAGATATAAATAAAGAAGTTATTTTGTCTGGTTGGGTACAAAAAACAAGAGACAAAGGATTTGTCGTCTGGGCAGATCTTAGAGATCGATATGGTATTACTCAACTCGTATTTGATGAAGAACGAAGTGATCCCGCCATATTGGAAAAGGCAAGAAACTTAGGCCGCGAATTTGTGCTTCAGATAGAGGGTACTGTGATTGAAAGAACTTCTAAAAATCCTAATCTCCCTACAGGCGATATCGAAATATTAGTTAAGGAACTCAATGTATTAAACGAATCCTTATTACCTCCATTTACAATTGAAGATAAAACTGATGGAGGAGAAGACCTGAGAATGAAATTTCGCTATCTGGATATTCGCAGAAATCCGGTTAAAGAAAATCTCATTTTTCGCAGCAAAGTTACAATCGAAGTTAGGAATTACCTTTCCAACCAAGGGTTTATTGAAGTGGAAACGCCTTATTTAATAAAATCAACACCGGAAGGGGCTCGAGATTTTGTAGTTCCAAGCAGGATGAATGAAGGACAGTTCTATGCACTGCCACAATCACCTCAAACCTTCAAACAATTACTCATGATAGGTGGTTTGGATAAATATTTTCAGATTGTAAAATGTTTTAGAGATGAAGATTTACGTGCTGACCGACAACCAGAATTCACACAAATAGATTGTGAAATGGCTTTTGTAGAACAGGATGATATATTGCAGGCTTTTGAAGGTCTTACCAGACATCTGCTTCTTGAAATTAACGGAGTAGAGACAGGGGAATTCCCCAGGCTGACTTATGACGAAGCAATGAAAAGATTTGGTAATGACAAACCAGACATTCGCTTTGGAATGGAATTTGGCGAATTAAACGAAGTAGCCAAACACAAAGATTTTAATGTGTTTAATTCCTCTGAGTTGGTTGTTGGAATTGCCGTCCCTGACGCCGCATCCTATACGAGGAAAGAAATTGATAAACTAATAGATTGGATGCGCCGGCCACAGGTAGGCGCCAAAGGAATGGTGTATGTAAAATGTAATGAGGATGGTAGTTATAAATCGTCTGTTGACAAATTCTATGGGCAGGAAGACCTATCTGTATGGGCGCAAATTACAGGGGCAAAAAAAGGGGATCTTATTTGTGTTCTTTCAGGAAACAAGACAGAAACCAGAACTCAGTTAAGTATTTTGCGAATGGAAATGGCAGAACGTCTGGGACTTAGAAATCCAAAAGAATTTGCTCCATTGTGGGTTGTCGATTTTCCATTACTGGAATTAGATGATGAAACAGGTAACTACCATGCAATGCATCACCCCTTTACTTCTCCTAAACCCGGACAGCTAGAATTGTTAGAATCGGATCCGGCTGCGGTAAGAGCCAATGCATATGATTTGGTATTAAATGGAAATGAAATTGGAGGTGGATCAATCAGAATACACAACAAAGAAATCCAGGAAACCATGTTCAGGCATCTTGGTTTTACAAAGGAAGAGGCAAAGGCACAGTTTGGTTTTTTAATGGATGCTTTTCAATATGGCGCTCCTCCACATGGTGGAATTGCATTTGGGCTTGACAGGCTTGTGGCCATTCTTGGCGGACAGGAAACTATAAGAGATTTTATTGCATTTCCAAAAAATAATAGCGGAAGGGATGTAATGATTGATGCGCCTGCATTTATTGATGAAGCACAATTAAAGGAGCTGAATTTAAAATTAGATATTCAATCTTAACATCAATCCCATATAAAAGCGGCATTTTTAATACCTTTAAACGTATAATCAAATAATGCCCAACCGAATCACAACCTTATTTACCAGGTTTCTTAAATGGAGGTATAAACATATCTCCAATAAAACCTTTACCCAGCTAATGAGCGTTGTTGTTGGGTTTTTAGCCGGGCTTGCCGCAGTTACACTTAAAAACACAACTTACTTTATAGAGTCTCTTT
>CBDTVZ010000186.1:0-4799 GCA_965363995.1 uncultured Eudoraea sp.
GATTTGTTAAATGCCCCTTTTTCAATAAAAGCATCAACTCTGTTTGATAATTTTTCCTTCTTTAAAATAGGGAACAGTTGCTCGCTTATTTCTGATAGATACTCTGACGAATTGCCCTTAAAATCCCTGGGGAGCATATGAGCGGCTAAACAAGTGGAGACAAAATCTAATGGAAACTGTTCATCAGCCTCCTTAATTGACTGTAACATTTTAAGTTCTTCCTTTACTGAAAGACCGTAACCACTTTTAACCTCAATGGTGGTTACGCCATTTTTAAGATGCTGTTTGGCTCTTTTAATTATTCCCTTGATCAGCTCTTCTTTTGAGGCCTTTCTTGTTTGTTGCACAGTATCCCAAATACCACCTCCTTCCTCTGCAATTTCCAAATAGGTTTTACCGGCATTCCTCATGGCGTAATCCCTGGCCCTGGTGCCGCCAAAGCAAATATGTGTATGAGAATCCACAAATCCCGGAAGGCAAATGTGATTTCCTTCTAACCGAATTAATTTTACATTCAGATCTTTTACTTCGGTTACGAGTTTTTTATAGCCGTCAATAGTTTTTATACGACCATCAACAAAAAGAATTCCTGCATTTTCAACTATCCGTATTTGACTATCGGGAACGGCACCTTTTAAGGTTATTCCTGTCATGGGAATTACCTGACTTAAGGGCCCAATAAGTGTTAATTGCTCCATAGTAACTAGTAGTTTTCAAACTCTTCCGAAAAAGTTGTCTGTAAGGAAAGATTCTTTCTTTTACAAACCTTTTTAATACGCTTTATTATGGTTTGGTTCCTTACCAATTCTATTCCTTGTTCTATATCATCGGCAAAAACCCTGTCTTTTTTTGCGAAGGCCACTTTTTTACGAACTTCTTTATGCACTTCTTCAAGCAATATTCCCGATTTTAATGGTTTTCTATATTCAAAAGCCTGGGTAGCCGTTAGTAATTCAATAGCTAATATTTTTTCTAAATTTCCAAGTACTCTTAAAGCCTTTCTCCCGGCAATAGACCCCATACTTACATGGTCTTCCTGCCCCATAGAAGTGGGAATGCTGTCGGCGCTGGAAGGAAAACAAAGTCCTTTGTTTTCACTGGCCAAAGCCGCGGTGGTGTATTGCAGGATCATGTATCCTGAATTTATGCCCGTATCTTCCATGAGCAATTTAGGAACACCCGGGCTATTGCCTTCCAGTGCCAGATAAATCCGCCTGTCTGATATATTACCCAGTTCCGAAGCTGCGAGGCATGCATAATCCAGTGCCATGGCAAGCGGTTGCCCATGAAAATTACCTCCACTAATTGTCAAGTCTTCATTAATAATAATTGGATTATCTGTTACAGCATTTAACTCTATATGTACTAATTCCTTGAGGTGTAACCAGGAATTTCTGGATGCTCCATGAACCTGAGGGATACAACGCAGTGAATAAGGATCCTGTACCTTCTCACAATCAATATGATTCTCCATGATCTCAGAACCTTTTAGAAGTAATTTAACCCTTTGTGCCACATGTATATTGCCCTTATATGGCCGCAAACTATGTAATTCATTGTAAAAGGGCTTAACGGAGCCCTGCAATCCTTCAATCATCATGGCACCTATAATATCAGCATGCGAAAGGCAATTGTGTAGTTTTTCCAATACTCTTATAGCATGTGCAGCGATAAACTGAGTACCGTTGATAAGCGCCAACCCTTCTTTGGGACCAAGTTCCAGAGGTTTCAAGCCTGTTTTTTCAAATAGTTCTTCGGTGAGTATAATTTTGTTTTCAAATAGCACCTTACCAAGGCCTATAAGCGGTAAAAACAGGTGGGCAAGAGGAGCTAAGTCTCCTGAGGCTCCAACGGAACCTTGAGAAGGAACCAGTGGAATAGCATCGTTGTCTATATGCCATAGAATTCTGTCCAAGGTTTCTTCTGCAATACCTGAATACCCCCTGGCAAGTGAGTGTATCTTTAAAATGAGCATCAGTTTTGCCAGTTCCTTCTTAATAGGCTTGCCAACACCAACACTATGACTTTTGAGAATGTTTGTCTGTAGTATTTTGGTTTCTTCTTTAGAAATATTTGTAGTACATAAGGGTCCGAACCCGGTATTTATACCGTAAACGGCCTCCCCTTTTTCAACTATGTTTTCAACCACAAGCCTGCTGTCCCGGACCCGTTTTCGTGCAGCTTTGGATAATTGGCCTTGAACGGTGCCTCTTGCAATTCCCAATGCAATGCGGCAACTAAGTTCTTCTTCTCCATACAGAAAGTTATCAGTTGGTGAAACCATTAAATCGTATTTTTTAGTACTATAAATGTATTCATTAAGTTTCAGAAAAATGGAATTGCAACCGCACTTTAATTTAGATATTAAATCAGGATAAGAAATTCTAACTTTGCAAACCTAAAATGTTTAGAATGGTATTTGACTTGATTAAAAAGAGGAGATCTGTATTTCCCGCTCAATATACGAATCAACCGATAAATAGATCGGAGATTAAAAAAATTCTGGAAGCAGCTAACTGGGCACCCACTCATAAAAAAACAGAACCCTGGAGGTTTAAGGTCTTTTTGGAAAATTCAAAAGAGCAACTAGGGCAGTTTCTTGCAAAAAAATATGAGGAAACAGAAGCGAATCCAAAAGCGTTTAAAGTGAAAAAATTCCTTGAAAACCCAAGTAGGTCTGCCGCAGTGATAGCCATCTGTATGCAAAGAGACCCCAATGAAAGCCTTCCGGAATGGGAAGAAATTGCCGCCACGGCAATGGCTGTTCAGAATATGTGGCTTTGTTGCACAGAAATGGGGATAGGTTGTTATTGGAGTTCACCGGGCCTGGTTAAATATATGGGTGAATTTATTCAACTGGGTGATGGGGAACAATGTCTCGGGTTTTTATATATGGGGCGTTACGAAGAGGAAATCTCTGTTGGGGAAAGAAACCCTGTTGAGGACAAGGTGGTTTGGTTTAATTAGGGGCTAGTAAAAAAATGAAAATAATTCTTCTTTATACTCCCAGCTTTTGGCTATAAAGAGTCCAAAATAAATTATAGTTACCACAAATTTTAAGAAGGTCCCGGTAAGAAAACCAATAAATGAACCAAAAGCGGCTTTAAGAGCTGTTTTACTCTCTGCCTTATTTATTAATTCTCCAATCAATGCTCCAACAAACGGCCATATAACTATACCAAAAATACCCAGTATTGGAAATATTATTGCTACAAGAAGCCCAACTACGGTCCCGAACATTCCGGCCTTGCTGCCCCCAAACTTTTTAGTGCCCATTGCCGGGATAATGTAATCTAATGCCAATACAATTAGAGCAACCAAAAGTGTGATCCCCAAAAACCACCAGTCATTGGGTACTGCTTCGGTAAGAACCAATAATAAAAGACCTAACCAGCTTATTGTAGGACCGGGTAAAACAGGTAAAAAACTTCCTAAAATTCCTATAAGCATAAAGATAAATCCCAATAAGAATAAGGCAATGTCCATAAAAACTATTTGTTATTGGACGAAGATAGGATCTATTTGTTACATGTCTTTTTAGGGATGCGGGAAATCCTGAATTTCTGAAGCTTAATTGCCCGAAAAAGTCGTAATTTTCCGGAAGAATACGGCTTATATGAGGAAGTTGCTAATTTTGTCTTGTCTTTACTTGCTGTCTTCCTGTAATTTGTTTACTTCTACAGAAGTGAAAACCCAAAGACTGGTGGAAAAGGAATTACAGGCAATCAATTGGAACGATGTTGACCAATACCCCCTCTTTGATGATTGTGATGAATCTGTGTCTAAATCTGCGCAAAAAGAGTGCTTTGAAAATACGTTGCTTTTGCATTTTTCTATGATCTTACAGGAATTCGAATTTATATTGGACAAAGATGTTGAGGAAGTAGTATATGTAGATTTTCTTGTGGATAAAGAAGGAAAAATGAACATTTTGAATATTGATAAAAACAGGATTATTCAGGAACAGATTCCCGAATTTGATGGGATTATCAGTAGAAGTCTTAAGAGTCTGCCTCCGGTGGAGCCGGCTTTAAAAAGGGGAATACCTGTGGATGCCAAGTGCAGGATTCCTATTATTTTAAATTCAGAGTAAACAAAATAAATTGGAAAACGAAAGAATCATATTGGGGATTGACCCGGGAACTACCATCATGGGATTCGGCATCATTAAGGTGCAGGGGAAGAAGATGACATTTATTCAAATGAACGAATTATTACTCAAAAAATACAATGACCCCTTTACCAAACTCAAGCTTATTTTTGAACGAACCATTGAACTGATTGACACCTACCATCCGGATGAAATTGCCATTGAAGCCCCTTTTTATGGGAAAAATGTCCAATCTATGCTAAAACTTGGTCGGGCACAGGGAGTGGCCATGGCAGCCGGACTCTCCAGGCAAATTCCTATAACAGAATATATGCCCAAAAAAATAAAAATGGCGATTACGGGTAATGGCAATGCCAGTAAAGAACAGGTAGCAAAAATGCTTCAAAGTACCCTTGGATTAAAATCACTTCCAAAAAATCTCGACAGTACAGATGGCCTTGCGGCCGCGGTATGTCATTTCTATAATGAAGGAAGGGTGGAAGTAGGAAAGAATTATACAGGATGGTCCGCATTCGTAAAACAAAATGAAGACCGTACCAAATAATCAGGGGTGATCTTATTTTAATAATTATGGTACTCATCCAGTTCTTTTACCTTGCTTTGTAATATTTTTTTTCAAAATAGCTAATGGCTGGCATCTACATACACATTCCATTTTGCAAACAGGCCTGTTATTATTGTGACTTTC
>CBDTVZ010000187.1:0-4788 GCA_965363995.1 uncultured Eudoraea sp.
CAAAAACCGCCGGAGTAACTGATAGTGGTCCGGATATATGGATGCTTGGTTTCGAAAAAGCGGATAAAAATCCAATTATGACAGCAGATTCCAGTTATGTTTTCATGGATCCGATGACAAAAGAGGATGTACAATGGCAAAAAGCTGATGTTTTTAATCCCGGCGCCATAGTAAGAAATGATACCGTTTTTATACTTTTCAGGGCTGAAGATAACCCTGAAGCCATTTTGGGAGGAAGAACTTCACGCATTGGTCTTGCATACAGTACAGACGGAATAAATTTCAATAAATACCCTGAACCGGTTTTATATCCTCAGGAAGACGGGTTTCAGGAGTGGGATTACCCCGGCGGCATTGAAGATCCCAGAGTGGTGGAAATGCCCGACGGGACTTATTTAATGATGTATACAAGCTGGAATAATGATGTGGCCAGATTATCAAGTGCTTCGTCTTTAGACCTTAAGAAGTGGACCAAGCATGGGCCGGTATTCGAAAATTTTCAGAATGGGAAATTTAATAATATCTGGAGTAAATCTGGTTCAGTAGTTACGGAGATAAAAAATGGACGGCTAATTGCTAAAAAAGTAAATGGTAAATTTTTAATGTATTGGGGAGAGTTATTTGTCAATTTAGCTCAATCTGCGGACGGCTATGATTGGGAACCCTACTTGGACAAAAAAGGTGAATTATTACATGTATTCACTCCTTCTATTGGTGAATTTGACAGTCATTTAACTGAACCCGGACCTCCTGCCCTTTACACGGAGAATGGAATACTCCTGCTGTACAATGGTAAAAACCTAAGTGGAGAGGGAGCCAGCAAAAAAGTAGCTGAAGGCACTTATTGCGGAGGTCAGGTATTGTTTGATATTAAGGACCCATCCCGGCTTATCAATAGACTTCAGGAACCATTTATATGCCCAAGCCTTCCGCACGAAACAAGTGGGCAATATAAAGCGGGAACTACTTTTATTGAAGGATTAGTTTATTATAAAAACAAGTGGATACTGTACTATGGCACGGCAGACTCAATGGTGGGTGTAGCCATAAAGTCTGAATAAATGAAGTTCTATTTAAAATCCTTGTTTATTTTAAGGTATAAAATTATGATTATGTCAATAAATTTCCTGCATCATCCCATTCTGCGATAACGCCCCGCTTACTTTGATCTACACATTTGGCGAGCCATTCCTCATCATAGGCTAACCCATGCTGCTGCAGTACATCTTCCGGAACCCCATCCCAAACATTAGGCATGTTCCCTTTATATCCCAGGTCCTCAATACCGATTTTTGAAGTATAATATCCTGTAAGTGTAAGATTTCGCATTAAAGAGAAAAATTGTATTTCCAGTGGTTGCTTATCCATGGGAATTTCGGAATCATAAAACGCAATTGGATCCAGTATTTGTTTTTGTTGCTCTTCAATAAGCGACTTAAATTCCACACCAAAATCGGTATTACTTTTATGGTCTAGCCACATAAGTCCACCCCGTAAATTGGTTTGTAATTCAGGGATGTCTTTTGCCATAAATTCAATGAACTCCGGTACCCCGGCATCTGTAGCACCACCAAATTTGTCATTCGGAGGTATTATGAGATTACTCAGTACCGCAATTGTAGCCAATTCATGCTCATTAAAAAATTGCTCAGAATTCAATATCTCTATAAGCTCTTTCTCATCGGGAGTTCTGCCAAAGATATATTCATCTGATTTAACTACAGCTATTTCCCCGGCACTTTCTGCTTCAGGTTTACAACCATGAACAACCAGCCCGCCGGCAACGGTTCCAAGTAATATTGATTTAATACTCTTCCTTCTATCCATTTTTCAGATGTTTTGTTGTTTTAATTGTTCTACTATATAATCCGATGTCCGCCATGACAAAGCCAGAATGGTCCAGGTACAGTTTTTGTCTCCTTGAGAAACAAAAGGTCCCGCATCTGTAATAAAAACATTATTGACATCGTGCAACTGTTGAAATTTATTCACTACCGACTTTTTTGGATCATTGCCCATTCTGGTAGTTCCTACTTCATGAATAATTCTGCCAGGAGCCAGTAGACCGTAATCTTCCTCTTTTGAAGGAGTGGCACCCAGCACTTCTCCTCCCATATTGTGGATGAGTTCTTCAAATGTCGACTGCATATGTCTGGCCTGATTTCTTTCAAAATCTGACCATTTATAATTGAACCGAAGCACAGGGATTCCAAATTGATCTACGGTAGTCGGATCTATTTCACAATAGTTATCTTCTCTTGCGATTGCCTCTCCCCGGCCTCCGAAACCCAGGACGGAACCGTAATATTTTTTAACGTCCGTGCGCAGACTTTCACCATAACCTCCGGTTGTTAAACCAAAAAATTTATTGAATTCATTAGGGTTAAATCCAAAGCCATAATTAGGCATTCCCATTCCTCCCCAAACCTCAATATGATAACCCCTCGGGAAATCCAAATTCTTATTATCAAGCCACCAGGGGGTATAAACATGCATCCCACCTACACCATCTTCATTATAAACTTTCCGATTCATCAGACCCGGGATAAATCCGGCCCTGCTGCTTCCGGTAGAGTCATGAAGATATTTCCCTACAATATTACTACTGTTTCCCAGCCCGTTAGGATGTTGTTTGCTTTTTGAATTCAGAAGAATCCGTGCAGAACTACAGGCCGAAGCTGCTAAGACAACTACCTTGCCTTTTAACTTATACTCTTTTCGGTCGTCTTTACTTATATAAGAGACCCCGGTAGCTTTACCTTCTTCATTGGTAGTTACTTCCCGCACCACCGAATTTACATAAAGGTCTATCTGGCCTCCACTTTTTTGAGCCGGGAAAATTAAACAGGAACCCGAAGAAAAATCGGCATATACCTGGCAAGAACGGGAACATTGGCCGCAGTAAAAACAAACCCCCCGATCATTGTTTATTTTTTTTGTTAGCATAGACATTCTGGAAGGAATAACCGGAATATTAGATTTACGAGCTCCTTTAATATATACCAGCTCATGTAGTCTTGGTTTTGGCGGTGGCAGAAAAAAACCATCCGGATCATTAGGCAATCCTTCATTTGTACCGAAGACACCTATAAGTTTGTCTACCTTATCGTAAAATGGTTTTACATCTTCATACCCTATTGGCCAATTGTCGCCAAGACCATCCACATCTTTATGTTTAAAATCCTTAGGGCCAAAACGGAGTGATATTCTTCCCCAATGATTAGTTCTGCCTCCCAGCATATGAGACCTGAACCAGTCAAATTTTGTACCCTCTTTACGCGTATAAGGTTCGCCCTCTATTTCCCAACCACCATATGCCATATCAAATGTACCAAAGGCTCTGGTAGTGTTTGCGCCTCTTCGCGGTGATTCATATGGCCATTTTAACTGAGTCATTTGTTCCGGATCTGCGGGATCAAAAAAAGGACCTGCTTCAACAATGGCAATTTTCAGGCCGGCGTCTGCTAATACTTTGGCCGACATGCCTCCACCGGCGCCAGAACCAACTATTATGGCATCATACACAGATGATGATTCTTTTATTTGCATAGTGTATATTTAATTAGTTTTATTCCTTTCATTCTGCTAATTACAAGCTTAAATTACATTATTTATTTTATAATATTTATTAGTCCATGATTATTTTATAGCTCCAAATGATAAAGAGATAGTCGGGGATATGGGCAATGTACTTCTTTCTAATGGTTGGATAGGGAATAATGAAGGTACATTTTTTATCTATCACCCGTCTTCAGATACAAGAACCCCTATAACTACCAAAACTATAAAAATACTGGTGGACTATTACACACTCACAGGCAGTTTGTCAACCAATGAAGCTGTAGAAAAATTTTGAACTTAACTGAAATGTATGAATTGTAGAATTAAAATTAGTTTCACCAATTTGCGCAAAGTATAATTGAATAAAATAACAAAATTTTAAATTTATTAATATAACAAATTCCCAATAATTAATTATTTGATTACTTATAACCAAAATATTGTGACAGTTTTTTAAATAATTCATATAATTTTACTAATATTATCCCAAATTTAGGGTTAATTTTAACATTTTTCGCAGGCATTTTTGCCTTAAATGTTACAGAACACTATGATTATCAACTAATTAAAGCTAACTAAACAACAAACGATTATGATTCAAAAATGCGATTATCATTCGTTAAAACTTAAAAGAAGGACTGTTTCGTTCGGAATTAAGTTTTTATCGATGTTGATTTTCCTTGGAGCACAATTTGCCCAAGCGAATAACGTAACGAATAATGAAGAGGTCTTAACGGTTATTACACAATCTACTGTTACGGGTATAATAACAGATGATACCGGGGCACCACTTCCAGGAGCCAGCGTTGTTGAAAAAGGCACCTCAAATGGAACACAAACCGATTTTGACGGTAATTATACCCTTGAAGTTGCTGGTACTGCTACCTTGGTAATAAGTTATATTGGTTTTGCTACACAGGAAATTGCCGTAGACAACAGAACCTCTATTAACGTTAGCATGATTGAAGATGCCAGTCAGCTTAGCGAGGTGGTTGTTACGGGATATGGCACACAGACAAGAGGTGATATCTCAGGGGCAGTTTCTTCGGTAGATCTTTCTGAAGCTATAAAAGCTCCGATCGTAAATGCCGCGGAAGCATTACAAGGTAGGGTAACTGGTGTCACAGTTATTGACAACGGTCAACCGGGTGCATCACCCAAGGTAAATATTCGTGGTTTTGGTTCTCTGAGGGCCGACGTTTTTATTCGAGTAGGCTTTAATGTTCC
>CBDTVZ010000188.1:0-4787 GCA_965363995.1 uncultured Eudoraea sp.
TAGACTGTTAATCCAAAATTTTGAACAGCTCATCAAATAAAGACCTCTTTTAAGGTGTTCTAAAGAATATTCGTACAAATCTCCTATATCTTTGTTTTAGTAATTTAAGCGTACCATCTGTTTTGGTAGTTAGTCTTAAGAAAACACATATATGAAGAAGTGGTCATTTATTATTTGTCCGCTTATCATGATTTTAGTTTTAGTTAGTTTTGGGTTTACTACGAAGTCTGAAGTTAAGGTCCCCGAAACACTAAAAGTAAAAGAACCTACGCTAGTTCTGTTCCCCAAAAACAGAACAACTTTCATCTCAGCCTTTGTAACACCTCCCTTTTTGGGAAGTTGTTATATAGGATTCAAAGAGGCACTCGCATTCAGAGAGTCTCAGGGAAATTACTTTATAATAAATACTCTGGGCTATCTGGGTAAGTATCAATTTGGAATAGGAACCCTGCAATTAATGGGGGTGTATAGTGCTACCAAATTTCTAAACGACCCAAGTTTGCAGGAGAAAGTATTTTATACAAATATTTCCCGGAACAAATGGATATTACGTAAATACATCAAATATTTTGTAGGTAGAAAAGTCAAGGGTGTTGAAATAACAGAATCCGGAATATTAGCAGCTGCGCATTTAGCAGGTCCGGGTAACGTAATAAAATATTTGTACTCAAATGGTAGAAGCGATGTCAAGGATGCCTATGGGACGAGTCTTGCGGATTACTTAACAAAGTTTTCAGGATACGATATTTCCGAGATTTTAGCAATACGGAACGCTAAAGTATAATTCAATTACACGATTGAAATAATTAAAAGCCCTGGCGTTTAAGTCAGGGCTCTTTTTATGCCTGAATTATAAAAATTGTGGGCCTTCTATGGAGTTCAACGGATTCTGATATCCAATTGCCAGCTAATTTGGTTAGAATAAATTCTGTGGGTAATGTAATATCAGTTGCTACACAAAGCCAGGTATTTTTTGAAAGTGTTTTGACAAAGTCCTCAAGTAGATTATTATTCCTATATGGAGTTTCAATAAATAGTTGACTTTGATTATTTTCCCTGGAAATTTTTTCAAATCTCTTAATAGCTTTTTTACGCTCTGCAGTTTCAATAGGCAGATAACCGTTAAATGCAAAATTTTGACCGTTAAGACCGCTTGCCATAAGAGCTAATATTATAGATGAAGGTCCAACCAGTGGTACTACCGCTATTCCTTTCTGGTGTGCAATTCGGACTACTTCAGACCCAGGATCAGCAATTCCCGGGCATCCGGCTTCAGATAAAACACCCACATTCTGGCCTTCTAAACAGGGATTGAGGAAAGAGGGAATGATTTCTAGATCAGTGAATTTATTGAGAAGAGAAATGTTTAAATTAGGTTGTGATTTTCTGGGACTGATTTTTTTAATGAACCTTCTTGCAGATTTTTCATTCTCTACGATATAATAATTAATTTCTTCTATTATTCTCTTAATAGAAATCGGCAATACTTCTAGTGGTTCAGTTTCACCCAGAGTAGTAGGGATCATATATAATTTACCCTGTGAAGTATTTTTATTTTTCATTTTATTAACTCAGTTTTGAATCTAATTTTTTAGCAATCATGTTACAAGCTTGATTTATAAGTTTATAAACCTCTTCAAAACCATCTGCTCCACCATAATATGGATCAGGGACTTCTCTTACGGATGAACTTCCATCCTCCAATAAAAGTTTTACCTTTTCAATTTCATTTTTATCATCAGTCAAAGCTATGATGTCATGGAAGTTACTTAAGTCCATGGCATAAATAATGTCAAATTGAGCAAAATCGATGTGGCTGAATTTTCTACATCTTTGACCAGAAATATCTATACCATGTTTTTTGGCAACGGTTACAGACCTTTTATCAGGATTATTACCAATATGATATCCCGCAGTACCGGCAGAATCAACAAACACAATCTGCGAATCGGTTTTTGACTTTAGTATGCCTTCGGCTAATGGCGACCTGCAGATATTGCCCAGGCAGACCATAAGAACCTTTGTTTGCATAACTTGATCAGGAAAATTTCTTTGTTAAATCTTCGATGTATTTTCTAAACTGCTTATCTGTTTCGGCCAGATTATCCACAGTTTTGCATGCGTGAAGTACAGTCGCATGATCCCTTTTGCCAATCTGCGAACCGATACTCGCCAATGAAGCTTTTGTAAATTTTTTAGCAAAAAACATGGCTAGCTGTCGAGCCTGAACTATATGTCGTTTCCTTGTTTTGGATTGTAAAGTGGCTACATCCATTTCAAAATAATCAGAAACAACTTTTTGTATATAGTCTATAGAAACTTCCCTTTTGGTGTTTTTTACAAATTTTTCAACTACCTGTTGTGCCAATTCAAGGGTAACTTCTTTCTTATTGAAGGAAGATTGGGCAATAAGAGAAATTATAGCACCTTCTAATTCTCTAATATTTGTCTTAATATGTTTGGCAACATATTCAACTATATCATCGGGCATTTCAACACCATCCCTGTATAGTTTGTTCCTTAAAATGGATATGCGAGTCTCATAATCAGGGTTTTGAAGCTCCGCTGATAATCCCCATTTAAATCGGGAAAGTAAACGTTGTTCAATATCCTGCATGTCTACAGGCGCCTTGTCTGAAGTTAGAATAACCTGCTTTCCATTTTGATGCAAATGATTGAAAATATGAAAGAAAACATCTTGTGTGCCCGATTTTCCTGATAAGAATTGCACGTCATCAATTATGAGGACATCGATTAACTGATAAAAATGAATAAAATCATTTCTGGTGTTTTTCTTTACAGATTCAATGTATTGCTGTGTGAATTTTTCAGCAGGTATATAAAGTACGGTGCGTTCAGGATATTTATCTTTAATTTCAACGCCTATCGCATGCGATAAATGTGTTTTACCTAGTCCTACACCTCCAAATATCAAAAGAGGATTAAAAGAAGTTCCACCAGGCTTATTGGCAACTGCCATACCAGCAGACCTTGCCAGCCTGTTGGAATCACCTTCCAGGAAATTATCAAAATTGTAATTAGGATTAAGCTGAGATTCTATCTTTATATTTCGAATTCCGGGTATTACAAAAGGATTCTTTAATTCCGGATTTTTAGATTTTATAGGAACATCCATTTCCTGTGGATTAACACTGCCGCGGTTTGAACTTGGAATTTGCTCTGTAAATGGTTCTCTGTTTCCATAGGTATTCTCCATCTTAATGACATACACAAGTTTGGCATTTTCTCCAAGTTCTTTAGTGAGCGCTACCTTAAGCAACTTTACATAGTGTTCTTCCAGCCATTCATAAAAGAACTTACTGGGAACCTGAATACTTAATGCATTATCAGATAACTTTACTGGTTTGATAGGCTCAAACCATGTTTTGAATGCCTGCGGTTGGATATTATCTTGGATAAAAACCATGCAATTGTTCCAAACGGAATTAGCAGTAACACTCATTTTAAAGAATATCTTATTTAGTTGGTTAGAGATTTATCTTAATTGGTCAAAGAAAATGCCTATTTTGGCATTCTTTAGAGCGAGACAAATATGTGAACAAATATTCTAAAAAAAAAATCATTTTGGGTTGAATTTTTTCTTTTTTTTTTGCATGTTCACCCCCCGCATTAGGTCACGTAATAAATATATACCTTTTAGCTGATAAATTATGCTTTTTTATCGATTTTCTTTTAGAGTTCGTTACGGAGAAACTGATCAAATGGGAGTGGTGTATCACGGTAATTATGCACAATACCTGGAGATGGGAAGAGTTGAATGGCTAAGGGCTTTGGGTATTTCTTACAAAAAGATGGAAGAAACCGGAATTATCTTACCCGTAATTTCCTTACAGCTAAAATTTATAAAACCTGCAGTTTACGACGATCTTATTACGGTGGTTACAAAACTTAAAAAAACACCCTCTGTAAGAATAGAATTTGACTACGAAATTTACAATGAAGCAGCCGAACTTTTAGTGGAGGCAAACACGGTTTTGGCATTTATAAATGTTAAGACTAACAGACCTGTTAAATGCCCTGATTATCTGATGAATAAACTGCTAAATAATGATAATGATTTAATAAGTGATTTAACTTAGTCCGGATGCAAAATTCTGTTGAATTACTAGTCATCTAATTTTAATACGGAGACTCCGTGAATACCCTTAAAGATGTTTTCTGTCTGAACCGCATCACTTAGTTTTACAGATATTTCAATAGTACAGTCCATTGTCATATCCTGCTTAATGATATCAATTGCATTTAGTTTAATTACCCGCATTACCCTGCTAAGTAGGGGATAATTAAAACACAGATCATAATTGACTTTAACCGACTTTTCAATAATTGAAGAAGATTCCAGAGCGAATTGGGCTGCTGTCCGATAAGCAGATATAAGTCCACCAATACCTAGCTTGGTGCCACCAAAAACACGTGCTACGGCTATAAGAACATTGGTTAATCCGAAAGATTTTATTTGACCATATATTGGCATTCCGGCAGAGTTGTTTGGTTCCCCATCGTCATTTGCTCTATACCTTTGTTTTTCAACACCAATTCTCCAGGCATAACAAACATGATTCGCCGTTGGGTGCTTTTTACGAATACGTTCTATAATTGGCTTTATATCATTCTCATTGGTTATTGGAAAAGTATACGCATAAAATTTGCTCTTACGGTCTTTGTAAAGTATACCGCCTGATGCCTTGGAAACTGCTTTATATAAACCAATTTTATTTTCCATCAAAAGAATGCCACTAGAATGATACTTATAACTGCCAACAAGA
>CBDTVZ010000189.1:0-4771 GCA_965363995.1 uncultured Eudoraea sp.
GAAACAGACTGGAAGACCTGGAGGACCATCTATCCTACTACAAAAGTATTAAGTTTAAATACAGGTTTTTCAAGAACCTATGGGTTATACCCTTATGGGGACTATAAGACAAACAATAACTTCCTTTTATTCCCAGTGCCAAAGGATGACCGATTACCTTTAAAGGAACGCGTATTGGCCGTAATAGATGGAACAGATGCCCGGGCATACCGTTTTGGGGATTTGGCAGCTGAAAATTTGGTTAGAGATACATTTAAGGGAAAAGAATACCTGGTTGTTGGGAATGAAGATTTTATGGTTTCGTTTGAACTGGATGCTAACTCTGGTAGTTTGCAATTTGATTATGTATTTAATGGTTCGGAGATTATTTTGCGGGATAATGAAAATAACGAATGGAACATATTTGGTGAGGCAGTATCTGGTCTGCGAAGTGGAGAGCGATTAAAATCTTCATCGGCTTTTATGGGCTACTGGTTTTCCATTCCTGCTTTTTATAATACAGAAATCTATAATAATTAAAAGGTATACCTAATAAAAAAACCGCTCTTTTTTAAGAGCGGTTTTTTAACTGAAATTTCAAATAATTACATCATACCTGGCATTCCGCCGCCGCCCATTGGTGGTCCGGCAGAAGGTGTATCTTCCTTAATATCGGTCAATGCACACTCTGTAGTCAGAATCATTCCTGCAACAGAAGCCGCGTTTTCTAATGCTATCCTGGTAACCTTCTTAGGATCTATGATTCCTGCTTCAAACAAATTAACATAGGTCTCTGATTTTGCGTCAAAACCGTAATCACCTTTACCATCATATACTTTTGCCACGACTACAGAACCTTCTCCACCAGCATTTTCCACAATTGTTCGCAATGGAGATTCAATGGCCCTTGCAACAATTTGCAGCCCTGTTTCTTGATCTGAATTTTCTACGGATACTTTAGCAAGAACAGATTTTGCTCTAATAAATGCAACACCTCCACCGGCAACAATACCTTCTTCTACCGCTGCTCTTGTGGCATGAAGTGCATCGTCTACTCTGTCTTTCTTTTCCTTCATTTCTACCTCAGAGGCTGCACCAACATAAAGTACGGCAACTCCTCCGGCCAATTTAGCCAAACGTTCCTGAAGCTTTTCTTTGTCATAATCAGAAGTAGTGGTCTCTATCTGAGATTTAATTTGATTAACCCTTGTTTTTATGGCCTTTGCTGCTCCGGCTCCGTTGACAATAGTTGTATTATCCTTGTCAATGGTAACTTTTTCACAGCTTCCCAACATATCCAGAGTAGTATTTTCCAGAGAGAATCCTCTTTCTTCTGAAATTACGGTACCACCGGTCAAAATAGCTATATCCTCCAACATAGCTTTTCTTCGATCTCCAAATCCGGGAGCTTTTACCGCTGCTATCTTTAAAGAACCTCTTAATTTGTTAACCACTAAAGTTGCCAAAGCTTCCCCATCTACATCTTCAGAAATTATTAATAGTGGTTTCCCAGATTGTGCTACCGGCTCAAGAACAGGTAACAGATCTTTCATTGTTGAGATCTTCTTATCAAACAACAATATATAAGGGTTTTCAAGGTTGGCAATCATCTTGTCTGAATCTGTGACAAAATAAGGAGAAAGATATCCCCTGTCGAATTGCATCCCTTCAACAACATCTACGTAAGTATCTGTTCCTTTTGCTTCTTCAACTGTAATAACACCTTCTTTACCAACTTTTCCGAAAGCTTGTGCAATAAGTTCCCCAATGTTTTCATCATTATTAGATGAAATGGTTGCAACTTGTTTAATTTTTTCAGAGGAATCACCTACTTTTTTAGCTTGCTTGGATAAGTTTTCAACAATGGCCTCAACCGCTTTGTCAATTCCTCTTTTAAGATCCATCGGATTAGCACCTGCAGCAACATTTTTAAGTCCTTCCTTAACAATAGCCTGAGCTAGAACGGTAGCCGTGGTAGTTCCGTCACCTGCAAGATCATTTGTTTTAGAAGCAACTTCTTTTACCATTTGTGCTCCCATATCTTCCAGAGGATCTACCAATTCTATTTCCTTAGCTACAGTAACGCCATCCTTAGTTACTATAGGAGCTCCAAACGATTTACTTACAATTACATTTCTTCCTTTGGGTCCTAAGGTTACTTTTACCGCGTTAGCCAGTGCGTCAACACCTCTTCTTAGGCCATCCCTTGCTTCAATATCAAACTTTATATCTTTTGCCATTTTCTATTTGTAATTTTAGTTATTAAATAATTGCTAAAATGTCGCTTTCCCGCATCATTAGATAATCGGAACCGTCTAGTTTAAGCTCTGTACCAGAATACTTTCCATAAAGTACCGTATCTCCGACTTTAACTGTTATTTTCTCATCTTTGGTGCCCGGACCAACTGCCACGACTTTCCCTTTTTGTGGTTTTTCCTTTGCGGTATCCGGGATATATATACCTGATGCCGTCTTGGTCTCCGCTGCCATAGGCTCAATTAAGACCCTGTCTGCAAGTGGTTTAATGTTTACTTTAGCCATATTACTTAGTTTTTAGTTTATAATGTCTCCTTCTATTGGGCAGAAATTATGCCATTGCTTAAAAACTGACATATTGTTAAAATAAAAATGCCAGCTTGTCATTTATGCTGGCATTTGAATATATTTCATTTCTGAATACTACTGAATTGAATCTGAAGGATTTCCATTGTCAGTTGCTGGTAATTGTTCCGGAACTTCCTCAGGAACGGTTTCGGGAACTACATTATCAATATCATCACCTTGCAGTAATTTAGATTCTGCTTCCCCAAAATTGCCTTTAAGTGCTACATTGGATAATAAAATAAGAACTATTAATAAAGTAGCCAGTGTCCAGGTACTTTTATCTAAGAAATCCCCTGTCTTTTTTACACCCCCAACAATTTGAGTTCCTCCTCCGCCAAACGAAGATGATAGTCCGCCTCCCTTAGGATTTTGGACCATAATAACCAATATCAGGAGTAAACAAACCACTAGGATAAGAACTAAAAATATTGAAAATGTGCTCATTTATTTTGTATTTTCTTGCTGTAGCTTTCGCACTGCTTTTATTCGGTTTGCAAAGAAACTACTTTTTTCTGGATATTTCAAACTTAAAATTTTGTATGCCTGAATGGCTTTCTTAAACTTTTTTTGCTCCAGATAAACCTTTGCCAGAGTTTCGGTCATCAACTCATTTTTATCTATGGTTGTTGATTCTTTAATGTTAACATTTGAAGTCAGATTTTCCGTTGGAACTAACTTTGGCTTGTTTTCAATAAACTTATCTATTAACTCAAATTTTTTCTTTTTTAGGATGTCCTCTTCTAATGGAAAATGAATATCCTTCATTACTTCTTCATTGAAATCTTCTTTTTTCCTTTTTATCGATTTAAATGAAGTAAGCTGTAACCACTCCCCAAAAGAATGTTTTTCTCGTTTTGTAAAGGGTAGGGGTTTGCCAAGCTCTAATTCTTTCTCTGCCTTTTTTTTATCCGCTATGAATTTATCTACTTTAGGATCCTTTGAAGCAAATAGTAAAGGATCAAGAATCTTATCTGCATCCTTAGCACTTTGCGGTAAAGGATTATCCTGCGAGTCATCAATAAGGTGAGTATCAGCATCCGGGTTAGGTTCTACCTCTTCTGAGATGATATCCTTGTCTGCCAAGGGCAAAGTTTTACCAGAAATAGTATCTGCAATTGAGTTTTGAAGAAACACTTCAGATGTAATAAAATCGAAGAGCATATCCCTGTCGGCGGTGTATGCCGCTGTCACTTTTAGGGCATTATTATATTTATAGCTATTTAGATTCTTTAGTCCTTTTAAATGAAGTGCACGGGCAGCCTGGAAGTACGGATACTCCTTTAGGATATCTTCCAATTGATTGGTCTGAACAGGTTCTAAAACCTTATCCGGATTTTGCAATAAGAATGTAAAGTCTGCTACGTTCATATCAATTAACTAGTAAATCACTATTTTATTTCTCGCCAGCATTAAGTAACTCATCTAATATATTGAGATATATTCTACCAGTCTGCTAAAGACTGATTAAAAATATCCTGGGTTATTCTTTCAAAAATAGCCTGCAGCGCTTCATCCTTAACGGTTGCGAATTGTAAATCAGCACCGTAATCATAAAAAAAAGAAAAACGCTGTTCAAAATCCACATCTTCTTTTGTCCGATTAAAAAAGCGAACGTTTACTCCCATAGTTAATCTATTTTGCGCAGCTCGCTGCTCTGCGGTCGCCGTCATTGGCGATATCCGGAATTCTACAATTTCGCCTTCATATAATAAATCTGCATCAGAATTACGTAAATCCAGGCTTGTTTGGTTAAGGATCAGATCCTGCAAGGCCAAAGTGAAATCTCTGTCCAAACCAGGTTCAAAGGTAGATCCGGGACTTTGGGAAGCGTAATTCTGGAAATAATTTACTTGAAATGAGGTTGCCGTACCTACGTCACCCCCGGTAAAGTTATAAGCTCCACAACCTATTAAAAGGAATATCAGAGAGATGCTCAAAATACAATAAAATGTTTTTTTCAAAAGATATAGTTCAAAAAGTTATCGGAATAGTTCAATTCAAAATTTAGTTACAAATCATATTGTTTAATCTTTCTATAAAGCGTTCTTTCAGAAATTCCCAACTCTGCGGCTGCGGCTTTTCGTTTTCCCCTGTTTCTCTCCAGCGATTTTCGGATTAATTCAATTTCTTTCGCCTGTAAAGAAAGTGTTTCTTCCTCCTCTATTTCCTCTGCAAAATGGTATTTGTC
>CBDTVZ010000190.1:0-4690 GCA_965363995.1 uncultured Eudoraea sp.
AGACACGAATATCATCTTGTTAAGTGATGAAGTTTATGAGCATATAGTATTTGATAGTAACTTACATGAGAGTGCTTCCAAATACCCGGATTTGGCATCACGAAGCTTTGTTTGTGCGTCATTTGGTAAAACTTTTCATGCAACTGGTTGGAAAATGGGTTATTGTGCGGCACCAGCCGAATTAATGAAAGAATTTCAGAAAATTCATGAATTCACTGTGTTTTGCGTTAATCATCCATTCCAGCGAGCACTGGCTGAATATCTGAAGCAACCTGCCCACTATTTGGACTTAGGCCCGTTTTATCAGGAAAAGCGTGATTTGTTTTTAACAGCAATCAAAAATTCCAGATTCAAGTTTACACCTACTCAGGGGACGTATTTTCAACTTTTAGATTATTCAGAAATCACTGACGAAAGTGATATTGCTTTTGCAGAAAGACTCGTTAAAGAATACGGTATTGCCTGTATCCCAATTTCAGCTTTTAATAAAGACCTTACAGATAATAAACAGGTCCGCATTTGTTTTGCAAAAACCACAGAAACGCTCTTAAAGGCGGCTGAAATTATCACAACAATTTAAATCTAGCTGATCCTTAATCAAATCATCTGCGACTTATAAACTTAATCTAAGCTATTACATCCTGAATTAGGCCCATTAAATCCCCAATCTTAGAGGGTTCCAGCCATCTTGTGATCATTACCGGATTATTAGTTTTATCTATAAAAATAAAATGGCGGGGCCATTGGTTTTATGTAGATCTTGAGTTTATCTCCTGTTATATCCAATCTATGATTGAATTAATACATCCAAAATACTCCCTGTGTTTGGTCAAAACTTTATGTGTTTTATCCAATTTATTGAATTCTTGATTTCTATTCCTTTTTATATGAGAGCATCCATTCATATATATCCACATCGTATTTATCAATCTGTTGGTTATAATGATTTCTGCCTGTTCCATCGTAGGTTCTTGTCCATGCATTATGGCCTACATTAGGATATACAGTTACTCTTGCTTCAACAATTGGGTCAGTGTTATTAATGCTCTGTACCAAGGGAACTGATCCAAAATTCTCATAAGCCTTTACAGTGGTATCAATACCACCATGAAAAGCCCAAATAGGTGCTTTTCTTAAATTATCAATCAAATATTCTGCTCCAGAAGCACTAATTGGAACTATTGCAGCTGCATAATTTTCCTCAATTTCTCCCACATAGTACCAGCATCCACCACCTCCCAAACTTAATCCCGTTAAATAAATTCGATTGGCATTGATTTGATACGTTTCTAAAAGGTATTGGATGAATCTATGTATTGTTATAGGTACCCAATATTGAGCCTTCAATTGTGGAGAAACAACTATAAATGGATACTTAGGTTTCCATTTACCTTTTTCTATGAGTCTTGGAGGGCCGCTTAGCAAAACATTATCAAGGGGTTCATTGCCCAAATTGCTACTCCATCCATGCAAAAAAATGATAACAGGATAGTTTGGCCCATCAGTTTTATAGCCACTTGGTGTATAAACATAATGACCGTAATTGGCAGAAGTTGAGCCTAATGAAAAAGAAGTATGCTCTCCTCCGGTATCCTCTGCTAAAATGGATAGGTCACTATCATCAATGATAATTTCAAATGGACCCTCTCGCTCATTTTCCGTGGAATTCTCATCTATCGACGAATCCGATATATTGTTAGTAATAGGTTCAAAGTTCCCAGGTTGATCGTCACTCTGACAGGAGGCAAAGAATAGAACGAGTAATATCAAACTTAGAAAGTTCTTCATAAATGTAAATTTACAATTATATAGGTTTAAAGCTCTTTCTAATTCTCTGGGCTATTTTTCTCCTCAATGACATCAATAAATGTCTTTCTGGAAATAGAATTAAGTTTATCTAAATCGGTATTATTACATTTTGATAAATGAAGATTCATACTGTTATAAAATATCCCCTAAAATAAAAAAGGAGTAAAACATATTGCTTTACTCCTTTAAAAAAATTTTGTAATTGTCTACTAAAACATAAACAGTTTCCTGGTTAACATTACTATACCGCTAAAAAAGTCGTTTCGGTATACCTGGATTTCTTCTTCAGTAGATCTGTGGTTAATTTGTGCGTCCATAGCTTTTGGAATTTTAATAAAGTAAGATTTGGGGTTTAATAAATTTAAAGTATAAAGATAATGTGTGATTCTCAAGTTTCTAAAAATATGTTGTGAAGTATCTCCAAATTGTTGTGAAAAAAGCAACTCATTTTTAATTATCGATAAAGTGTTAATTTTGATCGTTAAACGGCCATCTCCGGAATATCTCCTTCAACAATTAATGTTCCCTCCGTTGCCTGTTTTATTGTATCAACACTCACCCCAGGAGCTCTTTCAACTAACCGAAATCCCTTTGAAGTAACCTCCAGCACCCCGAGATTGGTAACCACTTTTTTTACGCAACCAACACCGGTAAGCGGCAGCGAACATTTTTTTAACAGCTTTGATTCTCCTGTTTTATTTGTATGCATCATGGCCACAATTATATTCTCTGCAGATGCAACAAGATCCATTGCTCCACCCATACCTTTTACCATTTTTCCCGGAATTTTCCAATTGGCAATATCTCCATTTTCCGCTACTTCCATAGCTCCAAGAATAGTCAGATCGACGTGTTTTCCACGAATCATTCCAAAACTGGTAGCCGAGTCAAAAAAGGAAGCTCCGGGTAAGGTTGTTATAGTTTGTTTGCCTGCGTTAATTATATCGGCATCTTCTTCACCTTCATACGGGAATGGACCCATCCCTAAAACGCCATTTTCACTTTGAAATTCAACGCTAATATCATCTCTGACATAATTAGCCACAAGGGTTGGAATACCAATCCCAAGATTGACATAATATCCATCTTTTACTTCCCTTGCAATTCTTTTTGCGATACCAATTTTATCCAGCATAATATGTCACTTAATTCGTATTTAGTTTCTCGATCTTACAGTCCGTTGTTCTATTCTCTTTTCATATTGTTCACCCTGGAAGATTCTTTGTACAAATATACCGGGGATATGTATTTCATTTGGATCAAGACCGCCAGCCGGTACTAATTCTTCTACTTCTGCTACTGTTATCTTAGCGGCACCGCACATACAAGGATTAAAATTTCGCGCAGTCCCTTTAAAAATCAAATTCCCTGCTTCATCGCCTTTCCATGCCTTAACGAATGAAAAGTCAGCCTCATATGCGTGTTCAAGAACATGCATTTTCCCATGAAAATCTCGTGTTTCTTTGCCTTCTGCTACTTCTGTCCCGTAACCTGCAGGGGTATAAAACGCAGGAAAACCAGCTTGAGCCGCCCTGCACTTCTCTGCCAGGGTTCCTTGCGGTGTTAATTCAACATCTAATTCCCCACTTAACATCTGCCTTTCAAATTCATCATTTTCTCCAACATATGAGGAGATCATCTTTTTAATTTGATGTTTCTGCAGTAATAAGCCCAGACCAAAATCATCAACCCCGGCATTATTGCTAATGCAGGTAATATCTTTTATTCCCAGGCGAACAAGTTCCGAAATAGCGTTTTCGGGTATACCACAAAGCCCAAAACCGCCCAACATAAAGGTCATTCCGTTTTCCACTCCTAGTAATGCGTCCTGTACATTGGCCACTGTTTTACGTATCATAAGTAATAAATAAGCTAATTAAAAATACTATTTCCTATAACTACTAAAATACATTTTTAAATAAAAAAATCCCGCCAAAAAGCGGGATTTGTTTAATTCGTTAAATCTTGAAAATTATAAAATTTGACTAAAAATCAAAATCGTCAAGGTCATCTTCAAGATTGTCTTTTTGTGGGGTATCTAGATTTTCTTTCGAGCAATCAACATTAATAGTAAGTCCTTCGGGTTTTGGAAATTCCTCCATAGAAATTCCTAATTCCTCATTCGCATAATTACTTTTCATATATAAAGCCCATATTGGCAGTGCCATTGAAGCTCCCTGACCATAGGTTATGGTCTTAAAATGTGTAGCCCTATCTTCGCCTCCAACCCATACCCCTGTCACCAGATTGGGCACCATTCCCATAAACCAACCGTCACTTTGGTTCTGTGTTGTTCCTGTTTTACCCGCAATCGGATTTGTAAATTCATAGGGATACCCGGTGATAACTTCTTTATATACCGTTTGGTCTTTATTGCCGGAATGCCTTAATCTGGTGCCTGAGCCACCATGTGTGACCCCTTCCATTAAATTAACCATTGCATAAGCCACCTCTTTACTTAGCACGTCTTTAGTTTCCGGCACGTATTCATAGAGAACTGTGCCATTCTTATCTTCTATTCGTGTTACCATAACCGGTTTTACATAAACACCCTGGTTTACGAAAGTACCATATGCCCCTACCATTTCATAAACATTTAAATCAGCGGTTCCTAAGGCAATAGAAGGTACTTCAAGAATCTCTCCGGTTAATCCAAGGTCCTTAACAATGGCCACCACAGGTTTAGGTCCTACTCTGTCTATTAATTGAGCGGTAACCGAATTTACAGAGTTGGCAAGAGCACGTTTCAAGGTATACATTTTTCCGGAAAATTTGCCATCAGCATTCCTGGGGCACCATGGTTCCGGGTTACCGTGTTTACCTGCCTCAATACAGTACTGACTATCCGGAAGTGAATCACAGGGTGATAATCTTAATTGAT
>CBDTVZ010000191.1:0-4643 GCA_965363995.1 uncultured Eudoraea sp.
GGCATCTACATACACATTCCATTTTGCAAACAGGCCTGTTATTATTGTGACTTTCACTTTTCCACTAACCTGGCTAAAAAAAACCAGTTGATTTTGGCGCTGGAACAGGAGTTGATACTGAGAAAGGAAGCGTTTAAGAACGAGGAGATAGGAACCATATATTTTGGTGGCGGAACCCCTTCTGTATTGCAAATAGCCGAAATTCAGCACTTAGTGGATGCAATTTACAGGAACTATAAGGTGATTGAAACGCCTGAAATTACATTGGAAGCTAATCCTGATGATTTGTCGGTAACCAAAATTAAAGAACTTAGTGATTCGTCTATCAACAGATTAAGCATTGGCATACAATCCTTTTTTGATCAGGATTTAAAATTAATGAACAGGGCGCATAACGCGAATGAAGCAGAGCTTTGTCTTAGTGAAGCCAAAAAACATTTTGATAATATTTCTATTGACCTTATCTACGGGATACCCGGGATGACGAATGACCGCTGGGAGGAGAATATCGCCAAAGCACTATCTTATAGTTTGCCTCATATCTCAAGTTACGCATTGACCGTGGAACCCAAAACGGCATTAAAGGCTTTTATAGAAAAGGGGGTAATTCCGGATGTTGATGATGAAATAGCACAACAACAGTTTTATTTAATGTTGGATGAATTAGAAAGTGAAGGATACATTAATTATGAAATATCAAACTTTGGGAAAGAAGGTTATTTTTCAAAGAACAACACTGCATATTGGCAGGGAAAAAAGTATATGGGGATTGGTCCCTCGGCGCATTCTTATGACGGCAATAAAAGGGGTTGGAACATCAGTAATAATTCAAAATATATAAAGTCGATTAATCAGAAGCTCCTCCCATTGGAGGAAGAAACACTTACCAAGACAGACAGATATAACGAATATGTCATGACTGGCCTGCGAACGATTTGGGGGATTTCACTTTACAAAATTCAAACAGAATTTGGTAATTCGTATTATGAATACCTCTTGCAGCAATCAGATAAACATATAAAAGAAGAATTGCTATCTACTGATGGGGATAAGTTATGTGTCACACAAAAAGGAAAGTTTTTATGTGATGGGATTGCAAGTGATTTATTTATGATTAAATTGAAATAAGATTTTTGATTAGAAGCCATGCTCGCACAAATAAAACATAATAGTAAGGAATACAAGATAGATTTGTCAAAACCTCTGGATATTTCGATTCCATTGAGGGGTAATGAATCAAATGTAAGAGCCTGGAACCTTAATGGACCTATAATTGAACCGCATAGGGAAGAGGGTTTTATTGGGAAAGTATCCGAAGGTGCTTCCGTAAATTTTAACGACATAAGTTTTAATCCACATGCACATGGGACTCATACAGAATGTATAGGACATATCACAGAAGAGAGCTATTCCATAAATAAGCAATTGTCAGACTATTTTTTCCTTGCTGAGGTGGTCACCATCGCCCCGGAAAAATACCAGAATGATTTTGTAGTCTCCAGGAAGCAAATTCAATATGCAATAGGCAATAAAAAATGTGAAGCGCTCATCATCCGAACCTTACCTAACATTGAAGAAAAGTTATCAAGGAAATATTCCGATACAAATCCACCTTATTTATTAGAAGAAGCAGCTCAATATATAGTGGATAGGGGAATAGATCACTTGCTTATAGATCTCCCTTCTATAGACAAAGAAAAAGACAATGGTGCCCTTCTGGCCCATAGGGCTTTCTGGCAAGTTGAAGGTAATTTGAGAACCATGGCTACTATTACAGAATTTATTTATGTAAATAATACAATTAAGGACGGTACTTATATTTTGAATTTGCAACTGGCCCCAATTGAAAATGATGCCACGCCAAGCAGGCCCGTCTTATTTGAACCTATAGAGTCATGAAAACCCTTATCAAGATAGAGGATTGGGCTATGTTCGGATTTGGATTCTATCTTTTTACCTTCCTGCCTTATTCCTGGTGGTGGCTAATCGTTTTTCTATTGGCCCCGGATATTGGCATGTTGGGATATATTTTAAGAAATAAGGTTGGTGCTGTTTCAGATTATATCTTTGAACATAAGGGTTTGGCGATAGTTATTTATATTTTTGGAGTATCTTTCTCTTCCTTTGTTAGAATGAGCAGGAATAATTTTATTTTCACACTCAGCCTTGGACAGAGCTTTAGGCTATGGCTTAAAGTTTGAGAAAGGATTTAAGTTTACTCATTTAGAAGAAGTAGGAAACAAGAATGGATAGTATTTTAGAACTTTTTTTAGGACTAATATTAGGAGCAATCCTAATGTACTGGATGTACTCTTTATTTCGTATAAAGAGGAGCAAAGAACTTACAGAACATCAATCCATTATAATATTGGAAAAGATTAAAAGTGTTTGTAAATTGATTTCTGTAGAAGGCGATTTTGCGGAGATTTATAAGTATGAAAATACAAGGGAACACTTTATGAGCTTGCTGAGCAGCAAGAAAAAAGCACTAATTGTTATTAATGCAAAAGCCCTAATAGGCTACGATCTTAAAAAAGTTCTTATGCACGCTGACACGAATAAGAAAAAAATAATTCTCACTAACTTTCCCCAGCCGGAAGTGCTTTCAATACAACCGGAGCTTGAATTTTACGATATTAAAAATGGGCTTTTCAATTCATTTACTCCAAAAGATTTGACGGCCTTAAACCAGGAAGCTAAAAAACATGTCATGGAGAAAATTCCTGAAAGCGGACTTATGGATACAGCTCGGCGGGAGGCTTGGGAGGCAGTTTTATTGATCGAGAAAATTGTTGAAACCATCGGGTGGAAATTAGATTACTCAGCTTTGGAATTAAGCGATCATAATAAACCATTTATTGAAAAATAGAATAATAACTTTAAATCATACTCAAATGAAAAAAACACTATGCATTTTGACACTTTTATTGATCTCATTTAGCACTTTTAGTCAAGCATCAGATAATAAGACAAAAGAATTAGATCCTGGTTTTGTCCACACGGTTTTCTTCTGGCTTAATAACCCGGATAGTAAGGATGACCTAAAGAAATTTGAAAAGGCATTACAAAAGTTTATGAAAAAGTCGAAACATGCAAACACCCAGTATTTTGGTAAGCCCCCAAAGGCGACGCGCGATGTGGTAGACGACTCATTTACCTTCTGTTTAATTGTAAGTTTTAAAAATGCCAAAGCTCAGGAGAAATACCAAACAGAAAAGGCACATAAAGAATTTACTGATGAAGCAAAAAGCCTTTGGAATAAAGTGGTTGTATATGATTCAGAGGGAATCAAATTATGATCTTATAAAGTAAAACCACTTCTTTCTCCATGTTATTTTTTAGCTAAAATTATAGTTAAATGGTTTTTGAAAATGAACATTGAAGAATTCAGGGAGCTATGTTTGCATAAAAAAGGAGTTACGGAGGAATTTCCTTTTGACGCGGACACGCTGGTCTTTAAGGTGATGGGTAAAATCTTTACCATTGCCCCGCTTGAAAGGATCCCATCACAAGTGAATTTAAAATGTGACCCCGAAAGAGCCATTGAGTTGCGGGAAACCTATGATGGAATTATTACCCCAGGCTATCATATGAGCAAAGTGCATTGGAACACCTTATTTCTGGAACAGCTGCCGGGTAAGCTGATATCAGAACTGGTTATTCATTCCTACGAATTGGTAGTTTCTAAGCTAACAAAAAAACAAAAAGCCGCACTCGAGGGTATGATTTAATCTTTAAATCCCTTTAGGAATACTATATCTTTATCACCTCAATTCAAAGAGCAACTCTATATGCTTAATCCCGGCACATTTTATAAGGAAAGAAAAGATAAATTGAGTAAGCTGCTTGTTCAGGTAAAACGGCAATTATGGGTCTCCAGTATGATTAGGCTGACGGTTTTTATCCTTGCAATTTTAGGGATATACCTGTTTTATGACAATTCAAATTACATTCTTTTAATTATTCTTTTTGCAGCAATATTGTTCCTTTTTTTGGTTTCGAGGCATAGCGACCTGAATTACAAAAAAAATAAATTATTGGCCTTAATTTCCATTAATGAAACGGAGTTGCAGGTATTGGATCGAAAATTTTATCAGCTCCCGGACGGCAATGAATTTATAGATCGCGGACATTTTTACAGTCAGGATATAGATCTTTTTGGGAAGGGTTCTTTTTATCAATATTGTAATCGCACAGCTTTGCCGGAAGGGAGTAAAACCCTGGCTGGACTGCTTACTGCGAACAATATCCATAATGTAATTGAAAAACAGGAAGCCATAAAAGAACTGGGATCAGATGCAGAATGGAGGCAGGAATTTTCGGCAGTTGCCAAATTGATAAAAACGGAAATCTCATCGGCTAATTTAATAAGTTGGTTAAAAACATATCAGCCATTCGTTCCTGGTCTGATGAAAACGCTACCCAAGGTGTTTTCGGTTTTGTCATTTGGAATTATAAGCCTTTATTTTTTTGATTATGTTTCGGGATGGGGGTTGCTGTTTTGGTTTTTCCTTGGCCTGGGTATTACAGGCAAGTATTTAAGCAGGGTCAATGCGCTATCTCAGAATACATCGTATGCACAAAGCAGTTTTCAGCAGTATCAAAAATTGATTTTGCTGTTGGAGAATAGGAAATTTCAAGCC
>CBDTVZ010000192.1:0-4638 GCA_965363995.1 uncultured Eudoraea sp.
GAGGCCGAAGATAATCTGCACGATAGCTTTATGACCATATACGATAAGATTGGTCAGTATAAGTTTAAAGGTTCTTTTGAAGGTTGGATTAAGCGGATTACAGTTAATACGGTACTTCAGAAATATAGAAAGGCGGAATACCTGAAAGTAGTAACAGATAATGTTGCTGAAGAATCCGAGATTGATTCAGGATATTTCGATATTGAACTCCCCACCCTCCTGCGTTATATACAGGAACTTCCTAATAAATATAGACTCACATTTAATCTATATGTCCTTGATGGGTATACGCACAAAGAGATAAGCGAACAATTAGGGACTTCAGAAGGGACTTCCAAATCAAATCTGGCCAGGGCGAGGATGATTTTAAAAGAAAAAATAAAGAAAGAAAACATAAATATTGCTTAATTACCTAAGCCATGAAAAAAGATAATATTGATAAATTGTACCAGGAGAAGTTGAAAAACTTCAACGAGGTTCCGGACGAAAAAGTTTGGAAGACAATTTCAAACTCCCTGGATAAAAAGAAAAAGTCGCGCCCAATTATTCCTATTTGGTGGAAATTGGGGGGAGTAGCGGCAATTTTAGCCATATTGTTGTACGTTTTTATTCCTTTTAAAGGCGGGCAAAATACGGATCAAATAATTACGGATGTTGAAAGTGCTCCTTCTTTGGATAATTCAAGGGCAAGTGATGTTGAAAATATTTCACCGACGGAGAATACGGAAGATGGCAGTGGTGTGGTTAACTCTTCTGAGGCAAAAAAAGATTCAGGAAATCCAAATCCTGCTAGTGGTAATAATAAGTCGGCAAATGGCGGACAGGATATTGAGACCTCAATTGCTACGTCATCCGAGAAAACCAATACAAAGACAGAACGAAATACTGATAATATTAAAACTACAGACCCTGAAACAGTAATTACTTCTGTTCGTTCAGAAAATACCCCTAATGAGATTACAAAAGGTGAAGTAACCCAAAAAGTTAAGGAACAGCTGAAGCCTGAAAATAAAAATACTGAAATTGCCGCCAATATTAATTCCCCCATCAAAGACCCTGTGGTTGCAGTTAGAGAGAATAATAGTTCTAATAATAATCTCCAAAACGACACTCTTCTAAAAGAAACCGCTATTGCCGATGGAGCAAGCAATTTGATTAAGGAAAAAGAAGAGGAAGATCTAAAATCTGATATGGGTAAAAAGTCTATTTTCGACGAAATTGAGAAATCCCAGGAAACTGAAGTAGCCCAAAGTAATAGTAATAAATGGTCTGTTGGGCCCAGTATTGCACCGGTTTATTTTAGTTCATTCGGAAATGGCTCACCAATACATTCAAATTTTGTGTCGAATTCCAAAAGCGGTAACGTTAATTTGAGTTACGGATTGATGGTCTCGTATGAGATTAGTAAAAAGTTGAGTATCCGCTCAGGACTCTACAAGGTAGATTATGGTTATGATACAAATGAAATATCTTTTTCAGCTTCACTTACCGCATCAACTAATGATCAAATTAATAATATAAATTATGTGCCCACTTCAAAAAATTTAGTTGTCAGGAATATTGAAGACAGTAAACTATCAGAGCAGGCAAGTAGTATGGAATTTGAAGCACAAAGCCCTACCCGCAACGGCAGAATGATTCAGGATTTTGGTTATATAGAATTACCCTTAGAGATAAATTATGCCCTGCTTGACCGCAAATTTGGGATAAACGTTATAGGCGGCTTAAGCCCACTTTTTCTTGTGGATAATTCAGTCGTTCTTGAGGCAAATGGAAATATGGTTGAGATGGGTGAGGCCAATAATATTAATGATGTCAATTTAAGTACAAATATTGGTTTTGGTTTGAATTATAACTTTTCACCAACCTTGCAATTAAACCTGGAACCTATGTTTAAATATCAATTAAACACATTTACCCAAACATCTGGTAATTTTCAACCTTACTCTATCGGGATCTATACTGGTCTGAGTTTTAAATTTTAATGCCTGTGATAGTTGAATATCTTATACCACGTCTTGGTTAAAAAGACAAGTTTACTTCAATAGCAGACATATTTAGGATAATTGATTTTAAACCATTTGGTATATTGTATTGTTTATCATACATTATTCCCCGTTAACAGGATTATCTAAGCTCTTTTAGAATAACTGTTCTTACTTGTTCCCGTAATACCGATTTTTGATTTTCCATTAATTCTTTTGTCTTGAAAAAAGAATGAACCCTCACTCTTGTAATTCCCGGACCACCGTCGTAAAATGTGAATGGAAAACGGTTTTTGTTGTCATAAAAAGTAATTGGAACTACAGGAATATTATGGGCTATAGCCATTTTAAAGGCACCATCCTTAAATTCATCAAGTATTATGTGCTCCTCAGGTACTCCCCCTTCCGGAAAAATACAAATACTAAGGCCTTGCTTTAATCTTTTCTGTGCTCTTCTATATACAGCTGTCCTGCTTCGGCTGTCTTCTCTATCAACAAGTATACAAACACGCTTATAAAAAAATCCAAAAAGAGGAATATTAACCAACTCTTTCTTACCCACAAAGACAAAGGGGTTCTTACTTGTTTTTAACATCATCATAATGTCCAGCATGCTGGTATGATTAGCAACCAACATATAGCTTTGACCTTTTTCCAGCCTTTGCTCGTAAGATATTCTTGGAAAACAAAACATCCCGTAAATAATGGTATTGGCCCATAAATTGCGTGCCAGCCAAAAAAATTGCGGATAGGTCCTTTCTGAAAGGGTTGTTAAGAGAAGTAGAGGGAAAAAAACAATAATTGGAAGACTAACGAGGATATAAAACCAAATACGATAGAGAATGTGCCCTAATTTTTCCAGAGGTAAGCGCATAAATCAAAAATAACAATTTTAGCAGGGTAATCGTATTTCTTTTACTTTTGCTTCTGTAATTTAAAATTAATGGCAAGAATATTAACTGGTATACAAAGTACAGGAACCCCTCATCTAGGAAATATCCTAGGAGCGATTATACCTGCAATCAATATGGCAAAAGATCGTGAAAATGACTCTTTCCTGTTTATTGCAGATATGCATTCCCTTACTCAAATAAAAAATGGCGATGAATTGAGACATAACACCTATGCAACAGCAGCGACCTGGTTAGCATTCGGGCTTGATGTAGAGAGTACGGTGTTTTACAGACAGAGTGATGTCCCGCAGGTAACACAGCTGGCATGGTATTTAAGCTGTTTTTATCCTTATCAGCGTCTTACATTAGCCCATTCATTCAAAGACAAAGCAGACAGGCTTGAAGATATTAATGCCGGCTTATTTTCCTATCCTATGTTAATGGCTGCTGATATTTTGTTATATGATGCCAATATTGTCCCTGTTGGTAAAGATCAGTTACAACATATAGAAATGACGCGAGATGTTGCATCTCGTTTCCAGTCGCAAATGGGTGAGACCTTTGTAATGCCGGAGGCACAGGTCCAAAAAGATACTATGTATATTCCAGGGGTAGATGGAGCGAAAATGAGCAAAAGTAAGGGTAATCTTATAGATATTTTTCAACCAGATAAAAAATTGCGTAAACAAGTGATGAGTATTGTTACGGACAGCAAATCTCTTGAAGAGCCTAAAGATCCTGACACGGATACCACTTTTTCATTATACAGCATTTTAGCTTCTGATGCTCAAATTGCTAAAATGCGATCAAATTACTTAAATGGAAATTATGGCTATGGGCATGCCAAACAAGCTTTGTACGAATTAATTATTGAAAAGTTTAATTCTCCCCGGGAAAAATTCAATTATTATATGAATCACCTCAATGAGATAGATGATGCATTATCAATAGGTGCTGAAAAAGCTAAAAAAGTGGCCGATACAGTTCTCGAAAGGGTTAGGAAGAAAGTAGGATACTAGATTTTTGTTAACCAACTACCCGGTTTGTAATTAAACTTTTTATTAAAAGATCAAAAGTTAATTTGCAGTTTTATTAATGTTTTTTATCGATGAACACCCTAAATAGGAGGTTTCAGCATCTTATATTTAAATCAAACAAACTACCTGGTCTGATATAAACTAAATAGCTTCATACTGTTTCCCCGGTAAAGGTCGTATCATTCCTTTCATTTCCATGTTCAAAAGACTGGATACTGTCTTAAATACAGGCAATTGACATTCCAAAGCAATTTGATCTAACAATTGACGCCCATCTTTCTGCAAGAAAGAGTAAATTGTCTTTTCATTATCATCTAATTCAACAAAAAGTTGTTTTTGCACAGCGGTAGTTTTATGTTCTTCCAATTGCCAATCCATTAAATAAATCAGATCTGCCGCAGAAGTTAGCATATGTGCTTTTTGGCCCTTAATAAGATTATTACATCCTAAACTATATTTATCTTCTACGCGTCCTGGTACCGCAAATACATCCCGATTATAGTTATTTGCCAAATCTGCAGTTACAAGACTACCTCCCCTTTCTGCAGATTCTATAACAATTGTAGCCTCGCTAATCCCTGCAATAATTCTATTCCTCTTTAGGAAATTTTCCCGATCGGGCTTACTTGAACTCCAGAATTCAGTCAAAAAGCCCCCGTTTTTATTAATTTCTTCAACATATTTAAGGTGTGCCTTTGGATATATCTGATTTAATCCATGCGC
>CBDTVZ010000193.1:0-4623 GCA_965363995.1 uncultured Eudoraea sp.
ATTACCTGTTGAAAATATGGGAGGACCTGGTACCGCACTGGGTCACTGGCGTGAATCTGCGTTGAAGAATGAATTGATGACCGGCTTTTTGAATAGGGGTGAGAATCCATTAAGTCGTATCACCGCAGGATCCATGAGAGATCTTGGTTATGGTTCTTCCTCGGTTGGGGAATCTTATGATCTGCCACGTGGCACACCTGGTGTTGATATTAGTGAGCTTGGAGACGAGGGAACGGAAGACAATCCTGGTCTTAACATTGCAAAAATGGAAGTTTTACTAAAACCGATTGGTTTCGTATCAACCAAGAAGAAATAAATTGTTTTTTACAATTTTCTTTTTTAAGGCAAAACTTACTTAATTAAAGAAAATGATTTAAAGGAGCTTGTATTAGACCTATTGTCCTAAATACAAGCTCTCTTTTTTTATCTAAGTATTATATTGAAATCCATAAAATAGTCAGCTTTGGCCGGTGGGAATAAATTCTGTCATGGAAAAAATCCTGTAAAGACAAAGGTCTTAAAATCCAGAAACTGAAAAAGAGATTTAAATTACAGCTTTAAAGTGCTATTATTTTAACTATTTGGTGTGGGGCATTGTATTCACAAGATTTCCTTTCTTATCATAATATTTCCATATTCCGATTGGGTTTTTCCAATGTAAGTACTGACCTTCAGATTTCACATTCCCATTTTCATAAAAAAACCTAACTGGTCCTTCAACCCGGTTATTCTTATAGGTGCCTTCACATTCTTTAATGCCTTCAGGGCTATAATCAACCCACTTGCCTTTACCTATCCCATTAACATATTCTTGCTTGGTTTAATAGTTTCCATTACTGTACTTACCGTAGAGAATGCCGGTAAAAGGAGTTTTTGTTCCTGTCTTATAATAAACCGATCCAAGTTTATAGGTCTTTTGGCAGGTATCACTCAAGGGTACCATTTCCTGGTCGCTGACAGCAGTTTGTGCTAAGGAGGTATAATGGAAGAAAGCGAAAAAAAAAGATAAATAAAGTTTTCATAATCAATTTTTAAGTGTCATTGACTTGAGCCAAATTATAGTTAAATTTTTTAGGGCTTGTTAAGTATTTATTATTTTTGTTTATTATTTAGTAAATATAATTAAACAATATAATGAAGCTAATATCAATCCTATTGATTCTAAGTTTTATGTGCCAGGACAATTCATCATATATTTTCGATTTTAAGGAAGCAAAGAACACCTCTAATTGGTATATTGTAGATGACGGAGTCATGGGAGGTTTGTCTAAGGGTACAATATCAATTAACGACGCTGGAAATGCCCTTTTTAAAGGTTATGTAACTACAGAAAACAATGGTGGATTTTCATCTGTTAGATATTCTTTTGACAAAAAGGATGTTTCAAAATTCAAGCATGTCATATTGAAGTTAAAAGGTGATGGCAAATCATATCAATTTAGAATAAAAGAAAATTCGTCCCAACGTTATTCGTACATAACAACTTTTCAAACATCCGGAGACTGGGAAACCATCAAAATACCATTTAGCGCGTTTTATCCAAGTTTTCGGGGGTATGAATTAGACAAGGCTAATTTTTCTGGTGAAGTTATGGAAGAAGTAGCTTTTTTGATCGGCAATAAAACAAAAGAATCTTTTGCTCTGGAGATTGAGAAAATAAATTTGGAGTAAAAAAATAAATGTAGCGAGACGATTCTCCACCCAGTTAAACAGCTGCTTTTAAATATCACCCTAATAAAAAGAATAACAAATGAAATTGGTGGTATCCCCTCCAAAAGTGTGTTTATCTTTGCTGAAAAATATTTAATGTCAAAACAGTTTTCAGATTTAGGAATTAACGAACAACTATCACAAAGTTTAGTCGATTTAAATATTTCTGTTCCCACAGATATTCAAAGGAAAACAATTCCAATACTATTAAATCAAAAAGAGGATGTAGTTGCTCTGGCAAAAACAGGAACAGGCAAAACGGCAGCATTCGGGCTGCCTTTAATACAATTGATTGATCCGGAAAATACCGAAGTACAGGCATTAATTTTAGCCCCTACGCGAGAATTAGGACAACAAATTTATACGAACCTGATGTCTTTTACTTCTCATAGTCCATCTATTTCTATTGCTTCTGTTTGTGGAGGTATTCCCATTAAACCACAAATAGAACGCTTAAAAAAAACGGCGCATATTGTAGTGGCAACTCCGGGGCGATTAATTGATTTAGTACAGCGTAAGGCCGTCATCATTCAAAACTTGAAGTATTTAGTCTTAGATGAAGCTGATGAGATGGTAAGCGCATTAAAAAAAGACCTGGATATTATTGTTAAGGAAATTCCTAAATCGAGAAGAACGCTATTATTTACAGCAACCATGCCGGGCGTCGTAAAGCAATTGGTGCAGAATTATATGTCAAAACATGTGGTGCACCTGGAAGCAGATATGGCAAAGCTTGGTCATCAAGGAATCGATCATAAATACGTGGTAGTTGAACCCATAGAAAAGCTAGAAGTATTGCTTCACTTTTTAAATACTAAAGAGGGAGAGCGAGGTATTATTTTCTGTAGAACCAAGGCAGCCGTTAATAAATTGGCTAAGAAATTGGCTATTAACAAATTCTCATCTGGCGCTATTCATGGGAGCTTGTCCCAAGGGATACGCGACAGAATTATGGGACAATTCAGAGAAGGTTTTATTGATATTCTGGTAGCTACTGATTTAGCAGCTCGTGGCATTGATGTAAAAGAAATTTCATATGTTGTAAATTATCATCTGCCAGATACTTTTGAAGCCTATGTACACAGAAGTGGCAGAACGGCCAGGGCAGGAGCAAAAGGACTTTCATTAACCATTTTACAAAAAGAAGAAGTGAAAGACATTGCCGATTTTGAAAAAGAGTTAGGGCTTGTTTTTAATGAATTTAAAAAAGCAGACGCGCAAAGCATAGAAGAAAATAATGGCTTGTTATGGGCAAAAAAAATATTTAAGACCAAACCAAATCGTGAGGTTTCAGAAGATTTTAAAGCTAAGGTAAAAACTATATTTCATCATTTAACAAAGGAGGAGCTGGTAGATAAAATATTAGCAAATTACTTAGCACAAATACGTGTTGGGACTTCAAAAGCTGAGGAGACTAAAAAGAAGTAATCATTATGGCAAATATCATTAGAGATCAACAAGCTATTTTAGAAAAATTAAAAATATATACATTGAATCCGATGCAGGAAGAAGCCATTGCGGTCATTGAAAAAACTGCGAATACCGTTCTTCTTTCTCCAACGGGTACAGGCAAGACTTTGGCTTTTCTATTGCCTATTGTTAAAACGTTAGATGCAGAATGCACTCAGGTACAGGCATTGATTCTGGTACCTTCCAGAGAACTGGCCATACAAATTGAACAAGTAGTTCGCAACATGGGTTCAGGTTTTAAGGTAAATGCGGTTTACGGTGGCAGACCTATGTCTAAAGATAAAATTGAATTAAAACATATTCCAGCTATTTTAATTGGAACGCCGGGCAGAATTGTAGATCATTTTAACAATGATCGTTTTTCTAAAGCAAGTATTAAAACGCTCATATTAGATGAGTTTGATAAGTCTTTAGAAGATGGTTTTGAGGATGAAATGAAAGCTATTATAAGTCAATTACCCGGTATAAATAAGCGCATTTTAACCTCTGCTACTCAAAGCGTTACTATTCCAGGTTTTGTGCGATTAGATAAGCCTACAACCATCAATTATCTAAAAGACCAGAAAGCATCTAAACTAGTTATCAAAAAAGTAGTTTCTCCAATTAAAAATAAATTGAAATCCTTGTTGGAATTGATACAATATATTGGCAATGAACCAGGGATTATTTTCTGCAATTTAAGAGACAGTATTGAACAAGTGAGTGCTTATTTGGATAAAAACAGTATAAATTATGCCTGTTTTTCCGGTGGTATGGAGCAAAGAGACAGAGAACGCTCTTTAATTAAATTCAGAAACGGCACATGTCAAATACTAATCGCGACTGACTTAGCCTCGAGGGGTATCGACATTCCGGAAATGAAGAATATCATTCATTATGAGCTTCCCAGGACCCTGGATGAATTTACCCACAGAAATGGCAGAACAGCGCGGGTAAATGCAAAAGGAACGGCTTATGTCTTTCAATGGGAAAAGGGGCACTTGCCAGAGTATATTAAAAACGCCAAAGCGGTAGATATTTCTAAAAAAGCTCCCCATAAACCACAATTCTGGGAAACCCTGTTTATTTCAGGTGGAAGAAAAGACAAAATCTCTAAAGGCGATATCGCCGGCTTATTTTTTAAACAGGGCGCTATCAACAAAGACCAATTAGGCACTATTGAGCTAAAACAAGATTGTGCATTTGTTGCTGTTCCTCTAACCATTGCAAATCAATTGGTAGAAAAATTAAACAATACCCGATTAAAAAGGAAAAAAGTTCGTGTAACGATATTATAAGATTAAACTTTCGCTACTATTTTGGAAAATAGCAGCCTAAAATTTTGAACCTAAAACACTTATATCTCAATCTGTATCATAATCCTCCTTCATTTCATTTCGGAGGACAAGTTGTTCCGCCTAGAGCGATGGCGTTGCGGTAATTTTATCCCTTTTTAATACTAAG
>CBDTVZ010000194.1:0-4622 GCA_965363995.1 uncultured Eudoraea sp.
TTAAATTACTTTCTTGTACAACCCTAAAAATAGAAGTTTTCCAATTATTCAGGTATAATTAAAATTGAATAACTAACTGATTAATATTATAGTTCATATCTCAGATACCGGATAATTTTGAGAATTAGATATTAATACCATTATTAGGCAAACTTATTCTATTATATAGGTCTCTTTAGCTATATAATAAAAATATAATAAGCTGTGACGAAGTGCAATACCACCTTAGTGGTATTGAGAGAATACCTTAATTGTAACTATTCATAATTGATGTTTACAAATTTAGACAGGAAGTTTGCAGGAGTGGCTTCCCAATGGATGTCCTATATAAAAGTAAATAATTGCTTATCATGCAGTTAAATTAAAACAAAATGCGACTCCTTTTTGTTTACATTGACATTGAATAATTTCTAGAAATTAATCCATTATGTAGTTTAAATATAATTAGCGAAATAGAATGATATTCGACAGCTAAATTGGTGATAGTTGTCCTCAAATATATTTTGTAACTTGATTAGAAATTAATACCTAGTTTTTAACGAATTATCTGCCAATAGGATCTATGTTCAAATTTAAAGCAAGTTAATTAGGAAAATTATTATGAGCAATATCATGAATGGGGTATTATAAATTGTATATTTTTAACATATAATATCAAGAAGAGTTCAATTTACCGGGACTTCCATAAAATTTGGAAATAGCTTTAGAAGCCTTAGTAAGCTCATGCACTTCAAATACAATCACATTTGGTTGTAGATTATAACAAATACTCACTAATATCAAAATTAGGAAAAATGAAAAGTATACTTAGCATTCTGGTTTTTTTAATCACTTTTGGTTCAGCATTTTCTCAGAATGAAGATGATAAACACCCCCTTCTTACGGATAGATTTATAATTGGAGCTGGCTGGTATTTTCCAAACAGAGATATAAAATTCGGAATAGAGGGTAATATCACCTTCGAAGATTTAGAAGATTTAGCAGACATAGATTTTGACGAGACCCTTGGTCTTAAAGAGGGGGATAACACCTTTAATTTTAATTTCTACTGGAGATTTTCCAGGAATAAATTTTGGTCCGTACGCGGAGAGTATTTTAATGTTGGGAGTACAAGAAATGTGACCCTGGATGAAGAGATAGAATGGGATGATATTATTTATCCTGTGGGTGGTGCAGCCGAAGTGTCTTATGGGGTTAGCTTATACAGGGTCTTCTTTGGGAGGACTATAAGTAGCGGACAAAAACATGAATTTGGTGGAGGGCTTGGTATTCATGGACTTAATGTCAAGGCTTCAGTAGAGGGTGAAGGCTTTGTTGGGGGTACATCAGCTGGTATTAATAGAAGTGAAGTAGCGGCATTTCTTCCCTTACCCAACATTGGTATTTGGTATATTTGGGCTCCTACAGACAAATGGGCATTTTCTGCTAATTTAGACTGGTTTGGTATAAAAATTGACAGTATATCCGGGGGTTTATGGAATATTAGTCCTGGGGTTACTTACCAGATTATACCAAATCTTGGGGTGAATCTTAATTATGAGTTTATGAACTTTAACGCGAGTATTGACGAGACTGATTTTAGAGGTAGTTTTGATTTGACATTCAATGGTCCTTCATTCCGTGTTATAGGTAATTTTTAAACCAAATACGCACTGTTATTATTGAAGTATACAAAAGATTACCTGAAACAAGTGAGAAGGTGTTGCCGGCCCGAATTGGTTCTCGAATATTTACCAGTAAACTGTTCGGAAATAGATTGTTTTACTTTACTATTTAATAATTAACTTTATTAAATATGAAAAGTATACTTACCATTATTGTTTTTTTAATCACTTTTAGCTCAGCATTTTCTCAGACGGGGGAGGATAAACACCCATTACTTACGGATAGATTTTTTATTGGACCTGGCTGGTATTTTCCGGCCAGAGATGTGAAACTTGGAATAGAGGGTAATGTCACCATAGATGATTTAGAAGACATAGATTTTGACGAGACCCTTGGTCTTAATGAGGGGGATAACACTTTTAATTTGAATTTCTTCTGGAGATTTTCCGGGAATAAATTTTGGTCCGTACGCGGAGAGTATTTTAAAATTGGGACTACAAGAAATGTGACCCTGGATGAAGAAATAGAATGGGAAGATGTTACTTATCCTGTGGGTGGTGAAGCCGAAGTGTCTTACGGGGTTGGCTTATACAGAATCTTCTTGGGGAGGGTTATAAGTACCGGACAAAAGCATGAGTTAGGTGGAGGGCTTGGTTTACATGGACTTAATGTCAAAGCTTCAGTAGAGGGTGAAGGCTTTGTTGGGGATACATCAGCGGGCATTAGTAGAAGTGGGGTAGCGAGATTTCTTCCCTTACCGAACATTGGTTTTTGGTATATTTGGGCTCCTACAGACAGATGGGCATTTTCAGCTAGTTTAGACTGGTTTGATATAAAAATTGACAATGTATCCGCTGGTTTATGGAATGTTAGTCCGGGGGTTACTTTCCAGATTATTAGGAATCTTGCGGTGAATGCAAATTATCAGTTTTTAAAATATAATGCGAATTTAGATCGGACTAATTTTAAAGGTAGTTTTGATATCAAATTCAGTGGCCCAGCCTTGCGTATTGTGGGTAATTTTTAAATTGAAGCAGTTTTAAAATTCCTTTATAAAGTTGATGATGAAGAAATATCATCGGATTCCCTTGGTGACGCAAAACTTAGCGTTGATTAGCTACTTCTCATATTTGATTTTGTAAGTTGAATTTTTTCATTAAAATGAAATATTACCCCTATGGTAATAGATTATAAAAAAAGAATTTAACGAGTGCTCATTTTTTGTATTTTTGCACATTAATTATAAACATAAACACTAAAAAATGAAAAGAAAAACAATTTTGCTCGTTATCGGTATGGTATTGATGATGAGTCCTGCATTTTCACAGTCTTTTGATGATTACCTTGAGGTTGTAAGAGATGTATTGAATACAGAAAAGAAAGCGGCAGTAGCAGAAACTATGGCACTAAGTGAGGCTGAAAGTGCTACGTTTTGGGCGCTATACAATGAATACAATGCTAAAATGTATGAAGTCCATACAGAACGAGTGAATATAATTAAGGATTTTGCGGCCAATTATGAGTCAATGACAGATGAAAAAGCCGATGCTCTGGTGAAGGCTTCCCTGGCTTACCAGACAAAACTACTTAAGCTAAATAAATCCTATTACAAAAAGTTTAAAAAGATACTTCCGGCCACAAAAGCAGCACTTTATTTTCAGGTCGAAAGCAAGATTGATGCTTTAGTTAATGCCTCGCTGGCCATGGAGATACCTCTTGTTGAAACCAATTAAACTAAAAGATAGAAATGTTCTATTTGTTATAAGCCTTATGCTCTGATATACCAGATATCTTTTAATTTGGTTTATAGCAAATAGTTCATTTAAAGGTGCTTGAGCTGATCACTAAAATCAATATCTATACTCATAAATATCCTTAAGCTTAAGCTTATCGCCCATAACACTATTAACTTCCAAATCGTAACGGATTGTGATCGCAGTACCCAGCGGTGCATAATAGTAGATAATCCATGCATCAGATTCTTTGGTGCCAATACACCCATTGGAACTGGCCTTTCCCAGAGTCTTAGGATTGGTAGTGGGGTGTATCATTTGCCCGTTTCTAGTCCCATTAATTTCAGTTTCGATCCAGGGTATTTGGGGCATTTGGGTGGTTTTCTTATCATCTCTTTTGGTAAGATAAAAGCGCTTTTGGTTCACCGGGTTATAAAATTTTGGATTTCTTTCCAGGCGGACAATTTCCCCACTTCCCGGTATTGTTCTTAAGTCGGTGATTTTATCACCCATGGCCAAATATTTTTTTATGTTTTTTCCTACTCTCACCGGAAAGGTAAATAGCATAGCAGTATCCTGATAAATGCGAAGCTTAAACTCGGGAATATTTACATCGAGATGCGTTTTTTTAAAAGAATCCATAATATAGGCTGCTGACAGGGAATCCGGGATCATAATAGAATCCAATGATTTTAGAACCAACATCTTCCGCTGGTCATAAACAAAAGAATCTTGTGCCATCATTCGATAGTAATCTGTATTCGCGAGGGTGTCTATTATCCATGGATTGGCACGTACCAGAAGGTGTTCTGAAAGGGGGTAAGGAACCAAAGAGTCATAGGCATTCACCAGGGAGTCCATATATTCAAAATACTCATCAATAGCCACATCACTGCTTATACGGATCCAACGGGCTGCCCTGTACTTTTTTGTTGAATCCTCTGCATGTTCAATCGAGCTTATTTGAGATACTCTCAACGGTCTAATTAAGCTGCTGCCAGCCTTGACTGAAACACCCATACATACAATAAAAACCCCAAGAATAAATACTGGTTTTAGGATCATCGGTCTTTTGGTTTAATTTCCATTTTATTTTGTCTTAGAATCACCAGAGACAGTATAAAATTACTGCTCAAATGAAGATAACACCATGAGCAATATCAGTCCGTTCATATGACTTATATCATTTATAGGATATAGTATTAAGGGTATATTTGAAGTATATAGTCTATATGATAAAAAACACCTATGAGTACGGTAAAACGAAGTTTGGGTGGAATAAAA
>CBDTVZ010000195.1:0-4595 GCA_965363995.1 uncultured Eudoraea sp.
ATATCCTGCAGAGAACGGTTAGTTTCGCTGGCATCAAAAGCATAAACCAGAGATTGTGTAGCCGGAACCACGCCCCAATCGGTGGGTGTGGTGAGATCATTGCTGTTCAGACCCGGCAAACCGTTTTCATATTGTTTTCTACCATCATCCAGAATGTCCTCAGAGATATTACCTAAATTAATAACCAATTCACCAGGACCGGTTGCAATTCCATCTACATATGGATCCATAACCCAGAATTGAACAAATTCAACATTCGATTGCTCAAAATTTGTACTACTCAAAGAACGCATCATTCCTGCCCATTTTTGATTTGGTTGGAGGCCATTAAATGTAGCACTTGCATTATAAGGTCCTTTTTGATTTGGATAATAGGCCATATCCAAAGTATTCTGAACGGTAGTTTGTCCCTGGGCGATATCTACCTGTGGAAATACTTCATCAATAAAAACTCTACGCGTCTCATTTGTGGATATATCGTCATCATTAATGCCAGAAGGACGCTGGTTCGTATAAAAAATAGGGTCTATAGTATACCAGGCCATTTTTGCTCTTTCAAAACCTGTTTCTAAATCCTGCTCGCCATCAATTTTAAACTCCTCTGGCGTACTGGCCAATGACCAGCCTAATGAAGAACGGATATCTATAAGTGCCTGCGCCCCTTCAAAATCATCTAAATAAGTCGTGGTTTCTCCCTGAAAATCTGCGTTTTTAGGAGAGTTAGGGTTGAGGTATGCGGCTTCAGCACGAACCGATACATTAGAGGCAACATCTGTATCTATATTCGGTAATTTGTTGACCAACCTGGTTAAAAAAGGAACCTCTGTTGAAAAATTTGCATTAAGACCAAAGATGCTATTATTTACCGGCTCAACACCGTAATTCGATTTTTGAGTAAGAGGCCTTTCATTGAGGTTTTGAAAATTTCCCCCTAAGATAAATTTCTCATTGAATTGATGTTCAATATTAAAACCAGTAAATCTTCTTGTTTGCTGGCCAAAAATCGCATTGTTTTCAACAGAGATATTTATAGGTGTATTTGAGGCTTGTAAACTGGGGTCTAATATCTGAACTGTTCCTGCCTGATAATTTACCGTATAATCTATTCCTTCCTGCAATTGGCGGCCACCCGCTGTTACTCGTACAGATCCTCTTGGCACATTAAAGGCGCCTATTGGGATACCGCTTGAGCCTTCAGATTTATACTGTCCCTTCAGTTTAAATCTGTTTTTTTCAGCATCTTGTAAAGACGCCGCTTTAGTCAGGGCATACATATTTCTGAAAACATATTTTTGCTGGTTTTCGTTATATCCCTGATCATTGTCTACATCATATGTACCTCCACCTAATACATCAAATAAAAACTCGCCAAAGGGTTCAACTTTAGTGAAAAGTATCAGGCCGTTTTGAGCGTTTACAGTAATCCCGGGAACAAAATCGAAGAAACCATCTCCGCCTTTCTGAACATCATTAAAAGTATTTAGGCGATCCAGATTAAAAACATCCAGAAGAATTCTATCCTGCAAAGCCCCATCAGGAGAATTTTCATCGGGCCATCCCGAACCCGGACCTTCAACCACCGGTAAAATATAATTTCTTGGGGTTGGATCTGAATATAAGATGTTGAACCTGAAATCTTCCTGACTTAATTGAAAAGCACCGGTAGCATATATGTTTTTCATCATTATATCCCAGATAGGATCGTTCACATTGGTAATATTACTTTTTAGTAATTTCAGGACAAGTGTATTATTACTAATTTGCGGAACTTCCACTCCAGGGGTAACCGTAGTAGCATCTATTCCGCCATTGGCAAATTCACCAACCTGAAATATTTCACCCTTGTAGGTATACTGAAAGGCCACGGCCAGTACTTCATCATTGCTTAAACGCTGGTTCAAAGAAATATATCCCAATTGAGAATCAAACTGGAAGTCTCTTCCCGTTTCAAGTTTTCTGGCATTTTCCAGGATAGCATAGTCAAATCCTTGATTTACCTGATATCCGGTATTTATGTCAAAACCATCATCTACTGTAGCAATATCCCTTATATTGGAGTTTAGCACCCCTCCATTATCAATTAAAAGAGGATCGAAGTCATTCGCATTATTTCTTGGTAATTCCTGGTTGGTAGCTGAAGTATTAAAAAAGCCTGCCGGTTCACCATTTGCAATTCCAATCCTGGTTTTTTCCTTTAGGGCCTCGCCTAAATCCTGGATAGCAACTATGTTTCTTACATTAAGTGTTTGCTGACCTCTGTTTGTAACCCAAACTTCAATACGTGTAATTTGAACCTGACTTTTGATAAAAGGATAATTGGTTAAAGCCTCATCATACTGATCCCTAAAATATTGGGCTAAAAAAAAGTGTTTATCCTCATCATAATCCAAGGTAGATAATTCAAAGTCATTCAAGGTACCACCACCCTGAGCTACTACCGAACTATTTTGAGATTGCTGCTCAGAGAAAACTGCAGTTACGGTAGTCCTGCCAAACTGCAATTGAGTTTTTACACCAAAAAGGCTTTGTGCCCCTCTAATCAAAGAGCTATTTAGAGGGAAACTTACATTACCAACCTCAATTTTTCTTATGATATCATCTTCTGTGGGTGTATAATCTAATTTTATTAAATTCTGAAAATCGAAAGTAGCTTCAGTATCATAATTTGCAGTTACCTGCAATCGCTCACCAATTTTGCCCAGCAAGCTTAAACTAATCCGTTGATCAAAATCAAATGAGAGATTGGTTCGGTTTCTTGGAGAAAGTGCCGGATTATCATTTTTTTGCCATATAACACCAAGGTCCATTGCCACAGATCCCTGGGGTATTACTTCAATAGTATTTCCGCCAAATATGGTTTCAAAAAATCCGCTATTTACATAGAAATTGGGAAGCAGGTTTTTTCGTGCTTCTTCGGAGCCTGCTTTTTTCCCTGAGAAGGCATCTATTTTCTCTTTAAAATAGGACTTCATGTTTTCTTTTTGAACCAGGTCTAAATACTGTTCAGGGGTAAGTATAATAGGATAGCTAATATCAAAATCTCCTACCATTTCAGAATAGATATATCTGTCAAGATTAGGATCATAAGTATATTTGGAAACAATACTATTAGGGTTTTCCAGTAAAATTCTTCCCAATGCAAACCCTGTCTGAACAGAATCAATCTGTATAGAATCTGTCTCCTGTTCATTAATTTCCTGAGCCTGTATTGTATTCAAAACTCCCAGGAAAATGAAGGAAAGTAAAAAAAGCTTAAATGAATATGATTTAAGAATTGATTTTGCCCCTTTTTTCAAACTTATTTACAAATTTTTAAGCGCGTGTTTTATAATGTCCTCTACGCTTAGAGTAGAGTCCTGAGATAAAACCTTGTCAACAGCGTTTTCTGACTGCCTTCGGGCAAACCCTAGAACCTCTAAAGCAGATAACGCTTCTTCTTTACTTGTATTGTTTGAATTTGGTGAAACTTCGTCAATATCATAGATTTTTAAAACCTTGTCTTTTAGGTCCAAAATAACACGCTGAGCGGTTTTGGCGCCTATACCTTTAACAGCCTGAATTGTAGGAACATCCCCACTTGCAATGGCGTTTTTAATCTGTACGGGTGTAAGTGAAGAAAGCATGGTTCTTGCAATACTTGAACCTATTCCAGAAACAGAAAGCAATAACCTGAATATTTCTCTTTCAGATTTCTCCGCAAACCCAAACAGGGTATGCGAGTCTTCCTTTACCTGTAAATGGGTGTAAAGCTGAATACTTTCAGAACCTGAAATGTTCGAAAAAGTATGAAGGGAAATGTTTACGAAATAGCCTACGCCTGCACATTCTATTACCACGAAAGTGGGATTCTTTTCAACAAGCCTGCCTTTTAAATGGGTAATCATTCGTACTTTGTTTGTTATAGAAATAGTTTATCAATCCTACTAGTTGCTCAATCCCATTTTTACCTTCCGCCTTTTTTCGCGCTCCTGAGCATCTATAACTGCTACGGCAGTCATATTCACCATCTCTTCAACACTGGCCCCCAATTGCAAAACGTGAACCGCCTTTCTAAGGCCAAGCATAATTGGACCAATTGATTCTGCCGCATGAAGCTCTTTAAGTAATTTATAGGTAATATTTGCGGATTCAAGATTTGGGAAAATTAATGTATTCACTTTTTTGCCACCAAGTGTGGAAAAAGGAAATTGACTTTTTCGAAGTTTTTTGTTAAGTGCAAAATCAGTTTGTATTTCTCCATCCACTATTAATTGCGGATTTCTTGAGTGTAATATCTTAATGGCTTCCCTTACCTTAACGGCATGAGGATGGTTGGAAGAACCAAAATTAGAATATGACAGAAGTGCCAAAACAGGATCAAAACCAAAGGCCATACCCAGATTAGCTGTCATCTGAGTTATCTCAGCTAATTCTTCTGAAGTCGGATCAATATTTATTGATGTATCTGAAAGGATTAATGGACCTCTTTGGGTAATCATAATATGAGCCGTTGCGGCCCTTGAAACGTTATTTGCTTTTCCTATGACTTCAAAAATTGGCTTCACCACATTTGAAAATGCCCTAGAATGCCCTGAAATCATTCCATCTGCATCGCC
>CBDTVZ010000196.1:0-4571 GCA_965363995.1 uncultured Eudoraea sp.
CCGGGCCTATATCAAATTTTATGGCCGCGACCAATGCGATTGAAGTAAGAAGTACAAAATAGGACAGGATAAGTACCCTGCTTGCGTTATTGTTCCAAAGCTTTATAAATTCTATCTGCAATAACCTTTTCATTATTATTTAGTTTGGAAATTTAAACAGTTTGATTTTCAGTAATGGTCAGGAATTGTTCTTCCAGGCTTTCTCTTCTTTTGACCAAATGCGAGAGGACAATACCTTTTTTAAACAGGATATTATTCAATTCGCGGGCATTCATCTCCTTATTTAGAAAGGCCGTAATAAGTCCGTTCTCAGTTTTAATTTCACTAAAATTTGGATGTTCCTCCAGAAAATTTATCAACAGCTCGTTGTTATCAGTTTTAAGTTCAAAGAATCCAAAACTCGCTAACATGCCATCCACGCTACCAGAATAAAGTTTTTTACCTTTTCTTAGAATGACCACATGACTGCATACTTTCTCAACTTCGTCCAATAAATGTGACGCGAGAAGGATGGTGGTACCTTTAGAGGCAATATTCTTTATAATTTCCCTAATTTGATGAATTCCCTGAGGATCCAAACCGTTGGTTGGTTCATCTAAAATGAGAATTTCGGGATCATTTAACAAAGCAGAAGCAATTGCAAGACGTTGTTTCATTCCAAGTGAGTATGTCCTGAACTTACTGTCCTTCCTTTCCCATAATCCAACAAGTTCCAATTTATCTTTTATTTTTTCTTCAGATACTTCTTTAATTTTACAGACCAATTTTAAATTTTGAATTGCGGTCATATAAGGATAGAAGTTAGGCCGTTCTATTATTGCGCCCACCTTTTTTAACGCTTCATGGGTTGTGGTATTTCCATCAAACCAGGAAAAACTACCGTTTGTACTATTAACCACATTTAAAACGATTCCGAGGGTTGTAGATTTTCCGCTTCCATTGGGTCCAAGTAATCCATAAACGCTACCTTTTTCTATTGAAAAAGATAAATCCTTTACTGCCGTAAGGTATCCGAATTTCTTTGTAAGATTGTTTACTGTTAGAATCGTTTCCAAATTAGAAAGGAGTTTTTAGGTTGTGTCTAGTATACTTGACGAAGAAATCGTTATTTTGTTACAAAAGCAACAAATTAAAATTTAACGTATGTCCGGAGAGCGATTAATGTCGAAGAAGAAACCCGCCTATCCTGTAAGCCCAAAATTGGATGCCTATTTGGACCAATATAACAGAAAAATTGAAATACCCATTTTTTATCAAGACCTATTGCGTTTTGCGGGTTCGATCATAGTGTATGATGATGATGGTAATGATACCTTATGGGTTAGAGTTTATTATTCTGATTCTGAAAGACTTGAGATAGATCAAAGTCTGAAACAGGTATACTCTATTTTACATTCTGATGGTAGTGATAGAATATTCCAATATTTGAATATTGATGCCGTCGATTATTGCACTTTTGGTAATTCCAAGCCGTTCCGCATCAAAGTCAGGAATATTCTCAATGATAACTTTTTGTATTTCTATATCAAAAAGACAGATGCGTCCCGTATTTACGGTCTGGAATTGGAGCATATGTTATCGCCTTATAATTTAAATTTTCTTGTACATAAGGATACCCTGATAGAAGAGCACATTGCCGGTATTCCCGGGGATGTATTTATTAAAGATATGTTACCTAATTGTACAGAATCTGAAAAGGCTCAGCTTGCAAAGGAGTTTGTAAAATTTAATGAGCGGTGTATGATCAGACTACTGGGGGATATGAGATCTTATAATTATGTAATTGTTCCCATGCATGATTTTGATCAAGTAATTTACAAGATAAGGGCTATTGATTTTGATCAACAGAGTTTTGAAGGTAAACTCAAAGTATACCGCCCTCAGTTTTTTAAGGAGAACTACATAATGGTTCAAATGGTCCAAAACAAACTACAAAGTGACTCTGTTGATCAATATAAGATTGAAGAACGTTCTATTGTCGCCAAGAGGATTATCAGTTCCGGCGATCGAATTAATAGATTGGTCAATATTTGTAAATTGGATGACATATCACTTCCGGAAAACATAGAAGCGCTAAGCAAGCAGATTTATGATCTTACTTTAGACGTTAATTTTAAGAAATGCAAAACCATGGGACAATTATTAGATCTTGCTCTCGATTTTGTAAAGCGTAATTACCAGGATGTGAGTCTGAAGCAAATTATTGAGAAGAAAATCAAAATTCCATAAACCTTATGTTTTCTGTTCCTTATTAAAGTATATCAGGTAGTAATACATTTGCCGTTCCTCATCCCATCCCTTTTCCACAAATTTTTCTGCTGATTCAGGATTAATAAAATCCATTTTAATCTGAATATTGGTATCCAGATTAATAACATTTTTTATTTTTTTACGGGTATCAGAGACCGCTTTATTCGCAATATCAAAACTGGAAACATCTTCAATACTGTATTTTGGCCCTTTCTCGTTTTTATAGTGCCTAAATTCAGGGATCAAATCCGGATTCTCCATTACCTCATTCAGGAAATTGCTTTCCTCGAAAGCGTCATTTTTCGCAAAATGGTTTACAGCCCTGTTCATGAACATAACTTCCTGTTTTTTGTCTTCTGCAGGCAGTACAACATCTTTGGCAAAGTTTTGACAAAATTTCAGATAGTTTTTGGTGTAAAAATTATCGTCTGCCAGGGCATCTACCCCAAGAAAACTCTCTAACCAATATTTCGTATCATACCTATTGCTATCAATAGACAATACCTTATAGCCGTCAGACTTATTTACATTAAATATAAGGCAGCCTTTATCCAGTTTATTGATATTGATTCCTTGTTGAACAATTAAATCAAGATTGGTTCCATTTTCTGAGAACTGTAAAAAATCCTGTTTTATTTCGCTTTTAAAGATCCCGATCGCATCGGTTTTCTCATTATCCAGAAGTATATCGGTCAGATACGCAATATATATCTCACCACTTTTTATATGAGGATGATTGGATTGATCGTATAAATGTTTAGTCAGATTTAATGATATCTCATGAGACCGCTCCGGTTTTTCAAAAATTTCAGAAACAAGCTTGTACACTTCATTAAATTCCACATCAATCTCATTTGTAAGACGATAATAATTTTCCTCTTTTTCTCGAAAGGGCTTTAAGAAATATTCCTTTAATAAACCATTTGTTTCGTCGTCCGGGATAAAAGGTTCTTTAGAGAGAAACACTGGTTCTGCTTTACTTTTATTTCCTATACGGTGCAGTGATACACCTTCAATTTGGGTGGCATAGAGATTGATCATAGTAATACTTGGGTATTAATCTTTAGTTTGTTCAAAATATATTGTGGGGTAGAAATTAGGCAGTTATTTAATAAATATCTCCTTTTATAATTTAAGTAAAAGGATATTAATTCCAATTTTCATCAAAATCCATATCATCATAGTTTTCCAGAGGTTCATCAAAATTAAAGGACGGATCCGATTCAAATTTCTTTTCCGGGGGAGATTCAGGCAGTTCACCAAAGCTGAATAAAATATTGGGATAATGCCTCCCATCTTCTTTTTCAACTACATCAGCCAATTCAACAAAAAATGTCCACATACTTAAAAAATCATATACATAAATGAGCTTAGGAGTTTCTTCACTCAGAATATCCTCTAATGAAATCTCATTCATTAAGCGAACATTGGAACCATTTTCACTAGTGTCAAAAAGAGGAATTTCTTCATCCTGGTTCCACAGCTCATCGCAGGTGTAAAAAGAGGCCATCTCATTTCCTAGAAAACCAAAGGCCTGAGTAATTGTATTGTGAAAATCTTCCAGCGTAGCATAGTGTTCTATCTCTATGTCCCTAAAGATGTCTTCTTGAGTATCCAGGATTATCCTGATTTTACAGATCATTAACTCTAATTTATGCGTGGGGGCAAAGTTACAAAGATTTCTGGCTTATTTTTCCTTTTGTGGCTTCCAAAACCAAATAGAATTGAATTCCAAATAGAAAAGCTGCCAATATCAAATGTAGTGGTTGACTTGCAAATGGGAAATCGAAATAAAACATAACAATCCCTGTAATTACTTCAATAAAAAGAATACCTAAAACCCATTTTATTTTTGAATACCCCAGCCTCTTTTGAGATATGGAATATGCTAAGTAGAGATTGATCAATACTACCAAAATTGAAAAAGAGCGATGGATATAAAATTGTATTGAGGGATTAACCAGCCAAATATCTTTGGCATTTTCTCCTAATAAATCTATTTGGTGGTCTACGAACTGTCTTACTTGTGTTCCTAAAATTATTTGTATTAAAGTAAGACCTAAGGCGATCCATATGGTTAATGTTACTTTTTTATCATATTTCCCATTTTGAGAAGTAGAATTTGTTTTATAAATGAGATAGACCAGTAATGCTACAATGACAAGGGCCATAACCATATGCATCGTTATTTTTACAGGTTCAAGAACAGAATAAACAACTGTTGCTCCCAACCATGCCTGAAAGCCCATTCCAAATACAATAAGCCAGGAAATCAAAGTAATTTTTTTATCCTTTCGCCAATATGAAGTCGATGCCAGGGC
>CBDTVZ010000197.1:0-4550 GCA_965363995.1 uncultured Eudoraea sp.
ATGCTTTTTTGCATAGAATTAATCTTGATACCGCGAATAGTAAACATCATTTTGGTATTCATTCAAAAAATGATAATCTAATAGATGCTCTACAGCAGGCCATTAAAGAAACAAACGCAGATCTTGTTGTAATGGGGAATAAAGGGAAGACCGGGGCCAAATCCATTTTTTTAGCCAGTAACGTGATCAAATCCATAAACGCTATTAAGGATTGTCCAATATTAACCATACCCGGGGAAAAGGAATTTGTGTTACCTAAAGAGATTGCTTTTGCTACAGACTATAAAAAGAATTACAACGCTAAATTGTTGCAGCCTCTGCGGACATTTGCGAGAAATTGTGATTCTTCTGTTTGTATTGTTCATATAAATGAAGAAGAAAGACTAAGCCCGGTTCAAAAGTCCAATTTATACACACTTAGAGAGTATTTGGGACCAATAAAACATTCTATTCATTGGATGCCTGATTTTAAGAATAAAACCAGAGCAATTACAGATTTTATTGATGAATTGGGTATAGATATGCTGGTTATGATTCATTACCAACACGGTTTTTTAGAGAAATTAACCCGAGAACCGGTAATTGAGAAAGTAAGTTTTAATATTGATATACCCTTTCTCATTCTCCCATATACCGACTGATCAACATCATATGACAAGAGGTAATTTGGATTTAGTTTTATAGGGTCATTATAATTCTGATACATACAGTCAATACTAATAATTTAATAATTTATCCATGAAAAAAATAGGAATTTGGTTAGATAAAGAAAAGGCACATTTGGTAACCTTAAGAAATGAAGATGTTGAATTCAATACTATAAATTCAGACATTGAATTCTTTCATCCAAAAGGCGGATCACGCTCCAAGACCAGATGGGGTCCTCAGGATGTTGTACAAGACAGCAAATACCTGGAAAGAGAGAAGCATCAATTGAAATTATATTTTAAGGAATTGGCAAAGACCATGGAAAATGCAGAAGCGATAGCAATTTTTGGTCCTGCAGATACCAATGCCAAATTTTACAAGGAATTAAGTGAAAACTATAAAACCCTGGCATTAAAAGTTAAGACAGTAGAGAAAGCAGATAGTATGACCGAAAATCAGGTCAAAGCCCTGGTCAGGGATTTTTTTAATAAAAAAAGCAAAGTTTAGGATTTAGCAAATTTAATGGAGACGGTCTCAATTATTGTACATAATGGCAAATGAAGATTTTCTTATAGTTAAGGCTTCGGGTGATAAAGTGCTATTCTCAGAAGAGAAATTGCGCTCTTCTCTCAAACGAAGCGGGGCAGACGTTAAATTGATCGAACAAATTTTGACTCTTGTTAAGGAAGAGCTATATGATGGAATCACAACCCGAGAAGTATATAACAGGGCATATAGTTTTTTAAGACGCAAAAAGCCAGTATTCGCTTCGAAATATAAACTTAAAAAGGCCATATATGAGTTGGGCCCTACAGGATTCCCATTTGAAAGATTTTTAAGTGCTATATTAATTTATTCGGGATATAAAACTCAAGTTGGTAAGACAGTTGCAGGGAAATGTGTGAGCCATGAAATAGATGTGATAGCAGAAAAAAACGGATCGATTATAATTATTGAATGCAAATTTCACGGAGAACAAGGTCGCAATTGCAATGTTAAGATTCCCTTATATATTTATTCCAGATACCATGATATAAAAAATGCAGGGGATAAAGATATTTCAAATATTAAAGAGCCCGATGCTTGCTGGGTTGCTACCAATACCCGTTTCACCAAAGACGCTATTGTTTATGGTAATTGTATGGGGCTATATCTTCTAAGTTGGGACTATCCAAAAGGGGATAGTTTAAAAGAACGTATAGACAGACTGGGTCTATATCCAATAACGGTTTCATCACTTTTAAACAAAAGAGAGAAACAATTTTTGTTAAGCCGTGATGTTGTCCTATGTCGTCAATTATTAAAAGATAACTTCTATCTGGATCATCTGGGAGTCTCAGATACCAGGAAAACCAAAATTCTTAACGAAGTAGGCATGCTTTGTAAGCGTTGATACCATCACATTAATATCATGGTTAAAGTACATTTTTTAGGGGCTTCTGGTACGGTCACAGGATCTAAATTTTGCCTTGAAACAGATGAGCAAAACATTCTCATAGATTGTGGGATGTTTCAGGGCAGGAAGGACCTTAGAAGATCTAATTGGGAACCATTGCCTTTTTCGGTCGACTTAATAGATGTTGTTTTATTAACACATGGTCACCTTGATCATACGGGTTATTTGCCCAGATTGGTAAAGGACGGGTTTAAAGGAAAGATTATAGGAACCGCTCCTACACTTGCAATAACAAAAATAATATTGCTGGATAGTGCAAAGATAAATGAGGAAGAAGCGGCAATTGTAAATAAGGAGGGGTATAGTAAGCATAGGCCAGCACTGCCACTGTATAACATGCAAGATGCAGAAAATGCAATAGCTCTGTTTAGAGCAGAAGAAATTAACCAATGGACACAACTTTCTGAAAATATCCGGTATAGATTCAGGTATAACGGGCATATAATTGGTTCAACTTTTATCGAAATAGAAATTTCCGGTAAGCGTTTTGTTTTTTCCGGAGATGTTGGAAGGCCAAATGATATTTTGTTAGATCCGCCGGTTAAACCTGAGTGGGCCGATTTTCTTTTTATTGAAAGTACCTATGGCAATAAATTACACCCGCAAGATAAGGTAGAAGATAGACTGGTTGCCCTCGTTAATAAAACACTATATGAAAGGGGAAACCTGCTCATTCCTTCTTTTGCTGTGGAACGACTGCAGTCTCTGATGTATTTATTCTGGAAGCTTTATAAGAAGAATAAAATACCAAATATTCCCATTTTTATTGATAGCCCCATGGGCAACAACGTGCTTTCCATATTCGAACGTTTCCCAAATTGGCATAAGTTATCTCCCAATGAATATAAGGCAATGTGCACCCACGTAAATATTATTGATTCCTACAGACAAACATGGGAGACGATAGACGATCCCAGGCCAAAAATTGTTATTGCCGGAAGCGGAATGGTCACAGGTGGAAGAATTCTTACTTATTTGAAACAATTGGTAGATCATCCGAATACTAATGTTTTGTTAGTTGGATACATGGCTGAAGGAACACGTGGAAGAGCTCTTTTGGAAGGGGCTAAAGAGCTTAAGATCTTTGGGAAATACCATTCGGTGAAAGCCAGTATACATCACGAAGAAAGTTTATCAGCCCATGCAGACCAAAAAGAATTGCTGGACTGGATGGATTCTATTAAAAATATTCCGGAACGTGTTTTCCTGATTCATGGAGAGCAGGAAGCCTTACAAGAATTTAAAATTAAAATTGCAGATGTGTATAAATGGAATGTTCATATTCCTAAGATATTTGAGACAGTTGAACTTATTTTTTAATAATCACATGATTCTTATCATTGCTTATACTTTGGATCAGGAGTAGTTTTAAAATATCAGATTCATAATCATGGATAATCAAACGGAAGATCGAAAACAAAATACATTTGAAAAATTACATTTTGATACACAGAAATGGAATTCTTCCTTTTTCTTAATGAAAGATGAATTAATATTCATAGAACAACTTCTTCACTCTTATGTATTTGAGCCCAATACACCCAATTTGTTTGAGCGTTTACAGGATTATCTTGAGCGTCTGAAGCATATTAAAAGTGATAAGACTAACATGCAAAAACTTATAGACCAACATGAAAATAATCTGGGAGGGTCTATTGAATGTGGAAACGGCAAATTTGATGAAGACGTTTATGTGGAACATGAGAAGCTAAAAGCTAATGTGGTGAATTGTTTACAGAAGTTTCAAATCCTCAAGTCGGAGATATTTAATTATGCCGGCGGCATTTTAAAAAGGCGTAGACCGGACTAATATTAATCCTATCTGGCATAATGCCAACCTGATAATTATCATTTCTTTTGGTTTAATAAAAAACTAAATTGGAATCACATAATTAATATTCCTAAACAATATCTTAAAGGAATTGAATTATAGATATCAAAACAATTAGAGTTTAAATATTTACTATTATAAAATTTAACAAAATGAAAATCAAGGAAAACACGCATCGTTATATAGAATGGATAGATTCGGAAGAGATGCATAGGACAACTTTACTTTGGCTATCGGAATTAAGATTTATGAAAGATGAGCAATTGTTTTTAAACAATCTGATAAAGCATTATACAGTACAATTGGTTGATTCAAAAATTTTTGGAAAAAGTAAAGTAATTGTAATTGCTCTTACTGCTCTGGAGAAGCAAGTCATTGCACTTATGAAAAAGGTTCAAGCTCATGAAAATAAATTAGAAATAATGATTGATGACGTTGATCAAATAGAATTGGAAAAGGCTTACCGCGATACCCACAGAGATTTGACCAGCGGCATGGATCATTATAAAGAAGATTACATGGAAATTAAAACCAAACTTTTTGATTTAGTTTCAAGTGTACTGAAGAAGGAGAAACAAAAGCGATTATTAAATTAATTAAAGCATATGAAGAAAG
>CBDTVZ010000198.1:0-4523 GCA_965363995.1 uncultured Eudoraea sp.
CCAAAAGGTAATACAGTCGCTTTGGTGGGCCAGTCCGGTAGTGGTAAAAGTACAATTGCCAACCTGGTAACCAGGTTTTACGATATCAATGAAGGTGAAATTAAAATGGATAATACTAATATTAAAGACCTCACTAAAAAATCATTAAGAAATCTTATTGGGCTGGTAACACAAGACTCTATTCTCTTTAATGATTCGGTAAAGAATAATATAGGTCTGGGAAAGGAGAATGCCAGTATTGAAGAAATTATGGCTGCTGCTAAAATTGCCAACGCTCATGAGTTTATTATGGAATTACCCCAAGGCTATGACACAAATATCGGGGATAGCGGCAATAAGCTAAGTGGCGGGCAGAAACAACGTCTTTCAATTGCAAGAGCCGTTTTAAAGAACCCTCCGGTTATGATTATGGATGAGGCAACTTCTGCTCTTGATACAGAAAGCGAAAGGTTAGTACAAGATGCACTCGAAAAAATGATGCGCAACCGCACGTCTATTGTTATCGCTCATAGATTATCCACTATACAAAATGCAGATACCATAGTTGTGCTGCAGAAAGGAAAGATTGTAGAACAGGGGTCTCATAAAGAACTGCTAAAATCAAGTGGTATGTATAAAAACTTGGTAGATATGCAAACACTGGGTGTAATATAAATTTAAAAGGTAATTAAACCTTTTAAATTCAACGCAGTCTTAAATAAATAAGTATTTGCTTTGATCGCCGAAGAAACCTTAATAGAAAATTTAAAGCGGAAAGATACCCAGGCCAGGGCTTTTGAGGTGCTAATTAACACTTACAAAGAGCGACTGTACTGGCATATTAGGCGAATTGTACTCGAGCATGACGATACGGATGATGTGTTACAGAATACATTTATTAAGGTCTTTAGAAATATTGAGAACTTTAAAGGAGATAGTAAGTTATATTCATGGATGTACAGGATTGCTACTAATGAAGCGCTTTCGTTCCTTAAGGTAAAGTCCAAAAAATTAGGGGTCAGCAATGACGAACTACAGGAAAGATTAGCTAATAATTTACAGGCAGATGTTTATTTTGAAGGTGACGAAATACAATTGAAGTTACAGAAGGCTATTGCTTTATTACCGGAAAAACAGAAATTGGTTTTTAATATGAAGTATTTTGAAGAATTAAAGTACAAGGAAATATCGGAGATATTAAAAACCTCAGTAGGTGGTTTAAAAGCTTCCTATCACTTAGCGGTTAAAAAAATTGAAGCCAGTCTAAAGGATGAATAATTGAAGTAAAGCTTATTTAATATATTTAGGTTTAAAGGACAGGAAGAATATATAAGTAAAATGACATGCATCCAATGAATATTAAACCTTTTATGACATTGAGAGTCAAACCATAAGGATGGGTAAAAAAAGAAAAAAAAGTGGATTTAAGACCCCAGAGGGTTACTTTGAAGGATTTTCGGATGATCTTTTGAACAAAATGTCAAAAGAGACTTCAAGTCTTCCCAAGGAAGGTAGATTTAAAGTTCCTGAAGGCTATTTTGATAATCTAAATAAAGAGGTACTAGAAAAGATAACTGAAAAGGAATCAAAAGTAATAAGTCTCAAATCCTATAGGAAATACATTTATGCAGCAGCCTCAGTAGCCGCGATTTTGTTATTGGTGTTTAGTATTCAATGGAGGAATGAAAGTAGTTTTACTTTTGATGATCTGGCGAGCACGGATATTGAAATTTACCTTGAAGACAACGAACTGGGATTGAGTAGTTACGAACTGGCGGAGTTACTACTAACAGAAGATTTGGATGTAAATGAAATTCTGAACAGTGAACTCGATGATGAAAACATCATAGATTACCTTGAGGATAACATTGATGATATTGATGAATTAAATTTAGAGATCGATGAATAATTTCAGCAAAATATGGGTGTTTATAATGCTGTTTTTAACAGTTGTAAGCGTGTCGGGACAAGGCAGGCCCGGAATGGACAGAATTAAATCCCTGAAGGTTGCATTTATAACAGAAAGGGTAGGTCTTACGAGTAAGGAGGCTACAATGTTTTGGCCCGTTTACAATGAGCATGAGGAAGCAAAAGCTCAAATTCGCAGAAAGGAACGTGTCGAAATAAGAAGCAAAATGGCCGATTTTGAAAACTTAAGCGAGAATGAGGCCAGTAAAATCTTAGATCAACTTATTGAACTTGAACGAGAGAAACAAGAGCTTAATATATTATTCCTGTCAAATATTCGTGACGTTATTTCACCTAAGAAAACTTTTCTTTTAATTAAAGCCGAAGAAGATTTTAAGAAACGACTGTTGAAACAAATTCATCAAAGGCGACAAGGAGGTGGATAAATTATAGGAGCATATAGAATAAATGAGGAAACCTTTTGGTTTCCTTTTTTGTTTGTTAAGTCAAGAAGAAAACTATTTCATTTCAAACTTCAACCAATGGTTTATCATAAATAAATTAAGTTTTAATTAAACCTTTACTTTAATGAATAGTCTTAGCTATATAATCAGTAAAAAAGAAGTTATGAAAAGTTTAAAACTATTAGTAATCATTATTTTATTAGTTGGTGCAACTTCATCAGTATCTGCTCAGCGTACGATAAAAGTATATCCTAAATATGGTACTGTTGTTACAACATTACATCAACCGAGGCTTATTATGCATAAAGGAGTGAATTTTCATTTTTCCAATGGTGTCTGGTACAAAGGAAGAGGAAGAAAATACCTTGTATGTGCAGCTCCTGTTGGAGTCAGAGTGAGACAGCTACCCATAGGAAATAAGGCCGTAGTTTATGGTGGCAGGAAGTATTATACCTATAATGGAGTTTTTTATAAGAAAAGAGGTCGTAACTATATAGTAGTTAATGTATAGTTCGTTTGGCTTTGATTTGGTTCCCACGATAAGTGGTTAGGTTGTTGGTGATTAAAAAGGGAAGTACTCATACTTCCCTTTTTATTTAAAAGTAAGTTTGGCAATGCGATTTCTTCCTGCAGCATATGCCACAGAGTCCTTCTGGAATCGTATGGTGTAGAACCCTTCGTTTGAAAGCGTCCTCCATGTCATCCCCATATCATTGGAATATGAAATTCCTGTAAATCCTATGGCCACAATCTCTCTGCCTTCAGAATTAGGAACAAATCGGATACAGCTCTTGTAGCCAGGTTCCTGATTATTGGCAATAAGCTGCCAGCTTTTACCTCCATCACGGCTGATCGCCTTATTAGCTGATCGTTTATCAGGATCTGTATAATCTCCGCCAATCGCAATTCCCAACGAGCTGTCGTAAAAATCCATCGAATAAATACCCTGAGTAGGTTTATCTCTAAGGATGGGGGTTTGTACAACCTTCCATGATAACCCCTTGTTATCAGTATAAAACACACGCCCTTTAGTTGTTCCTATCCAGCCTTTATTTTCCTCAAGGACAACATTGGTATTACTGGCAGCAAAAGCCCCCTCTCCTTCAAGCGCTTCAGGCAATTGGGCACAAGAGAGTTTGGTCCAGCTATATCCACCGTCTCTGGTTATAATAATAGAAAGACAACCTCCAACATTATCCCCTATGGCTATACCCTCTTTATCGTTCCAAAACGCCATGGAATCATAAAAAACGTTCTCCCCTTCTTCCGCGTAAACCAATTCCATGCTTCCCTTATCTCCTGTTTTATATAAGAGAGCAGGATTTGCAACGGAGAGCATAAAAAAATCGGTAGGTGTATGTGCTATTGCCCTAAATTCCGGATAAATGCTATCGTGTTTTTGTCTATTGGTCCTAACTGTTTTGGTCTGCAAATCAATTGAACCAAAAAACCCCTTATTAGCAGCAAAACCTAAACTACCGCCCATTAATTCAATTGCTCTTATACTTAAGGAATCCTCATAAAGTACTTCAACCTTAACCTCTGTAAAATATGACCTTTTAACAGGCTGTTTGCAGGAATGAATTATAATTAAAGTGATTAATAAGATACTATATCGCATATGTAAATGTAGGAATAAAACCGGGTTTTGGGCCGATAGAAAAAAACGATTATCCAGCCGTTCTATCTCACTATCTCAAAAATTGTGACAGCATTTACAGATTTAAAAAATCAAAAAACTATGTTTAGTTGCTAAGGTGTAATTGATTGGTTAAAGATTAAAAGCAATACCTTTGCCTACTAAATTTTGCTGATGCGGTTACATAGAAATTTGGTGTTTGCAGTGGTAGACGCACTCAACCTAATATTTAACGAAGGAGAATATGCCGATAAGGTTGTGGAAAAAACTTTGAAGCACGACAAAAGATGGGGCTCGAGGGATAGAGGTTTTATAGCTGAAACCACTTATGATATAGTCCGTTGGAAACGACTTTATTCAGAAATTGCGGAGGTAAGTGCTCCATATTCCAGACCAAACTTATTTAGGTTTTTTGCAGTTTGGGCGGTACTTAGAGGTATTCAATTACCAGATTGGAAACAAATAGAACACACTCCGTCCAGGCGAATTAAAGGGAAATTCGATGAGCTTTCCAAAATCAGAAAATACAGAGA
>CBDTVZ010000199.1:0-4502 GCA_965363995.1 uncultured Eudoraea sp.
CCAGAAATAGTCATCACATTTCTTTTTATAGATTTTATAAAAATCAGGATCATGCAGATCACAAGATGCTTTACAAACTGAATGAAAGTGCTTAACATCTTCCTCAAATAAATAATATGGAGTAAGATCGAGGCCTCCCCCAAACCATTGATCTACTAATGCACCTTTTTTATCATACATTTCAAAATAACGCCAATTGGCGTGCACAGTTGGGACCATTGGATTTTTGGGATGGAGCACCAGACTTAGACCGCATGCATAAAAATCCGCATCCTTTGCACCAAAATAGTCTTGCATACTTTTTGGGAGTTCACCATGAACAGCAGATATGTTTACGCCACCCTTTTCAAAAACGGAACCATCTTCAATTGCCCTGGTCCTGCCTCCACCACCTTCAGGACGTTTCCAAATATCTTCACGAAATTTAGCAGAACCATCTATTTCTTCTAATCCGGACGTAATTGTGTCTTGAAGTTCTTCAATGTAACTGTAGAATTTATTTTTCATATAATTCCATATCAAGCGGTTCTTCATTTGGAGGTGTATAGCCTTTTAACAATGTTTTTGTCCATTTATACCCGCATTTTTCTGCTACTCTAACACTTGCTTTATTTTCTTTGTATACGATAATTTCCAGAGTTTTTAAGCCGAGATCATTAAATGCAAAAGAAGTGGTTTCCTTTACGGCTCTCGTAATCCAGCCCCTACCTTGATAATTTTTATCAATACAATAAGCTATCTCACCCCGCTTAAGTTCCCAATTCAATTTTTTTAAGATTAGCAAGCCTACAACAGTAGTATTTGTTTTGACGGCAAAAGTAAATTCTGTTTTTAATTTTATCTGTTCACTTTTATTTAGAACGTACTTTTCAGAGGCCTGAATAGTCTCATTTTGTCCTAAGGTAACTGGGAAAAAACGATGAAATTCTTTTTTATTTGAAGCTAAAAAAGCATGCAAAGAGGCAGTATCCACAGTTGTTAATGGCTCTAAAACAAATAAACTATTTATACGGCTATCCGACATGAATCACTTGATTCTACTGAGGTAAAGAATGAGTTTCATATAATTTAATCCCCCCATTTACCTTAAGGCTTATATTCTTTTACTGCATCTATAAATGCTTTTGCATTTTCCACCGGGACGTTGGGCAGAATCCCATGGCCAAGATTAACGACATATTGATCCTTTCCAAATTCATTAATCATTTGAGTGACCATTTTTTTAATGACTGCCGGGGGAGACAATAAGCGGGCAGGGTCAAAATTTCCCTGGAGTGTTATTTTTCCTCCTGACAAATATCTGGCATTTCGGGCCGAGCAAGTCCAATCCACTCCAAGTGCAGCTGCACCTGATTTGGCCATATCACCCAAAGCAAACCAACAGCCTTTACCAAAAACAATTACCTGTGTTTCCTCCTTTAGGGCATCTATAATTTGTTGGATATAAAACCAAGAAAATTCTTTATAGTCATTAGGTGAAAGCATACCGCCCCATGAATCGAATATCTGAACTGCGTTTACGCCTGCTTTTACCTTAGCTTTCAAATATGAGATAGTGGTATCTGTAATTTTCTGCAATAAGTTATGGGCAGCTACTGGTTGTGTAAAACAGAATTCCTTGGCTTTATCAAAGGTTTTACTGCCTTGCCCCTGAACGCAATAACAGAGAATAGTCCATGGAGAACCTGCGAAACCTATTAATGGAATCTCATCTTGCAATTTCTCTTTAGTTGCAGTTATAGCCTGCATTACATAATCTAATTCTTCATTAACATCGGGTACTAAAACGCGGTCTACATCTATTTGAGAGCGAATAGGATTTGGTAAATAGGGTCCAAAATCTGGTTTCATCTGTACTTCTATTTGCATAGCTTGTGGTATAACAAGAATATCGCTAAAAAGTATGGCGGCGTCCATTCCAAATCGCCGAATAGGTTGGACAGTAATTTCAGAAGCTAATTCCGGTGTCTGACATCTGGTGAAGAAATCATATTTCTCCCTAATCTCCATAAATTCTGGCAGATACCTACCCGCCTGCCTCATCATCCATACAGGGGGTCGTTCTACAGTTTCACCTTGTAATGCCCTTAAAAATAAATCGTTTTTTATACTCATTCTATTTTTTAATACTCAGTTTATAATGCAATGTGACTTTTTTGAACAAATTTTCCACAGTTGGGGTATCTGCAACTATTATGGATTCTGTATATAAAGCAGCCTCTGCTGCCGTAGTATCACCAATACAAAATACCGCACTATTACCCATGTCATTTGACAAAGTAAAACTCTTTACCCCGCTAGGACTAAAAAATAATAAGCCATCAAAGGATTCTGAAAAATGCTGAGGTTTTAATTCTGTTTTGTAGACTACGATTTCCTTAAAATGGAGCTTATCTTTAGTCAAAATATTAGGTAAATCATCATATCTTCTATTTCCGCAAAAGAATATAAATGATGCCTTTTTATGATTTTTTACAATAAAACAGCCTAATTCTGTTGCATTTTGGGTCATTTTTACAACTTTATGCCCATTTTTTTCTAAAAGTAATTTAGTCTTTGACCCTACACAAAAGCAAGCCTTCTCCAATTCCTTTTTTTTATAAAAATTGGACTTATGGTTTATAAATGCCCTAACCGCGTTTTGACTCGTAAAAATGTAATAATCAAAATCAGCGGTTAATTGAAATTCTTGATAATGGATTTTTATGGCTTCGTAATCCTGAAAATGAATACCGGCATCATTTAGAATCGTTTTTTGATCAGGAGTGAGGAGTTTTGTGGAGAGGATATTTTTCATTGGTTTATCTGGATTTTTATATCCTGCATCAATTCCTTCCCCCCGTTAAATAAGACCTCTTGCGCGCAGGCTTTGCCAAAATCCGCTGCATCTGCCAGTCTAATTTTCTTGTCAACACCAACAGTGTTTTGCCCATCAAGAGAAAATAATATACCCTTAAAAAGTAAAAAATCGTTTTTAATAGTAGCCAAAGCTCCTATTGGTGCTGTGCAGCCGCCTTCTAATTCCTTTAAAAACTCACGTTCAACCTGTGTACAGATTTCTGTGGTTTCATGATTTAAAGAGGCAAGTGCCTCAACACAAAACTGATCTTCCTTTTTGGCCGCAATCATCATAGCACCTTGTGCGGGTGCTGGCACCATCCATTGAAGTTCGGTATAGTTTTCCGGAACTTTATTTAAACGCTCAAGGCCGGCAGCCGCAAAAATTGCTGCATCCCAGGAATTATCTTCTAGTTTTTTCAATCGGGTGTTTACATTTCCTCTCAAACCAACTACCTCATGAAGCGGATAACGATGTAACCATTGTGCTTTCCTTCTTAAACTGCCCGTAGCAATAATTCCTTCTGTATTCAGAAAATCCAGACCTTTATGTACCAATATATCCCTGTAGTTAGCACGTTCCATAACGGCTGCCTGCACAATGCCCTTTGGTAAAATGGTAGGTACATCTTTCATGGAATGTACAGCAATATCAATTTTATCAGCAAGCATAGCCACATCCAAAGTTTTTGTAAAAATCCCTGTAATGCCCATCGAATAAAGAGGTTGATCTAACTCCAAATCCCCATCCGATTTTACAGGGATTAATTGTGTGGAATGCCCCAGTTTATCCAGTTTCTTCTTTACGTCATTCGCCTGCCATAGTGCAAGTTCACTATCGCGGGTACCTATACGAATGACCCTATTCATTGGGAGTTTAATTCTAGTTGAAAGACTTTTTGTATTAGTTGCAAACTATCATCGGCATCATTCTCAGATTCTTTCAGATGATTCGCAAACTGTTTAGTAATCTTCTGAATGATTCTTTCGGAAATGATTTCCGCATGTTCTGAATTGAAATCAGAGAGCTTTTTAGACTGAAAATCCAGCTCTTCTTCTTTCATTGATTTTAGTTTCTTTTTAAGGGCTTTTATAACCGGGGCAAATTTTCTGGTTTCCAGCCACTGGCTAAAATCTGATTTCACTTCATCTATTATAGATTCTGCTTGAGGAATAAATTGTTTTCTGCGTTCAAGAGTTTCATCTGTTATTTGCGATAGATGATCCAGGTGTAATACGGATACATCTTTTAATTCTAATACATTATCTGCCACATTTTTAGGAATTGATAAATCCAGGATTAAAAGTGGTTTGTTAGTATAAATAAGTTCTTTGGAGATAGTAGGGGTATTAGCTCCGGTAGCCACTATTAGGACATCTGCCTTACGGATTTCTGTTTGCAAATCTCCATGATCCTTTACGACAAGATTAAACTTTCCCGCAATTTTTTCGGCCTTACCCTTGGTTCGGTTAATAAGGGTTATATGAGAATGATTTGTATGTTTGATAAGGTTTTCACAAGTATTCCTGCCTATTTTACCTGTACCAAAAAGCAAAATATTCTTTTCTGAAATATTGGAAACATTTTTTAGAATGTACTGAACAGATGCAAAGGCGACTGAGGTAGCCCCAGTTGAGATTTCTGTTTCATTTTTAATTCGCTT
>CBDTVZ010000200.1:0-4498 GCA_965363995.1 uncultured Eudoraea sp.
AAATATCCCGAACCTTTAGAACTTCAATGGAAGTTTATATTGATGTCTGGATGGAGGATAGATTTAGCGGGGAAAGCACCAAAGCCAATGAAGCCATATATACTTTTGTTGCAGTGGACGAAAGTGGAAAACCAACTGAAGTGCCGCCTATAATCCCCGAAACAGCACTGGAAACTGAACGTTTTGAGGGCGCACTGAGAAGAAAACAACTTAGTTTGGTCCTTGCGGGTAAAATGAAGCCAATTGATGCTACAGAACTCCGGGCATTATTCATAAAAGAATAAATATCTTCTGATATTTTTTATTTAGAAATCGAAATTGTCAGGATCGGGGCCATAGCGCTGCCCTCTATCCAGACTGTCCAAATTGGCCATATCTTCGAGGGTTAACTTAAAATCGAAAATATCAGCATTTGCTAAAATTCTTTCCCGCTTAGATGATTTTGGAATAGTAATAACTCCTTTTTGCAAATCCCAGCGCAAGACTATTTGAGCAATGGTCTTATCGTACTTATTTGCAAGTTCTTTAAAGGTGTCTATTCCAAAAATCTTGCCTTGCATCATTGGAGACCAGGCTTCATATTGAATCTTTTTATCTGAACAAAAGTCCAAAAGGCTTTGTTGCACCAAATATGGGTGAAATTCCATCTGATTTACCATGGGAACTATCTTTGCTATGTCCAATAAATCCTCCAGGTGATGTTGCATAAAGTTACTTACTCCAATTGCCCTAACTCGTTTCTGCTTATAAAGATATTCCATAGCTTTCCAGGTGTCCTTATATTTTCCGTCTACCGGCCAATGCACCAAATAAAGATCTAAATAATCCAATTCCAATCTGTTAAGGCTTTTTTCAAAAGCTTTTAGCGTATTTTCATAGCCCTGGTCTGAATTCCAAACTTTACTTACAACAAAAATATCTTTCCTTGATACATTACTTTCTTTTATTCCGGTGCCTACCCCTTCTTCATTATTATATATAGATGCAGTATCTATATGACGATATCCGGTCTCTAATGCATATTTTATAGCGTTAATTACCTCTTTTCCGTCTTCAGAAAGATAAACCCCCAAACCGAAATACGGCATTTTAACGCCATTGTGTAATGTAAAAGTCCCCTTAATATCAGTTATTGATCCCATATTCTATTTATTATTAAAGTCGGTAAATCCACTCCTCAGGATTCAATCTTGTAGCATCCTTGTAGAGGTAAAATTTTAGTTGTGTCAGACCACTATACCGATTAGTATATATTTTTCCTAACTCTTCTTTTAGGCTTACTTTATCGCCCTTTTTTACATACAAATCAGAAAGATTGTAATAAGTGCTTATAAAGTTCCCGTGTTTGATCTGAACACCTTTATTTCCCCCCGGTACGGCCAAAATTGCGATCACTTCCCCTTCAAAAACAGCACGGGCAGTAGCGCCTTCATCCGTTGCAATAATTACGCCATTACTCTGATGTTTGATGCCAGGATATACGGCATCTTTGTATATACCAAAACCTTGTTGTTTAATCCCTTTTTCAACCGGCCAGATAAGTTTTCCTTTGTTTGCATAAAAATTATTTGCTACCAGGGTCGCTTCCGGTGTTAAAACAAACTTATTTGATGTTCCACTTTTCCCTGCCTTCTTATTTGAGGCAGCTATGGCCCTTCGGATTAATCGTTCTATTTGTTGATCAATTTTTCGTGCCTCCTGTTTTTTCTTCTTAATCGCTGAGGCATAATTACTCTCATTTTGTCGAATTGACTTTAATAGATCCTTTTGATCCTTTATTTCTGTAAGTAATTCGCCATTTGCTTTTAAATTCTGGGCCAACAAAACCTCCTTTTCTTTTCGTTGGTTAGTTAAATCATTATTTAATTGAGTAAGTTCTTCTGTTTTCCTTACAATATCCTCCCCCTGCTCTTTTCTAAACTGAGTATATTGTTTCATATATTGTAATCTTTTAAAGGCTTGAAAAAAGTTTTCCGAAGACAAGAGAAACATTAGTCTGCTTTGTTGGGATCTATTCCGATAAGATTTTTGGATCATTGTAGCATACTCTTCCTTCAAGGCATCTAAATCTTCCCGAAGTTTGGAAATATTTCGAATATTGGAATTTATTTGCCTGTTGAGAAGGTTAGCTTGCTGATTAGTAACACGTATCAATTGCTGCCTAACGTTAATCTTCTGATCCAGCACCTCCATTTGATCAAGAACAGTACCTTTTTGTTTTTTTTCTGCAAATAACAGTCTGTTTATATCCTCAATTTCCTTTTGCAGCTGTTCTCGCCTGGTTTCCAAAACTTTTTGTTCATTGGTTTGCCCACATGCATTTGAACCCAGTAGCACTAAAATTATAAATAGTATATATGCAGAATTTTGCTTTGCAATTCTCATTTTACTTCAAAACTATTTCTTCAAATCCTTTTGGTATTTTATAGGGAAAATTCAATGATCTGTTAAACTCTATGTTCCTAAATTGTATGGCAATATTGGTGGTTTGATCAATATCAATTGCTGTAATCAGAATTTCCTCAGGTAAGATTTGCTTATTCTTTTCCTGATACGACTTGTAATAAATCTCTAATAGTCTCTTATTCCAGGGTTGGGATAACTGCTGTGTAGCGATTTTAAAATTCTTTGGCTCAATTAAGAATAGTGTTTTGAACAGATCACCAATATTTTTAGGCTTAAGTTCGTAGTATTCTTCCGTAGCAAGGGAAATATATTTCTCTGTCCGCAAATCAAATAATGCCTCCCCTAATAATAAATTCTGTACTTTTTTAAAATCTAAGTCAGTTCCCAATAACTTGCTCAAATAAGTGAAGTCACCATCAAAATACTCATTTTGAAGTTTATTATAGAACGTTACTCTTTTAGGCGTAATTAGCGCCTTTACAACACCGAGAGGAGCACTCATCCAAATTGCATTATCCTTTTCAATTCTAAGGCTAACATTAAAACTTTGAATGGACCCACCATCATTATACTCCACTTTCATCCTCCCGCTTATGGTCTTGAATTCTAATTGGCTATTGTAATGTTTTTTGATTATTGCCTTGGTGGTAAGCCTTTCATCCACTTTGCCTGCTGAAACTACTTTACTTGATTTACAAGAGAAAGAAAGCGTTGCCAAAACGGTAATTATGATCCATCTATTCCAACTATAGGTATTACTTTTCATTCGATCAGGAGCCAGATTTGATTTTACTAAGATACATATTTGCCTTTGATGAGTTTCCCAAAAATGTATACGCCTTGCCTAATTCTCTGTATATATTATTCCCAAGTTCAATATCGTCGATTAGAAAATCCAAAGCAGTTTCCAATTCACCTGTTGCTTCTTTCTGTTTTCCACTTCTATTTAGACCCATCCCCTTTGCGAAATAAAAATAAGGCTGAGACGGAAATACCTCCAAAGCCTCATTTGCTTTGATAATTAAGGAAGAATAATTCTTATTACTTATTAATTCACCAATTTCTTCCTTATACTTTAAAAGAGGGTTCATATCCGTATTTTGGACAGGAGAAATTTCCTCTATTTCATCAACACTCTTAGGCTGCTCTAAAGAATCCTTAATCCTAAGTGAAAGAAATTCTTTAAAAGAAGAGTCTTTCATATCTTTCAAGATATTCAAAGAACTCTGATAATTCTCTTTTTGGAAGTAAATCAGGGCTAAATTTTCTTTGAGTTTACCATTATCAAAAGAAATTTGTTCTTTAATCATCTCCATTGAACTGCCTTGTTTTTGCAAAATCTCCACTACAACATTTAAATACCAAAAGTTCTCAGGTTCTGAATTTAATGCATCTATCGCGTATTGCTGAGCTACTACATATTGCTTATTTGCTAAATAAGATTTAGCTAGTTCAAAGTCAACAACATTGTAAGTGCTATCCAGATTTTTACATTTGAGAAAAAGGTTAATAGCCTTATCATAGTTCTCAATCCCTTTTTGTTTTAATGCTTCAAAGAATGTCTCTTGAAATTCGTCTGTATAATCTTCCAAAAATACTTCAGCGCTTTCTTCTTCCTGGGCATAGCTTAGCTGAGAGAAAATAAATATTCCCAAAATATAAATAATCCATTTAAGCCTAAAGTTCATATAATCAGCCTACTCAAATTCAAAACAATAAAGGATTTTTATTTTATTCCTGTACTTCCAAAACCACCTTCTCCCCTGGAAGTTTCAGTTAAATTTTCTGTTTCAATCCAATCAGCTCGTTCATGTGCTGAGATCACTAATTGCGCTATGCGTTCCCCATTGACAATAGTAAATTCTTCTTTGGATAAATTCACAAGAATCACGCCAATTTCTCCTCTGTAATCTGCATCTACGGTCCCTGGAGCATTAAGCACCGTTATTCCTTTCTTAGCTGCCAAACCACTTCGCGGTCTCACCTGTGCTTCATATCCGACAGGAATTTCCAAAAATAACCCGGTTTTAACTACAGCCCTTTCTAGTGGTTGTAACGTAATTGATTCAGATATATTGGCCCGGAGATCCAT
>CBDTVZ010000201.1:0-4492 GCA_965363995.1 uncultured Eudoraea sp.
TTAAAGAGGTTACGAGCTCTGATGGCGATATTGTGCTGTTTATCGACGAAATACATACCCTTATTGGTGCCGGTGGCGGACAAGGAGCAATGGATGCTGCAAACATCCTAAAACCCGCTTTGGCAAGAGGAGATTTGCGCGCTATTGGTGCTACAACATTGGATGAATATCAAAAATACTTCGAAAAAGATAAAGCACTGGAACGTAGATTTCAAAAAGTAATAGTAAACGAACCTGATACGGAAAGTGCCATATCAATTTTACGTGGTATTAAAGAAAAATATGAGGCACACCATAAAGTAAGAATTATGGACGAAGCTGTTATTTCCGCAGTGGAATTATCACAGCGATATATTACAAATAGATTTTTGCCCGACAAAGCTATTGACTTAATAGATGAAGCCGCGGCTAAACTGAGAATGGAGATAAATTCCAAACCAGAAGAACTGGATGTACTCGACAGAAAGATCATGCAATTGGAGATTGAAATTGAAGCAATCAAAAGAGAAGATGATAAAGCTAAACTTAAATTACTTAATGTAGATCTGGCTAATCTCAAGGAAGAAAGAAATGAGATTTTTGCTAAGTGGGAAAGCGAAAAAACAGTAATAGATAATATTCAAAAAACAAAACTGGATATTGAAAACTTCAAACAGGAGGCTGAAAGAGCGGAGCGAAATGGTGACTATGGTAAAGTGGCGGAATTGCGATATGGAAAAATAAAGGAAGCACATGCGAAATTAGAATCACTTCAAAAGGATCTTAGCAATGAGCAGAAAAAAGGGACCCTTATCAAAGAAGAAGTAACTACTGAGGATATTGCTGAAGTTGTTGCAAAATGGACAGGCATTCCAGTGACTAAGATGTTACAAAGCGAACGTGAAAAGCTTTTGAATCTCGAAGAAGTATTGCACAAACGCGTTGTTGGGCAGGATGAGGCCATTCAGGCTGTATCTGATGCTATCAGAAGAAGCAGAGCAGGTTTGCAGGATACCAAACGCCCCATCGGCTCATTCTTATTCCTGGGTAGCACAGGTGTAGGTAAGACCGAACTGGCAAAAACCTTAGCTGCTTATCTGTTTGATGATGAAAATGCACTTACCCGAATTGATATGAGTGAATATCAGGAGCGTCACGCAGTAAGCAGATTGGTAGGGGCACCTCCTGGTTACATTGGTTATGATGAAGGTGGTCAACTCACCGAAGCTGTACGCCGTAAACCCTATTCTGTGATACTTTTAGACGAGATAGAAAAAGCACATCCGGATACATTTAATGTCCTATTACAAGTGCTCGATGAAGGAAGGCTTACAGATAACAAAGGAAGAGTGGCTGATTTCAAAAATACTATTATCATAATGACCAGTAATATGGGCAGCCATATCATTCAGGAGAAATTTGAGGCCTTAGATAATATTTATTCGGCCATGGAGTCTGCCCGAATTGAGGTTATGGGGCTGCTTAGAAAAACTATTCGCCCTGAATTCCTTAACAGAATAGATGATATTATCATGTTTACTCCCCTAAATAAGGAGGATATTACGCAGATTGTTAAACTGCAACTGGAGCAACTCAAAAAAATGCTCGCTAAACAACATATCACTATAGATGCGACTGATGAAGCCGTTGCTTATCTGGCCGAACGTGGTTATGACCCGCAATACGGGGCCAGGCCTATAAAAAGAGTGATCCAGAAAGAGGTGTTAAACAGCCTTTCAAAAGAATTACTCGGGGGTAAAGTTAAAGCGGATAGTATTGTACTAATAGATTCTTTTGATGACGGTCTGGTGTTTAGAAATCAAAATGAGTTAGTTAATTAATCCTGCTGATAATTGAAAATGTACCCTTCCGATTTACATCGTCCAAGGGTACATTTTTTTTATGAAATAAAATACCATACAGTATATAGATTTTTTATCTTCGTATAAAATTGAAGATCTATGCCTACCAAAGCTGAGAGAACCACTGCATACATTATTGAAACTGTATCCCCTATCTTCAATAAGCAAGGCTATGTGGGAACCAGTATGAACGACCTTACTGAAGCAACAGGCCTTACCAAAGGAGCATTATATGGTAATTTTGAAAATAAAGAGGCCCTCGCCCTTGCCTCTTTTGAATATAGCAGCACACGACTGCTAAAGGCAATTGATGACAAATTGAATACCGAAGGTACAGCTCTGGAAAAATTATTTTGCCTTACTGATTTTTATCGAAATTATGACTCTTTTACAACTAGTATGGGAGGTTGTCCTGTTTTAAATGTAGGGGTGGATGCCAAATATATTAATGCGCCTCTAAAGGCGGCAGCTAATGAAGTAATACGCACAATTGAAGGGAAAATTGCTTTGATTCTGGAAAATGGGGCAAAGAATAATGAGTTGAAACTGCCAGTTACTCCTTTACAATTTGCAAAACAATTATACACTATGATTCAAGGAGCTATAGCAATGGCAACAATTACAGGTGACAGAAAATATCTTATTAATACAATTGCGTACCTTGATGTTCTTGTTAAAAAAGAAATCAAAAAATAGTTAATTACTTACCTACAACTCTATAAATCCAGGTTTTCTCCGGGTAACGTCCACCCAATTTAGAATCCCTTGCTTTTCTCGCTTCCTCCATAGAGTTATAACGCTTCAAGTAAACATAATTATATTTATTCTTAGCTCGATAGAATGATTGAGGTTGTAAACCTTCATCTGATAGCTTCTTCATAAAAGCTTCGAAGTATTTTTTGGTACCAAAGACGTTTGCTATTAAATAAAATCCGGGCTCCAAACCATCTTCAGTTGCCACTTCTTCGTATTTTTCACCTTTTTCCGGAGTTATGGCTACTTCAGGTGTTTTTTCCTTTTCAAGTGCCTTATTAATAGAATCCAGTTTATTCTTTTCCCTGAGTTTCATGACCTCTGCCAATACTTCTGCCTGTTTGACGGCATTTAATGAGTCTGTCCTCCTTTTGTCCTGTTGCGCTTTTATGACGGCAATCGCGGCCGCATCTTTAGTTATTCTGACGGAGTCCTTTCTCTTTTCTTCCAGTTCTTTGGCTTTTGCCAATTCAATTTGTTGGTTTACAGTTGCAATTGAATCCTTACTTTTCTGATTCTGAAGTTGTTCCAGTGCTAATATTTCTGCTGCCTCGACGGCCGCCAGAGAATCCTGTTTTCTTTGGTCTTCCCGTATGGCCTCTTCTTCGTTTAACTGTTCTTGTTCAGCTTCCAAAACTGCAGCCTCCTCAATTGGTTCCTCATCGATTATTTCTTCGGGAATTTCAAAAGTTTGTTGCCCAAAACTAAAGGCAGTGATAATTTCAAAACTCGGATCCTCACCCTTGATCTCCGAACTGGTTCCAAATTCAACCAATGCCCCGAGAGACAACTTTTTAAAGAAGTGGCCCCCTATTCCGGTAGAAATGCCGTAAAAACTATCATATCCCGCTTGTGCCCAAAATTTCGGTGTAGAAAAATAAGTATTAAATCCTATTTCATCGTCAAAATCGGGCAAATGCTTATAGTAAAGTGTTGGTCTTATATAAGAGCTGGAGGAATCTCCAAAAATGGTAATTGGGAAATTATAACTTGCCAGACCCATATAAATTAAACCTGAGGCACTGGCATTCCCCTCATTCGTTGTAAAATTCCGATCTACCAAATTTTCCATTGCAATTCCAAAAGTAAAAGCATTGAATTGGAGTTTAACAGCCGGGGCAATTTGGAGAATAAAGCTGTTTTTTTCTTCAAATATGGGTAAACCTATATCAGGGTTAAAATTAAACTCATTAGCAAGTTCTTGCTGATAACCAAAGACGTTAACGCCCAGAGTAATTTGGGTTTTGGGATTCAATACAAGGTTATATGCATAATTCAATACTCCGCCTTTATTGACAAATACACCTGTGTTATGTTGAAGGAACCCTCCTGCAATGCTAGATTCGTTGTTTAACTTGCGAGAATAGTTTAAAAATAAGGTTGAAGGACTTCCGTCCGGTGTTTGCCATTGCCATCTGGTCCATAATGCTACAGATTGTGGATTATTTCTGTCGAATGAAAAGACAGGACTCAATAAACTACTATTAAATTCGGTAAGGTTCTGTTGTCGGATATCAGTGGGTAATTCCGGTTCCTGAGATTTTACAGAAAGCACGGTCAAAACCATACATACAAACAGGAATTTATTCAACATAATTATAGAAAAAACAAAGTGCTAACATACTAATTTTACTGAAATTCAGTTAAATTAGAGCATACATTAAACTTATACAAACAATCTAACATGAAAACAATTAAACTTCTAATCTTTGCCTTTTTATTAACTGGCATTATCTCTTGCAAAGATGATCAAAAATTATCAGATGCTTACGTTGAGCCTGCGGTATCCACTTATTATTTAATAAGGCATGCAGAAAAGATCAGAAGTAATTCAGACGATATTGATCCTGAACTAAGCCAAAAAGGACTTGGAAGAGCCATGCACTGGGCAGAAATAT
>CBDTVZ010000202.1:0-4469 GCA_965363995.1 uncultured Eudoraea sp.
GGGAATAGCTTTTATAGCAATCTCTAGTAATGATGTGGTAAATTATCCTCAGGATGCCCCCGAACTTATGAAACAAACAGCATTACAAGAAAGATATAGTTTTCCGTATTTATTTGATGAATCACAGGAAGTAGCCAGGGAATATGAGGCCGCATGTACTCCGGATTTTTATCTTTTTGACCAAAACCTAAGACTTATTTATAGAGGCCAATTAGATGATTCCAGACCAGGAAATGGGATTCCCTCAACCGGATTGGATCTAAGTACCGCATTAGAGGCATTGTTAAACAATAAACCAATAAATCCGATTCAAAAACCGAGTATAGGTTGTAATATAAAATGGAAATAAAATTTGAAGCCGTAGCAAGTGTAAACTGCGAGCTCTATTGTAAAATAGGAATAAAGGCATATAAAGAGCACTATTTACACTTATGGGAAAATAATGATCCTACCCCTTACATTGAAGAAAGCTTTACCACAGATGTCGTAAGACATGAATTGAAAGATAATCCATCATCTCTTTGGCTAATCTATAACGGAGATACGGCTGTTGGTATTCTAAAACTTATCAAAGGTGCTCCAATAGAACCCTATAATTCAAAGGAAGCCCTATTACTTGAAAAAATATATATCTTAAATGAATTCTCAGGCCTTGGGATAGGGAGCCTTGCACTAAATTGGATTGAAACATACTGCCTGAATTCTGACAAACAGGTGATTTGGTTGGAAACTATGCAAATAGGACCAGCATTGAAATTCTATCTTAAAAACGGATATCATATCCTTAACGTAAAGCAATTGAAATTTGATCAGGTTTTGGACAAACAAAAACCGATGTTCGTACTTTTGAAAAAAGTAAAAAAACCTCAGTTTATTAGTTGACATTTATTTACTCTGCCCTATCAAATCCAACCCTCTCTTTTTAAGAGATTTTTAATATGCCTATAATGATGGTTACCATGCCAGACATATCGACCAATATTTTCTACAATTGTCGTTGATTCTTTACTCTCAGGATGTATAAAACTACGTTTCAAATCTGAAGAAGAAAGCCCTTTAAGTAAATATACCAATTTGGCATGTACGGCTCTGAGATGGTTAAGCGATAATTCAATAGGGGCCGTTCTTGTGTCAAAAAGCTCAGCCCATTCCTTTTCAAGGTAGGGTTTTATTATAGGGGTTTCTTCTGTTAATGCCCACTTAAAGCGAATATAGCTATGATTATGGCTATCGGCAACATGATGAATAACCTGTCTCACAGTCCACCCGCCAGGTCTATAGGGAGTCTCCAATTGAGTAAAGGGCAATTCCTTAACCAGTAATTCCAATCTATTTGGGTAATGTTCCAAAATATTAATCCATTCCGAAGCCTGCTCTCCTGAAATTGAAGAAGGCACTTCAAATTTACCGATGGGATACCGCAATTCTTCCAGTTCTATTTTTTCCATATTTCAAAAATAGCGATTTTGATTTCCTGTAGCCAGGCTCAACACTTATGGTATTTTTTTTATTTTCAGCAGTTAGGACTGTATAATTTACCAAACTTTAATAGATATTTAACCTGGTATTGACCAATATCATTTCATTAACTACTAATTTTATAGACTTTAAAATTTCAACTTAAAAAAATTAAATATGGCTACAATTCGATTGGGCGACATTGCCCCTGATTTTACTGCTGAAAGCTCTTTAGGAACAATTAATTTTTATAATTATTTAGGTGACGGATGGGGTATTCTTTTTTCGCATCCAGCTGACTTTACCCCTGTTTGTACAACCGAACTTGGGACAGCTTCTAAATTTAAAGCAGAATTTGACAAACGAAATGTAAAAATGTTAGCCCTTAGTGTTGATGGCAAAGATTCCCACAATGAATGGATAAAGGATATTAATGAGACACAAAATACAACGGTTAACTTTCCTATAATTGCTGATGAGGACAAGAAAGTTTCCTCTTTATATGATATGATACATCCTAATGCCGATAATAATCTTACAGTGCGTTCGGTGTACATAATAGCTCCTGATAAGACGGTTAAACTTATTATTACCTATCCTGCTTCTACCGGTCGTAATTTTCATGAATTATTAAGGGTTATAGATTCTCTGCAACTAACGGCGTATCACAAAGTGGCTACTCCGGCCAACTGGAACCATGGGGAGGATGTAGTAGTAAGTCCATCTATACCAACTGATGAAGCACGCGAAATGTTTACTAAAGGAGTAGAAGAAATTAAACCTTACCTACGAATGACACCGGATCCTACGGCGGTATAAAAGAATATTAGTATGAATATAAGCCTTCTGACCACAGGAGGCTTTTTTTATCTCTAATCATAGAGCCATAAAATTAATCGGTATCAACCCTAAATTTTTGAGATGTAGGAATCTGTGAGCTCTAATACAGCAATGATTAACAAATGTTGATATCTAATTAAGCTTAAGCTTGGTCTTCTGTTCAACCTTCTTTAATTTTATCAATGTATTGCACAATCTGACATTCCCCCTTTTTGTAAACACCTTCATGTTTAACTCTAATAAATGGTTGCCAGGTAGGGTTTACAACCACGAAGGTGTTATATAAGTAAGAAGGTTCCCCATAAAATAACCTTAATAAGTTGCTATGTTTGTTTTTTTTGTAATCCTATTCTTTTTACTGGCTATAAATTTAATCCTCCTTGTTTTTAGTGCGAACAGGGTTAAATAAAAAACTTCTTTCGGTAAATTGAAAGAAGTTTTACTGAATTCTATAAAGCTATCTAAGGTCTCTACTTCTCTAATATTTTTATAGGAATATGATTATTTATTTAACTTCCAAAAGCTCAACATCAAAAACCAGCGTAGCATTAGGAGGTATTACACCCCCGGCACCAGCACTCCCGTAACCAAGTTCAGATGGAATTACAAAACGTGCCTTATCGCCAACTTTTAACAAACTAATTCCCTCATCCCATCCAGGTATTACTTGTCCTATTCCCAATTGAAAATCAATAGGCTGATTGCGCTGGTAGGATGAATCAAATACTTGTCCGTTAGTCAATGAACCTTCATAATGAACAGAAACAGTATTTCCTTTTGTTGCTTTACTACCATCTCCCTTTTTAAGAATCTTATAACGAAGTCCGCTGTTTGTTTTATCAAAACCAGTAGCAACTTTTTCCAATTCTGTCTCTGCTTTATTCTTTTCTTCCTGTAATCTAATTTCCAGCGAACTTTCAAAGGACTTAAAAGCTTTAACAGCATTCCAGGATTCTGCTTTGCTTCCAACACGAACAATTTCCAGGCTATTAATAGAATCACCCTGAGCAATTTCATCAACAATCTTCAGTCCTTCAATAACATTTCCAAAAACCGTATGCTTATTATCCAACCAAGGAGTAGCAATATGTGTAATAAAGAACTGACTTCCATTGGTTCCGGGACCCGCATTAGCCATAGAGAGTACTCCAGGTCCTGTATGTCTTAAATCCGGGTGAAATTCGTCATCAAATTTATAACCGGGATCTCCTGTTCCGGTTCCCTGAGGACAACCACCTTGAATCATAAAATCCGGGATTACCCTGTGAAAATTAAGTCCGTCATAATATGGTGTGCCTTTTGGCTTAGAACTATTTTCCAGGTTTCCTTCAGCCAGTGCTACAAAATTACCTACAGTTCCTGGGGTTTTATCATAGGCTAACTTTACAGTTATTTCTCCTTTTGAAGTATTGAATTTTGCGTAAATTCCGTCTTGCATATCTCATTTTTTTAATAAGCTGCAAATGTAATAAATTTATTTTGACAGGTGCTCATTTTATCTTTCTTATAACCTGCATTTGGGGGTAATATAGAACTAGTAGTGAGGTATTATTTACCTCCTTCCATATTTGTTGAACTTGTACCATATTTATCAAATAGATATACCAAACTGGCCATTGTGGCTGCACCTAGTTCCAGTTCACGTCTATTAACATGTTCAAATGTATCAATCTCAGCATGATGATGGTCGAAATACCGCTGTGAATCGGGACGCAATCCCGCAAGTACAATTTGGTCATTTTTTAAAGGACCAATATCAGCACCGCTTCCTCCTTTCTCAAACAAATGAATTAAGTATGGTTCAAAAAGAGGTTTCCATCCTAATATTTTGACAAAATCTGTTTCCTTGCAGTCAAAAGAAAAACCTCTGGGTGTAAAGCCTCCAGAATCACTTTCCAAAGCAAATACATGTTTCTCTTTTTTGTTTAATGCAATCTCCGCATAGGTAGTTGCGCCTCTTAAACCGTTTTCTTCATTCATAAAAAGTACCGCACGGATTGTTCGCTTAGGTACATATCCCGTTATTTTTAATAACCGAAGAACTTCCATACTCTGAACACAGCCGGCACCATCATCATGGGAACCATCACCAAGATCCCACGAGTCTAGATGGCCACCAACTAGTATTATTTCATCGGGATACGTACTGCCCTTTACCTCTCCTATAACAT
>CBDTVZ010000203.1:0-4454 GCA_965363995.1 uncultured Eudoraea sp.
ACTTAAAAAATTAACAATATTGTTTAACTTTTTAAGGTTGGAAGTGCAATTTTAAATCACAAAAAGGCCTTACTTTTGCCTCCGGAATAAAAATTTATCTCTTTAAGATGAAAGAATTGTTTAAGAAGTTTTTCTTTTCTACCCGTTTGACCGCAATTCTTTTCATTGTTTTTGCTACCGCCATGGCATTTGGTACATTCATAGAGAGTTGGTATAGTACTGAAACTGCAAGAATCTGGATATATAATTCAACCTGGTTTGAGTTGATCATGGTGTTTTTTGTGATCAATTTTATTGGTAACATATTTCGTTATCGTCTTTTGCGCAAGGAAAAATGGCCTGTTTTGACACTCCATATGTCCTGGATTCTAATTATTGTTGGCGCCTTTGTTACCAGATATATAAGTTTTGAAGGGATGATGCCGATAAGGGAAGGTCGTACAGAAAATGTTTTCTATTCCGATAAAACCTTTCTTACCGTATTTATTGATGGAGAAATAGAAGAGGAGCCTAAACGAAAAATTCTTGAAGACGACCTTATCGTAACTCCTGAAGCCATAAAATCTAATTTACCCTGGTCATCCGATTTTAATGGACAAGAAGTTACCGTTGCTTATGATAGTTTTATTGAAGGAGCCAAAAATGACTTAATTCCGGATAATAAAGGAAATTACTATCTAAAAATAGTGGAAGCCGGAGATGGCAACAGGCATGAACATTATCTTGAAAATGGGAAAATAGCAAATATCCATAATATTCTTTTTTCCTTAAATAAGGAAACAGAAGGCGCTGTAAACATAACCACTACCGACAGTGTGTATCAGATTAGATCTCCTTTTGAAGGGAGCTTTATGAGAATGGCAGATCAGTATCAGGGCAGGGTATTAAAAGACAGTTTACAGAAGCTTCAGTTAAGATCGCTTTATAACATGGGGGGGATGCAGTTTGTAATCCCCGATCCTCTTATTCAGGGTTCTTACGGGATTGTAAGCGTGCCGGAAAATGAAATTACACCAGCCACCCAGGACGCCATAGTTCTTAAAATAAGCAGTAATGGTGAAACGGTTACGAAAAAGTTATTGGGAGGCAAGGGTACCGGCAATTATTCAGATAAATTCAAAGTAGGGGGTCTGGATTTCAGCTTGCGCTTTGGATCAAAAGTTTATGAATTGCCTTTTAGTATTAAGTTAAATGATTTTATTGCCGAGAAATACCCCGGAACTGAAAAAAGCTATGCCTCTTTTATGAGTAAAGTTACGGTGGAAGACGAACGGCCATTTGACTATGATATTTTTATGAATCATATTCTTGACCATAAAGGATACCGGTTTTTTCAGGCAAGTTTTGATCCTGATGAGCGAGGAACTGTTCTTTCAGTTAATCATGATTTTTGGGGCACCTGGATTACCTATATAGGGTACTTTTTATTATATTTTGGCTTAATGGGCATCATGTTCTTTGGCAAAACCCGATTTAAGGAGTTGACTCAAGGGTTAGATAAATTAAAGAAGCAAAAGGCCGTTGCCTCAGCAATAATGCTTTTTGGAGTTTTAAGTTTAAATGCTCAGACAAAAACTCAGAACGGGGATCATAATCACCAAAATACTCCAAGTCAGCAGCAACTAGATTCGATATTAAAAACTTCTACCGTTACTAAAGAGCATGCCGCGAAATTTGGAGAATTAGTCATACAGGATGACGGAGGAAGAATGAAACCGCTAAATACGTTTTCTTCAGAGTTACTTCGCAAATTAAGTTTTAAGGATACATATAAAGACCTGAATGCCGATCAGGTATTCTTATCCATGATGTTAAATCCTGCGTTATGGTATAATACAGAATTTATAGCCCTCGATAAAAAAGGACAAAATGATAGTCTCCGGGGTATAATAGAAGTAGAAGGGTCCCAGAGATACGTAAAAGCCACTGATTTTTTTGACTCCAAAGGGGCTTATAAACTCGCGCCTTATTTACAAGATGCTTATGCCACCAGCACTCCGAATAAATTTCAGCAGGATTATAAAGATGTTGATTTACGCCTTGGGCTTTTAAACAGGGCACTGAGTGGAGAAATTATCAAAATCTTCCCTTTGTTAAACGATGAGAATAACAAATGGGTTTCTGCTGTAGAGTACAGGTCCGGGCAATACAAAGTATCTGACTCGTTATATGCAAATTTCATCAAAAATGCTGTTCCTTTCTATCTGCTTTCTCTCGAAAAAGCAATAGCCAGCAATGATTACACCGAAGCAGATAAACTATTATCGGCGTTTCATCAGAATCAACAAAACCATGGGAGTGAAGTGCTCCCTGCAGAGAATAGGGTAAAGGCAGAAATAATATACAACAAGCTCGATATTTTTAATCGACTCTATAAATACTATGCTCTCGTAGGTATCCTTATGTTTTTTGTACTTGTGTTCACAATTTTTAAGGAAAGACGGATATGGAATATAGCGACCTACTTTTTTAAGGGAATAATTTATATATTTTTTATCTGGCATACGTCCGGTTTAATTATGCGTTGGTATATTTCCGGCCATGCTCCCTGGAGTGATGCTTATGAAAGTATCCTTTATGTATCCTGGGCTACAATGGGTATGGGATTATTGTTGGGCAGGAAAAGTAATATGACCATTGCAGCATCTGCCTTTGTTACTTCCATGTTATTGTGGATTGCACATCAAAGCTGGGTTGATCCGTCAATAGCAAATCTTGTCCCTGTTCTGGACAGTTACTGGCTTATGATCCACGTTGCTGTAATTGTTGGTAGTTACGGGCCGCTAACCGTTGGGATGATACTTGGAATTGTTTCTCTTTTGTTAATTATTCTTACCAATTCCAGGAACAAGGAACGAATGGAATTAAACCTGAAGGAACTCACAATAATTAATGAACTCTCCATTACTGTGGGGCTCATTATGCTTACTATAGGAAACTTTCTCGGGGGACAATGGGCCAATGAAAGCTGGGGCCGCTATTGGGGTTGGGATCCTAAAGAAACCTGGGCTCTTATTTCAATTATGGTATATGCCTTTGTAATACATACCAGACTGGTACCGGGATTACGTGGAAGATGGACATTTAATTTTCTAACTATCCTTGCTTTTGGCAGCATTATGATGACCTATTTTGGGGTGAACTTCTATTTGGTTGGGCTCCATAGTTATGCCAGTGGTTCGCAGGTAATTACACCTACATTTATCTGGTATATGCTGTTTGGGGTATTGCTTTTAGGAGGCATTAGCTATTGGCGATACAAGCTGAATTACGTTAAATAGTCTAATAATTGTCAGAATGACAGTATAATTTTGTTGAACCGAGGTTTGTCATTAATTAAATATTTGTCCATTTTATTTTTTTAATATTTTTATCTGTCAAACCAACATAATGAGCAGGCAGAATCATTTTTCTGCTTCAGAAAATATTTGCATCTTTGTTTTTATCATGAAGTAATAGAAATTATGTTAGCAATAGATGTCGTCGGAGTGTTTACCGAAAAATAATCTCCCTCCCGGGAAGATTAAAAGACGTCCTTTTCTTCTTTAATATAATTTCTATAAAATGACACATCAGAATAAAATCACATTCAATAAACTTTTCAGGTATTTTATTATAGCCGTTACCGGTAAGGAAACCGAATTCACCACCGGTAGTATCCGCAAGGCCATTTTTATGCTTGCCATACCCATGATCCTTGAGATGATGATGGAATCTATATTTGCTATTGTGGACATAGCTTATGTATCCAGAATAAGTGTAAATGCGGTAGCCACAATTGGCCTCACTGAATCTGTTATAACCTTGGTTTATGCAATTGCCATAGGCCTTAGTATAGCCGCCACTGCTGTTGTAGCAAGAAGGATAGGTGAGAAAGACCTTAAAGGTGCAAGGGAAGCCGCTATGCAGGCAATATTGTTGGGGATAGCGGTTGCTGTTTCTATAGGTGTAGTTGGGTTTCTTTATTCAAAGGAAATATTAGCACTCATGGGTGGGGAGCCCGACTTAATTGCCGAGGGTTATGGTTATACCAAATTGCTTATAGGTGGTAATATCACCATAGTTTTACTTTTTTTAATCAACGCAATATTCAGGGGGGCAGGGGATGCTTCTGTAGCAATGTGGACCTTGGTGCTATCAAACGGACTTAATATTATCCTGGATCCCATTTTTATTTTTGGATGGGGTCCAATTCCGGAATATGGTGTTATGGGAGCAGCTATTGCCACCAATATTGGTAGGGGTACTGCTGTAATTTTTCAGTTGGGGATCCTGTTTTTTGGCTGGAGCAGAATTAAATTGGCAGTTAGCGATATCGTATTAAGAACAGGAGTTATGCTTAATCTTATCAAGGTTTCTATGGGAGGTATTGCTCAATTTTTGATAGGGACTTCAAGTTGGGTCTTTCTAATGCGGTTAATGTCGGAATTTGGCAGCGAAGTCCTGGCCGGTTA
>CBDTVZ010000204.1:0-4447 GCA_965363995.1 uncultured Eudoraea sp.
AGCTTAGCCAATTTTGGAGTAATTACAAAATTGCAGTAACCCTGACTCTGGTTATTCCGATAATAATCCTGATGATAGTCCTCGGCCTCATAAAATATTTTTAGCGGGCTTAATTCTGTAACCACCGGATCCTCATAGTAGGAAGACATTTCACTTAGAACTCCTTCTGCCACCTCTTTTTGATTTTCGTCATGGTAAAAAATGACGGAACGGTATTGTGTCCCAGCATCTGCACCCTGCCTGTTTAGTGTCGTAGGATCATGGGTAGTCATAAAGATCATTAATAAATCGTGAAAAGAAATAACGCCAGGATCAAAGCTTAGCTGTATTACCTCTGCATGACCAGTGAGTCCGGAGCATATTTCTCTATAAGTAGGCTTGCCTGGAGCATTCCCCCCTGAATATCCTGAGACTATCTTTTCTACCCCTTTCACCTCTAATAAAACAGCTTCAGTACACCAAAAACATCCTCCGCCAAGAGTTGCCAATTCCAATTTTTTACTTTCCATCAACAACCTCCTTTTCAATTATCATAGACTCAGAATTAGTACAATAGCGGAGACCACTAGGTTCAGGGCCATCTGGAAATACATGCCCTAAATGTGCGTCGCATGTATTGCAAAGCACTTCTACCCTAATCATTCCAAATGCGACGTCCTTTTCATATTTGATTGCATTTTCCGCTATAGGTTGTGTAAAACTTGGCCATCCGGTACCTGATTCAAATTTAATGGTGGAATCAAATAAAGGGGTACTGCAACATACACAGGAATATTTACCGGCATCGTGTATACTGCATAATGCTCCTGAATGAGGTGCTTCAGTTCCTTTTTTTCGGGTAATCCGAAATTGGTCCGGAGTAAGTATTTCACGCCATTCATTTTCTGTTTTTTCAACACGCCTGTCCGGTGCAGGATTTCCGTTTACCGTAAAGCTCATTATGTTTTTCCAGGTCAACATCGTATTACAATTATTGTGAGTATTTGAAATTTAATTTTTTTCTAAAATTCTATAAATTCCCTAAAAGGGAAAATAAGAAATATTTGTCGGATTTATTGCTTCTAACTTACAATCAATTCAATATAAATTTCAGTAAAATTGAGCTAAATTTGATTTATGATGCAAAGCAGATCACAAAGAACCAACAGAAATATTTATATGTCTTTGTTGATCCTTTGTATAGTAGGTTTTTGGGTGTTTGAGAATTTTTATACTCCCGATTTGTATTCCGCCCCCACTAATGATGTTTTAACTTCTGAAGTACCGGATAAAATATTACCAGCTTCAACTTCGGGAGAAATAGTGGTTCATAGTAATTATATACTTTCATATAAGGAACGTTATGAGCAGGCCGAATGGGTAGCATACGTTCTAAATCGAAGTCATCTTACTTATGACGACAGGAAGCGTCCTTATTATATTGAAGACCCTATGGTGAGTACTAAATCTGCCGATTGGAGAAATTATAAAGGCTCCGGATATGACAGGGGGCATCTTTGTCCAGCGGGAGACAGAAGGTTTTCGGTTTATGCCTATAATGAAACTTTTTATACCAGTAATATTAGCCCGCAAAAGAGTGATTTCAATTCGGGGATATGGAACGAATTGGAAAAGAAGATAAGAAGTTGGAGTAAACAATATGAGAACCTGTATATTATTACTGGGGGAATTTTAGAAAAAGGCCTTCCGACAATTGGTGAAGAAAATGTGGCGGTCCCTAAAAGGTACTTTAAAATTGTTGTCAAAGAAGATAGAAACGATATAAAAGTTCTTGCTTTTCTAATTCCTCACCAGGACACAGAGGAACCGCTTATTAATTTTTTGGTGACCGTAGATGATTTGGAGGAGGTGAGCGGAATAGATTTTTTTAGTAAAATGGATGAAGTTATCGAATCGCGCCTGGAACAAAGTATAAATACAAAACAATGGAACTTCTAGCCCCACTCATTTAAACGGTTTGCATCTAATTTCAGAAAGATAAATAAAAGAATTGTAAATCCTAGAAGACCGGATCCTCCATAACTGAAGAAGGGTAAAGGAATGCCAATGGTCGGGAGTACGCCAATGACCATTCCAATATTGATAAAGTAATGGATCAGCAGGATAGATATTGCTCCGTATCCATACATTCGGCTAAAATGGTTTTTTTGCCTTTCGGCCAGATAAACCAGTCGTAAAAGTAACATGGTAAAGAGGATTACCACGATGGTTGTACCCAGAAACCCCCACTCTTCACCCACCGTACTAAAAATATAATCTGTATGTTGTTCAGGTACAAAATCCCCCTTTGTTCTGGTGCCTTCTAAAAAGCCTTTACCGAAGAACCCACCAGATTCAATAGCCTTTTCAGATTGGTACGTATTATAACCTATAGTTTTGCGAATTTCTTCGAGCTTATTGGGGTCTTTTTCCAACCGAAGCCAAAGGCTGAATCTGTCTCTATGACGTTGCTCAAATACATTATTAAAAACAAAATTAACAGATAATGAAAAAGCGATTGAAATTACAAAAACCGTAATTACTGGCAAGATAGGAACTTTAAAAGAGGCTCTTTTCAATAAGAGAAAAAGAGCAATTATTAAAGCTAGAGCAATTCCTACCCAAATTGTTCCGAACATTAAGGTGGTTATGAAAACCACAACAGCTAAAAGGGCAATACCCAGATAAAACAGTGGTAACCCCTCTCTGAAAAGGACAAAGATCAGGGAGAAAAATACCAGCGCACTGCCCGGGTCTGGTTGTGGAATAATTAAAAAGGCCGGAATCAAAATAATTAAAAAAGAATAATATTGATCTTTCCGGTTTTTAATATCTGTTTGTATATCACTTAAATACTTAGCTAAAGCTAAAGCGGTGGCAACTTTGGCGAGCTCAGAAGGTTGAAAATTAAAAAATCCAAGGTTGTACCATGAAGTTGCTCCGGCAATGGTTTTGCCGAAGACAAATAGGCCCAAAAGAAGACCCATAGAAATAATGTATAAAACACTGGAAAAACGTTCATAGAAACTGGCCTCGAGTGCAAGTATTACCAGTATACTTATCAGGCTTAACCCAATAAAAATTAATTGTTTTCCGTACAACTGACTAAAATCAAAAATAGAAGAGTCGGTTCCTGAAAATGTACTGGAATAGATGTTTATCCAACCTATCCCAACTAATAAAAGATAAAATAAAACGGTAAGCCAATCAATTCGCTTAAATACTTTCCTACCAGACATACTCATTTATCTTGAATTCTTCTCCGCTGTATGGCTTGGCATATTCATGTTCAAGAGTTTTTTCGAGCATTCTTTTTTCGAGATCCTTTCTGGTAATGTTTCCTTTTAGGTACTTTTCTATTAATAGAGACGCAATATGCCCAGCATATCTTGAGCCATAATAGCCATTTTCAATATAAACTGCTAATGCAATTTTTGGATTGTCTACAGGAGCAAAAGCGATAAATACTGAATGATCTGTAAGCTGCGTACGTACAGTATCTATTTTTGTATAATTCTCTACAGTACCTGTTTTACCTGCAACATCTATTCCGGGTATTTGTACCCACCTGGCCGTACCTTTTTTATACACATCGGCCATGCCTTTAACTACAAGGTCAAAATGCTTTTTATCAATTGTGGTATACTTGGGTTGGACGTATTCTGGAATGCTTATATCCTTACCTTCAACTTTCTTCAGAATATGGGGCGTAAAATAATAACCACGGTTTGCAATTGCAGCAGTCATATTGGCTAATTGAACCGGGGTTGCTGCAATTTCGCCCTGCCCAATGGCATTAGAAATGATATAAGATGAAGCCCAACGATTATCTCCATACCATTTGTCATAATACTCCTTACTTGGAATTCTTCCTGGTCTTCCGGTAGGAAGATCATAGCCTAAAAAATTTCCTAGGCCAAAACTATTCATATGTTTTTGCCAAACATCCTGACCTTCATCTGTAGTCGGAAATTTTTCATAAATTTTTCGAAAAACCCCTGCGAAGTATGCATTACAAGATTTATATATACCGCTGTTTAAATTTCTTATTCCCCCCCCGCAATGGCACCCCCTTTTTGTGCTACCCACATAAAAGCCATTATAGCAGCGAATAGTTGTGCCAGGCTGGATTACCCCCTCCTGCAACGCCACCAGGGCATTTAATGTTTTAAATGGTGATCCCGGAGAGCCTTCAGCCGAAATAGATCTATCAAACAGGGGTTTGGATATAGTATCATAATGAAGCTTGCTATAGTTTTTTGAGCGCTCCCTGCCCACTAGTAATGCCGGATCATAGGTTGGCCCCGAGATCATGGCTAATATTTCTCCTGAAGATGGTTCTATAGCAACAATTCCTCCCCATTTACCATGCATTAGCAACTCCCCGTATTCCTGAAGTTCCTTATCAAGAGTGAGGCTTATTTCCTTACCTTGTTCCGGAAGGGTGTCAAGAATACCTGCTTTATAG
>CBDTVZ010000205.1:0-4427 GCA_965363995.1 uncultured Eudoraea sp.
TAGCTCTGTCTTCCCACTTTTTCCTTGCTAGAAGCTGTAAATCTTCAACATTATCGCTTTCATCCATTATTTCCAGCCCTAATAAGGTTTCTATAACATCCTCCATGGTAACCAGGCCGCTAACGGAGCCATATTCGTCAACAACCAAAGCAATATGCTCCCTTTTCGCAATCAAAGTCTCAAAGAGTTGGGGAATAGGCGTATTTCTTTTGGTAACTAAGAGGTCTCTTTTAATTTTCGATAATGGAATATCTCCATTTTCATTTATAATCTCTTCTAAAACATTATCTTTTAAAACATAGCCATTGATTATGTCAACACTTTCACCGTATATGGGGATCCTTGAGAACTGAAGTTTTGGATTTTCTTCAAAAAATTCTTTAATGGACATGGCCTCTTCAGCAATTTTCATTACCGCGCGGGGAGTCATAACATCCTTCGCACAAATTTCATCAAATCTCAAAAGATTTTTGATCATTTTTGATTCCGATTCCTGGAATACACCTTCCTCATGAGCAATATCTGCCATTGTAGTGAAATCTTCCCTGCTCAGGACACTACCATGAACTTCTTTTTTACCAATAAGTCGTGTAAATAACTGAAGTACCCAAAGTAAGCCGGTCCATTTTAAGGCCACGACCATTATTTTTAGGGCCTTTGCGGTAAAATTGGCTAGTTTTTTCCAATAGGTTGCGCCAATTGTTTTTGGTATGATCTCGGAGAGTACAAGTATAAGTATCGTCATTATCGTAGAAACTACTCCTACCATGACCTCTTCAGTATATGCGATACCAAAAATGCTACGGGTAGTGCTCCCATAAATTTCCTGATATGCTACCTTAGCCTGCACACCTACCAGTATTGCACCAACAGTATGTGCAATGGTATTTAGTGTTAGGATGGCAATAAGCGGCTGGTCTACATCCTTTTTTAATTCTTCCAGTGTAATGGCATATTGCTTCCCTTCTTTTTTCTTAACATTAATAAAAGTGCGCGTTACACTTAATAAAACAGCCTCTAAAATGGAACACAAAAAAGAAATAAAGATAGAGATAGAAGCATAAAAAAGCAGTAATTCCATAAATATTGATTAGAACACTAAAATACTAATAATAAGATTTACAATTTTGATTAATTACGCTTACCTCTCGTCTTCGTAAAACAACTGATGTAATTGAGGTCGGATATTAAGCTCGTATAAATTTCTATTGTCGCGCGTGGGGTAAACCCTATTGGAAAGAAAAATAAATACCAATTGGTTTATTGGATCGGCCCATATAAAAGTACCAGTAAATCCTGTATGTCCAAAGCTTTCCAAGCTTGCATCGACAGCCGGATAAGCTTCGGAAATAGCTAAATTCTTATTATTTATCAGGGGCTTATCAAAACCAAGACCACGCCTATTATCATTCTCGGGGTACTGTACTTTAGTAAATTCTTTAAGGGTAGCTTCGGTAAGATACCTGTTGCCATCATAAATACCGTAATTCTGATACATCTGCATTATTATAAACAGGTCTCTGGCTGTTCCAAACAAGCCGGCATTACCTGATATTCCTCCCATGAGAGCGGCATTTTCATCATGAACCCATCCTTTTACAAGGTCTTTCCTGAAAACAGTATCTACTTCGGTTGGGACAATTGTATTAGGATACTTCTTAGTTTTGGGTTTAAACCCTAGTGAAGTAGCCCCCATTGGCAGATAGAAGTTTTTTTGTAAGTAATATTCATAAGACTCCCCGCTAAGTTGTGAAATAAGCTGTGGAAATATTAAAAATGCCAACCCGGAATATAGATAGATTTTATTTTCACTCACGTCGGATTGATCAATTTCCCTGTATATTTTTGAAATAAATCTATTTTTTACATAAAGTTTTTCATAAGCCTGATTTTGAAATCTGGGAGAAGACTCGGAATGGATATATTTTCGTTTTAATCGCCCTTTTTTATGGACTTCATTTAAAAAAACTATATAAGGCTTCAACCCGGCCTGATGTGAAAGTATTTCGCGAAGGGTTAGTTCATTTTTGTTTTTTATATGTTTCCAGGGTTTCCAATACCTGCTAAACGGCACATCCAGATCCAGTTTTCCTTCGTCATAAAGTTTCATTAAAGCAAGCAAGGGAGCAGTAATTTTTGTTACTGATGCAAGGTCATAGATGGCATTCAGGGCTACAGGTTGGATACTGTCGTAAGTATAAAAACCATAGGCTTTATGAAAAATGATTTCACCTTTTTTGGCAACTAAAACCTGGGCCCCGGGAAAAGCATGGTTCTTTATACCATTGGTTATAATAGAATCAACTTTATGGTCGGTTTCCTTTGAAATCAACTCTATTGGCATAAACCTATTGGTAATTTTGCTGAGCTGATTGTCTGAATTTTCTTTGACACTATCCTGTGCGTAAGACAAAGAAGATAATATACCAAATAGTATTAAAAAATAAAATTGATAATAAAAGAAAAAAAATCTTCCCATAGAACTTTATGGTAAAGTTAGAATAGTAAGCTTGCTAACCCATTAGTTTTACTGCATCTTTTGCAAAATAGCTGGCAATTATATCCGCACCAGCCCTTTTGATTGAGATCAATTGCTCCATCATAACTGCATCATGATCCAGCCAGCCTTTTTCTGCGGCAGCCTTAAGCATGGCATATTCTCCTGAAACCTGGTATACTGCCACGGGTACTTCTACCACATCTTTGATTTCTCTTACAATGTCCAGATAACAAATTCCGGGTTTTATCATAATAATATCAGCGCCCTCGTCAACATCCATATGGGCTTCTTTAATAGCCTCTATTCTATTAGCCGGATCCATTTGGTAGGTCTGCTTATCTTTAGGCACATTGGTCTTGTTTACCGGAGCTGATTCCAAAGCGTCGCGAAACGGTCCATAAAAACCACTCGCATACTTGGCGCAATAAGACATGATTCCTGTATTGGTTAATTCCTCATCTTCCAAAGCTTCTCTGATAATTTGTATCCTTCCATCCATCATATCGCTGGGAGCGACAAAGTCTGCACCTGCCTCAGCATGCGAAATACTCATTTGCGCTAATATTTCACTAGTCTCATCATTAAGAATCTGGCCATTAGCCACAATTCCATCATGTCCATATGACGAATAGGGGTCAAGAGCAACATCTGTCATAACCAACATATCAGGACAAGCGCTTTTTACCGAGTTAATTGCACGTTGCATTAAACCATGTTCATTTAGAGCTTCTGTTCCTTTATTATCCTTAAGTGATTCTGGTACTTTGACAAAAAGCAGAACAGCACAAAGGCCCATATTCCATAGTTCTTTTACCTCTTTACCCAAATTATCAAGACTCAACCTATAGTAATTAGGCATTGAAGGAATTTCTTCCTTAACTCCATGTCCTTCAACAACAAATAATGGGACTAAAAAATCGCTGGGGGTTAAAATTGTTTCACGAACCAAATGCCTGATGGCATTGTTTGCTCGTAATCTTCTATTTCTTCGAAGTGGATACATTGACTTTATTTTGAGTTTAAAGGTAACAGAAATGAATATAATCTAAATGATAATCTCGCCTTTTAAATATGGAACCGCCCTCCCTGCAATTTTTACCCGTTTGTCCAGGTATTCACCATAAATATCGCCCCCTCTTTTAGATAACTGTTTTGCTGTAAGTTTAGATTTACCAAGAGCCTTAGACCAATAGGGTATAAGGCTGGTGTGCGCTGATCCTGTTACAGGATCTTCGTTGACTCCACATTGGGGAGCAAAAAAACGCGATACAAAATCTACACTATTTCCGGGTGCAGATACAATTACCCCACGGACATCTAGTTGATTTAGTAGAAAGAAATTTGGGTGCAATTGTTCAATATCTTTTTGATTGCTATAAATAAGGAGATAATCTGTCTTTCCTTTTAGCGTATAAACCGGAGTCTTACCAATTGCTTCGTTAAGCGCTTGAATTGGTTTTATAGTTTTAATTTCATCTGTAGGGAAATCCAGTATTAATAATCCATTTTCACCTTTTTCTACCAGAAGTTTTCCACTTCTGGGTGAAAAGAACTCAATATAAGAGTCTTTCAGATTATAATTATTAAATAGGACGAAAGCAGTTGCCAGAGTTGCATGCCCACACAAATCTACTTCCAACTCCGGTGTAAACCATCTAATGATATATTGAGAACCATCTTTAACAGCAAAAGCTGTTTCCGCTAGATTATTTTCCATCGCGATTTTTTGCATTATGCTATCTTCTATCCAGTTTTCCAGGATACAAACAGCAGCAGGATTCCCGGAATATAACCGATCGGTAAAGGCGTCTACTTGAAATAATTTTTGCAGCATTTTAAGAGATATTCGCTTCTAAATTACAATTAAAAGATGTCAAATCCATGATTTTGGATTCTCTAAAACTTCTATTAATCTGGCCTCTTCACT
>CBDTVZ010000206.1:0-4421 GCA_965363995.1 uncultured Eudoraea sp.
AAAGCAAAAAAATAAAGTTCTTTTTAACCAGGGACGATGTGGTAGTGCAAGAACTAGGTATTTTCAAAAACAATAACTTTGTAAAAGATGTAAGTCTTAGAAGAGGACTTCCCGCCGGAAATAAGTATAAAATAATGGGTATTGAACTCTTCCCGGTAAATAAATATCATATAGCGAAGTACGCTACTCCATATTTTACCATAAAAAAAGAAGATAAAATACCTGAAGAAATTATAGTCGAGACCCCTGTTGAAATTGTTGAAACGCCTGTTGATGTTGCAGAGATACCTATTGAAGTTAAAGAGGTTATTGTTGAGCCAGTTAGAGAGCCCGTCAAAGTAGTTGAGAAACCCGAGGCCCCGGCTCAAAAACCTATAGAGAAAATTGCTGTAGAGGAGGAAGAGGAAAAAGAAATAGCTGTACCAGAAGAAGTTAAGATCCTTAATAGAACAGTTTTTGAAGGAAGAAAAATTTCGTATCAAAAAGAATTGGTAGTAGATAGTGAGACAATAACCATAAGTCTATATGATCATGGCAGAGCAGATGGTGACATAGTATCTATCTATCTTAATGGAGAGCAAATTGTGGCTAGTCATATATTAACATACAAGAAAAAAAGTTTTGAGGTAAAACTGAATTTAAATAAAACTAATGATCTATTTCTATATGCCCATAATTTGGGTAATTTTCCTCCAAACACAGTCTCTATAGAAATAAAGGATGGTTCCAGTGCAGAAAATATTGTTCTGAATTCTGACTTGTCCAGTTGCGAAGCAGTCTTAATAACTGTAAAACAATAACTCCTAAAGGTTATTACGCTAACAAAAAGTGATGCCGGTTTGATTGCAAAAGCATCTTATTTAGTAGCTCCAAAAATCAATTTATTACTTAGAATAAATAGTCCGTCTAAATTTTTCTTCGACGACGTTCTTTTTTTATCAGCTCCAATTCCCTGTTAGTCTGTCCCGCAACCGAAGTATTTTCTTCGGCCCGTCGTATTAAATAAGGCATTACATCACGTACAGGTCCAAAAGGCAAATACTTTGCCACATTATAGCCCTTCTCCGCCAGATTAAAAGAAATATGGTCGCTCATTCCGTAAAGTTGGCCAAACCAAATACGGTTGTCATCATGAGCGATCCCTTTTTGCTTCATCAAATCAATTAATTTGTAAGAACTCAATTCATTATGGGTACCGGAAAAAAGTGAGATCCTTTCCAGGTGTTCAACTATATAGGCTACTGTTGTATCATAATTAGAATCACTTTCAGATTTAGAAGCACAAATAGGGGAAGTATAACTTTTTTCCAGAGCTCTTTCATTTTCCTTTTCCATATAAGCTCCACGAACGGTCTTGATTCCAATTTTAAAATCTTCCTTCCGGGCTTTTGCATGAAGTGCTTTAAGGTAATCCATACGATCCCAGCGGTAAAGTTGTAGTGTATTAAATACAATAGCATTATCCTTATTGTATCTGCGCATCATTTCTTCCACCATTTCATCTGCCGTATCCTGCATCCAACTTTCCTCTGCATCTATTAAAAGTGAAACATCCAGATCATATGCTTTTTTACATGTAGTATCAAAGCGGCCCACTACTCTGTCCCATTCTTCTTTTTCTTTTTTTGACAGTGATTTGCCTTCTCCAATTTTTCGGAATAGTGCCACCCGGCCATAACCACTAGGCTTAAAGACTGCGAAAGGAATAGCATCCAGTTCCTTTACAAAATCGAGGATCTTCAAGGTTTTCTCCAGGGCAGCATCCAGAGGATCTTCCGTATCCTTACCTTCAACGGAATAATCAAGAACAGAACAAACACCTTTGTTCCACATTTTATCCACTACCGTCATGCAATCTTCCTCACTTACACCACCGCAAAAATGATCGAATACGGTTGCCCGAATAAGACCTTCAACCGGTAATCTTGCTTTTAGAGCAAAATTGGTCATTGCCGTACCAATTTTAACAAGCGGTTCATTAGCAATCATTTTAAAAAGAAAATAGGCTCGCTCCAATTCAGAATCGGATTTAAGAGAAAAGGCTGTTGAAGTATCTTCAAAAATTCTGTTCATTTTTACTGATTAGTTATCAATTCAAAGATAATAACAGAATTTGTATCCATTTACTAAAAAATAGTCTTTATTTTGTGTTTTACTTTTAATAAGTCATTCATTTAAGACTGTCACGAAATGCAATATAAACTATGGAATCAATTACTTCTTTTTCTGCCCAAATCCATTTTAATTATTTGGGATATGAAGCTTTCGAATCTCATATAAAAAAATCTAACTATTCCAGTGTTTTTATTCTTGTTGACCAAAATACCCGGGAGCACTGTCTGCCTAAATTTTTAGCCAGTGTTGGAGGTAATTATAACTTCGAGATTGTAGAGATGGAATCTGGTGAAATTAACAAAAATATTAGTAGTTGTATAAAGGTTTGGGAAGCACTTTCGGCAAAAGGTGCGGACAGACAGAGTTTATTAATAAATCTGGGAGGTGGCGTTATTACAGATTTGGGTGGTTTTGTAGCGGCAACATATAGAAGAGGCATAGATTTTATTAATGTTCCCACAAGCTTACTGGCTATGGTAGATGCGTCTGTTGGTGGAAAGACAGGAGTTGATATGGGAATGTTAAAAAATCAGATAGGTGTTATAAACCAGCCTGAAATGGTGCTCATTATTCCTAAATTTCTGAATACGCTAAATAAAAGGCAATTGAATAGTGGCTTCGCGGAAATGCTCAAACATGGCTTAATCACAAGTGAACCGTTTTGGAGAGTTCTTAAAAAAGTTAATTCTGTTGACCAATTGGAAGATCATATTTACGAATCCATAGTCATAAAAAATGAAATAGTTCTTCAGGATCCGAGAGAGAAAAGTCTTAGAAAAATATTAAATTTTGGTCATACCCTTGGACACGCAATTGAATCCTATTTTTTAGAGAATCCAGAACGTGAATCCTTGCTCCATGGTGAGGCAATTGCCATCGGTATGATTTTGGAAGCATTCTTGTCACATCATCAAACCGGTTTGGGAATTAATCAATTGGAAGATATTAAAATGACATTACTCAAACATTTTGAAAAAGTTGATTTTAACGATAACGACATCGATGCGATTATTGATCTTTTAAAATACGACAAGAAGAATTCGCACGGAAGTATCTTCTTCGTTCTTTTAAAAAGGATTGGTGATGCCCAGATTGATAATAGAGTTCCTGATGATATGTTAAGCCAGGCATTTTCTTACTACAAAGATTAGCAACTTCATATACTAAAATTGCTGTTTTACAACTCTTTGAATTCCTTACGAAAAAAAAAGTATAGTTTAGGTACAGGATTAAGACAACTTATACGGTTGTATTCAAATACCTGCTTATGAAACGAATACTTATAGATTACAAAAAGTTAGATCACGATGTAACCACTCTTCTGATTGAATCTTATCCGGACGGATATGGGGATGAAGATATAATTTCATTTAGAAATGTTAACGGCGAATTCATTGAAGCCGTAGAACTTCAAACAGCAGATACCCTGTATCTTATTAAAATAAGTAAGAGTCTTTCTCATTTCATTGCCAATTTCGACGAAAACATGGCCGAATGGCTTGAAGTAATAAAAGATGAATCTATTGAAGGACCTTCCTTAGAACTTAATATTGAAGAAGAAAATAAGGACGAAGAAGGTTTTGATTAGTCTTTAAGGTAACGCTCACGCAAAACGTTTCTATGGTGTCTCTGGTGGCCGCAACAAATAAATCCCAAAGCCGCAACACTCATAGGGGAATCACTTGCAATTCCAACTCTTTTCAATGTCTCATCAGAAAATTTTTCAAAAAGAGCAATCGTAGATTTTCGTATTGTTCTATAATTTTCTATTAATTCTTCCTTATTCCATCTTTCTGCATTAGATTCTTCAACAAACATATCCTGATCAAACCCTGGTAAGGGTGTTTTATCGTTTCTGGCAAATCGAAGAGCCCTATATTGAAATACGCGCTCAGCATCTAAGATATGAACCAACACCTGTGCCACCGTCCATTTTCCAGCGCTATATGTAAAATGAAACTTATCTTTCGGAATACTCGAAATAAACAATGGAAAATTCTCCAATTGCCTTCTTAACATCTCCATTAGTTCCACATCCCCCAAAGTTGCAATGTAAGGTTCGTAAAAGGGATGGAAATCTTCTTTTTTCAGTTCAGAATTCTTCATAGAGCCCAATAAGAAAGCTAATATCTTTCTGTTTTGTGTTGTTAAAGAGAATAGTCGTTCGGAAATTTAACTTAAATAAATAAAAATTGAACATAACTACCATATCTGCAAGTTAAGTTCAAGTAATGTTTCAATTTATAGCTCATTAAAAATGGTGTGCATTAAACGTTTTTTGTCGTTAATACTCTCTTCCAGGGAAA
>CBDTVZ010000207.1:0-4395 GCA_965363995.1 uncultured Eudoraea sp.
AATTTTAGTTGCTAAAAGTAGTAACTCCTGTCCGCTAGCACCTCCATAGTTCACCAGGACTAAGGCCTGGTTCTTATGAACCCCGGCATCACCAAATCTTTTTCCTTTAAATCCGCATTGCTCAATAAGCCATGCGGCAGGAATTTTATAAGAAGTTTCTGAAATTTGATAAAAGGGTGCTTCAGGATTATTCTCCAAAAAAGTAATAAACTTCTCTTTTTTTATAACTGGATTTTTAAAGAAACTTCCACTGTTGCCCAATTTAATAGGGTCTGGGAGTTTCTTTTGGCGAATTGCAATTACACAATTGGAAACATCCTTGATTGTAGGTTGGTCAATCTTATTTTCTTTCAATTCTGTTTCAATTGCACCATAAGAGGTATTTAGTCTATGTGGCGGTTTGTTTAGTTTTAAATTTACAGAAGTAATAATATATTTACCCTTCCCTGCACTCTTGAAAATAGAATCTCTATAGCCAAACTGGCAGTCAGGCTTAGAAAAAGTGATGAGTTGCTGAGTAGAAACATCCATGGCTTCACAACTTTCAAAACAATCCTTGAGTTCAACCCCGTATGCGCCTATATTTTGTATTGGTGAGGTGCCTACATTTCCGGGAATTAATGATAGATTCTCTAACCCTCCGTAGTCGTGATTAATCGTCCAAATTACTAATTCATGCCAGTTTTCTCCCGCCATAATCTTTAAGATTACATGATTTTCATCTTCTGAAAGTATAGTAATTCCTTTGATGTTGATATGCATAACCAGTGCATTTAAATCATTGGTAATTAGCATATTACTACCGCCGCTTAATACAAGTTTTTTCGGGTAACCTTCTTGTTGATGTACTTCTTGGAGACTCTGGATTGTGGTTATTTCTACGAAATGACTTGCAAGGGCTTCAATGCCAAAAGTATTATACTTCTTCAAAGATATATTCTGCTGTATTTTCACAAAGCCTTGTAGGTTTTAAGTGCTTCTTTTAATATTTGTACCGCTTTTATTAAGCGTTCTTTTTTAAGAACATAAGCAATTCGTATCTGATTCTTACCCATTCCTTCAGTTGCGTAGAATCCTGCAGCCGGTGCAACCATGACGGTCTCACCGTTTAAATCATATTTCTCCAGAAGCCATTGTGCAAAATGATCTGCATCTGTTATAGGTAATTGTGCTATACAGTAAAATGCGCCCTGAGGCCTGCCTACAATAACACCATCTATATTATTCAATTCACTTACTAGCAGATCACGCCTTTCTACGTATTCTTCTTTGACTGCCTTAAAGTACTCCTGTGGTGTTTCTAAAGCAGCTTCACTGGCAATTTGAGCATATGTAGGAGGTGAAAGCCTGGCTTGGGCAAATTTTAGGGCTGTTTTTATAATCTCCTTGTTTTTTGAGACAAGACAACCAATTCTTGCGCCACACATGCTATATCTCTTGGAAACAGAATCTATAACGATGGCGTGTTCTTCCAACCCGTTTTCCTGTAATATGGAATAGTGCTCTTTTCCATCGTATGTGAACTCTCTATAGACTTCATCTGCCACCAGAAAAAGATTATATTTTTTCACCAACAACGCCAGTTTCTGAATTTCAGTTTTATTGTATAAATACCCTGTAGGATTTCCAGGATTGCATATAAGGATTGCTCTTGTCTTATTTGTAATGAGCTTTTCGAATTCTTCAATGGGGGGTAGCGCAAAATTGTTTTCAATTCTCGAAAGTACGGGAGTCACTTTTATTCCCATAGCTGTTGCAAAACCGTTGTAATTGGCATAAAAAGGTTCAGGAATTATAATTTCATCCTGAGCATCAGCAATGCTTCCCATGGTAAAGGAAAGAGCTTCAGATCCCCCAGTTGTCACCAAAATGTCATTGTGTGTGACCTGTATTTTTTGCTTTTTGTAATATTCACTTAATTTTTTACGATAGATTTCGGAACCTTCAGTTCTGCTGTAGGCTAAGACTTCAATTGTGTTGTTTTTGACCGCATCCAAAGCCTGCTTGGGGGTTTTTATATCTGGTTGGCCAATATTCAGATGAATTACTTCAATACCCCGTAATTTGGCATCTTCCGCAAAGGGAACCAATTTCCGGATTGGGGATTCTGGCATTAATTGACCCTTCCTTGAGATGGCTGGCATAAAATTCTAAATTTTAGCAAAAATCGGAAATCATTACGGACAAAACAACATAAAGTTAAATATTATCAGTTCATCCAATGGAATGTTAAAGTACTATAAGCTTTCGTTATTATTTAGTATCTTTAAGATATATTGAACTAATTATTAGCAAGTTGCGTAAAATATTCAAATTTCTTTTATTGTTAATTCTGTGGTTACCATCTTATGGTTTATCACAAGGTTTTGGATTGCCAAATGGGAAAAAATTTGAAAAGGTTAATTTTAAATTAATCAATAATCTTATAATTATACCTATTGAAGTTAACGGATCGAATTTGTCCTTTATCCTGGATTCAGGGGTGAGTACACCTATTCTATTTAATGTATCAGACCAGGACTCAATTCAATTAAGGAATGTATCGGAAATCACAATAAGGGGTCTTGGGGATGGGGACCCAATAAAAGCGCTTAGTTCAAAAGGAAACTTTTTTAAATTAGATGAAATTAGAAATTTTAATCAGGTATTATACGTTGTTCTGGACAAGGAAATGAATTTCTCCCCAAGTCTGGGAATCCCTATACATGGAATCATTGGATATGACCTCTTCCGAGATTTTGTTGTCGAAATTAATTATGGTTCAGAATACATTAAATTTCATGATCCCCGGTTTTATAAAGAAAAAGAGAATACCAAATCGCAGACATTACCTTTATCTATTAGACTAAAAAAGGGTTATATTGATGGATATGTTGGTTTAAATGCAGCAAACGATGTACCGGTAAAACTTTTAGTTGATACAGGTAGTAGTGATACGGTTTGGCTCTTTAAGGATGAGGAAAAAGGGCTTGGTATTCCTGAACAAAACTATCAGGATTTTTTAGGTCGGGGATTGAATGGAAGCATCTTTGGTAAACGCACCAAGTTAAATCGAATTAATATAGGAGAATTTGTATTAAAGGACGCGAAAGCAGCATTTCCTGATATGGAAACCTTTAGTGGTTTGGCAATGACTGGGAATAGAAACGGTAGTATTGGCGGGGCCATTCTTAAACGCTTTAATATTGTTTTTAACTATCCTGCAAAAGAAATTACCTTTAAAAAGAATAGATATTTTAGTGCTCCTTTCCAGTACAATATGTGTGGCGTTCAATTACAGCATAATGGTGTTCGATATATCGCAGAACGAATCGCAGATAGCAGAGGCGTTGTTATGGATAGTGAAAGTACATTTGGGGATGTGCAAATTCTAATGGAGAACCAGACCCGGCTTAGTTTGGTGCCCGAGATTATTGTTTCAGGTATCAGGGCAGGAAGCCCAGCCGAAGAGGCTGGTCTCAAAGAAGGGGATATAATTTTAGCTGTAAATGGTAAGCGCATTTATAGTTATAAACTTCAGGAAGTAATAAAAATGCTCAATGAAAAAGAAGGAAAGCGCATAAAGGTACTTATTGAAAGATATAACAATGATTTGTTATTTTCATTTGTCCTCAAAAAAGCATTTGAATAAAAAAACCGGAATTTTCGTTCCGGTTTTTATTTATTAATATAATATAGATTTTTCTATTTTCCGTCTACACTTGTCACTTCGCCTTTAATTTTTAACACTTTAGTAGGCGTATCAGCATTGGATATTACTGTTATAGCCTTTCTAATTGGTCCAACTCGCTTAGTGTCATATTTTACTTGTATTTCTCCTGTTTTACCCGGTAAAATAGCTTCTTCAGGTTTTTTGGGGATAGTACAGCCACAACTGGAACTTACTTTACTTATAATTAAAGGTGCTGTTCCTGTGTTTGTAAATTCAAATACCCTTACGCCGTCACTACCTTTTTCAATTATACCATAATCAACGGTCTCCGATTTAAATTCTATCTTGGCCGCCTTATCCTGGGCGTTTACACTAAATGCAAGTAGGCCTACAAATAATATTAGTACTATTTTTTTCATCATATTTTGGTTTTGGGTGAATCTCAAATGTAAATGTTTTAGTATCAACATCCAAAATTCTTTTGTTATCTTCTAACGTTACTTATTTTTGTTTCGTATTTCCAATCCGGTAAAAATTTAAATGATTTTCGCAAGTTTAATATTTTTAGTGATAATCATTTTTTGATACCGGTATTGATTAAACAAAAACTGTACCGAAATTATGGATATTCCATCAAAATATGAGCCTCAGATAATAGAAGACCATTGGTATGACTATTGGATGGCCAATAATTATTTTCATTCAACACCCGATAGTCGTAAGCCTTATACCATAGTTATACC
>CBDTVZ010000208.1:0-4342 GCA_965363995.1 uncultured Eudoraea sp.
TTTGTTTGGTCCTGGTCATTAATTGTTCAACACTGCCTTTGAAATAAATGTTACCTTCTAAAAGATATACAATTTCATCGGCCATTTCTTCAACAAATTGCATTATATGTGTAGTGATCAATATGGTCTTGCCCTTGTTTTTTTCTTGAAGGATTAATTCCTTTAACTTTATCAGTGATGCCGGGTCCAATCCCGTAGTCGGTTCATCAAGAATAATCAAGGGACTATCGAACATAAAGGTCAATACTATGTTCACCTTTTGTTTGGTGCCGCCAGAAAGTGTTCCTAATTTTTTATCCAAAAAAGGTTCCAAACCAAAAAGCTTTACCAACTCTTCTTCCTTACTTTCCTTTTGGCGAAGGTCTTTGATCATCCGAATTAGTTCTTTCACTTTGAGGTTGCCCGGAAAGTTCGCAATTTGAGGGAGATAATCTATTTCCTGGCGGTACTTCCAATTTTTCCTGATTATTTTATTCAATACGGAAATACTTCCCTTACTAGGAATTACCATTCCTAAAATACATTTGATCAATGTGGTTTTACCAGAACCATTTGGACCCAGTACGGCAAATATACCACCACCATGAATATCTAAATCCAAATTGGATAGTACCTGGTTTCTTCCAAATTTTTTATGTAAGTTATCTATCTGTATCATTCTGATTTTTTCATTAATGGCATTGCATCCAATAAGTTATCTGGTGTAAATACGGGCGATACTTTTTCTGAAAAATCTATGATATCCATAAATAAACTGCGCAGTAACACAATCGTTTCAGGGGTTCTGTTCACAATATATGAAAATAGCTTAACAGGTCTGTAAGGTACATCTCCTACTCCATCCTTATTTAAATCATATCCCGTGTAACTACTCCAATAATTATTCTCGAAAACATTATCGTTCAATTTACTGTTATACGAAATATCAAAAGAGTTGTAAAGGAAATTATTATTGATAAATGAATTGGTATAACAGGCTCCCAATACTTTCACGGCCCACCCGTTGTTAATAAAGTTATTGTTTCTATATTCTATGCGATTTGAGCCTTCGATACTGATACCAATAGTATTTTCCTGAAAGGTATTGCCAATAATTTCAGCATCATTGATTTCCTTGAGCAACATACCAAATGCAGCTGAACCCCAATTCTTTCTGAAGATATTGTCTACCATTTTGATACGTTTGGAAAACATTACGGCCACACCAGCGCCATTGTTCTCAAAAGTATTATTTGTGTACACATCATCGTTCGAAAACATAAAATGAAGGCCATACCTAAGATTATTTGCGCTCACATTGTTATTGATGGTAATCTGATCAGAAAACTCCAGGTAAATACCATCACGTGCGCCTTGCACGATATTTCGGTCTACCTGTACATTGTGGCAATACCATAATTGAATACCATTGCCAGAATTATACTCATCCACGGCATCGCCTATGATCTTGTTGTGATACACTTTACCGTTGTCCGATTTTTCAAGATATATACCGAAAAACAGCTTTTCCAATACTACGTTCTGTATCAGGAAGTTTTCACTTTTAACTACCCGTATTGCCGCGTAATCTGTAGTGTAACTGGTACCAACATTAATAATATAAAGGCCATCAATAGTCACATTATCGGAAACAATGCGTATGATTTCGCCGCGGTCTTCACCGTCGATTACCGGGAAGTTTTCTCCCTTTATGGTTAAGGGTTTGTCGACAAGGATATTGAACTCTTTGTAGACACCTTTTTTAATGAGAAGAGTGTCAAATTCCGAAGCATTAGAAATCCCATCCTTTATAGTTTTAACTTTACAAGATGGGCAGATTTCTATTGTCTTTGGCACTTGGGCGAAGCCAGAAAATATACTAAATAAAAAAAACAGAAAGGCTCCGTATTTCATCATAAGAAGCCCTTAAAATACATTATATTTTGCAGATGCGTTAAATCCGAATTTTTCATTCATAAAGATGCCGTTGTAATTCTGATACAAAGGTATTCCGATTTCAGCTCCTAAAATTAGCTTACTTCCTGCAAGCAAAAAATTAAAACCTAGTGCAGCATGTACTAAATCGCCTCCATAATTAGCTGGATCAGCAGTGGTCACCATCATCGGGTTTAACTCATTATCTTCTCCATTTAGCTTACCTTCAATGCTACCACTCAAGCGCAATGAAGTACTCACATATTGGCTTATAACATAAGCGCCCCAGCTATTAAGCTTGTACAAATTTCCAAAACGATAACCCTGACTATTTGTCCCTGTTCTAAAAGTATTTAATTGTTGTATTCCCAACGAAAATTTATCATATAATTTTTTAAACGTAGCTCCCAGTGTTATATCCCATGTTCCTGAACCCAATTGCATGACATAGGGCAATTTTACATCATTCATAATTGGGGTATTATCTCTGTTTGTGATATCACCCAAAGGTATATTTAAACGCCCATTCAAATGAAATGAGGCTTCATTTCGGCTATACAGCCCAAATAATGCCCCCACTTTCATATCCCCAACTCCACTTGAAGAGGTAGAAAAAGAATTTAGCATTTGCATCCCGTTTCCCATGGTCATACGCGCCGTAAGGTCCATATTTTTTGTTGCAAAACTCTGCATAAGAGACAAGGTCAGTTTATCGGAAGGGGCGTACATCACTCCCAGCATAAACATTTGCATGGTCATATTTTGGGGCGCAACCATGTACCTCTCATATATACTATCATCAGAAATTTTAGAACTCCCTTCTCGATTCCCTTTCATGTACATATTCATATATCTAAGTGATAACATGAAATCGCCTTTGGGATGCAGATGATCTCCCATGATACCACTTGGTGCATAGGCATCTGGTCTGTTGTGATGATTATGATGCGAATCGTATGCACCAAATTCCGAATCAATAAATCTTTCTTTTAGGGTTTCCCAATTATATACATCTCCTCCCTTTTCTTTTTGCACGCTCATTGCTTCCGATTCAAGCATATAGGCAGACAAGTTAGCGCCCATGGGGCTTGGAATAGCTTTAGACTTAAGATAATATGCATTAGCCGCATCAATAACCTTCCCACTATTATAATCGGTTACCTGGATTTTTTGAAAGTCATTTTCATTTTCGGATTTTAAATAATTTACTAAACATTCAATAGCATCGAACCAAATTAATTCTCCTGACTGGGTTTGTGCCTGTGCTTTAAACTGTAGATTTTTGACAGCCATATTGCAATGAATACATTGCTCATGAGATTGTGCAAAAGATACTTTAGTCAAAATTAGACATAGAAATAATGCAGAAATGCATAAGGTATGCTTCATATTACTCTTTATCTTATGATTAAAAATTTAGAATTTTCATTGGCTTTTACCCAATGTGGTGTCGCTTTAGGGAAATTAAAATTTTGTTGTGTTTTTAGTTCGTATGAATCCCCATTGATGTGAAAAACAATATCGCCCTCTAATACAATCAATTGTGCATCTGAGGGAGACATGTGTTCAGGAAAGGTTGCCCCTTTTTCCAAACTAATACTGAGAATTTCCAAAGCATTGGTCTTTACTATTTTTTGGATTTGTAAATTATCGAATCGCTGATCTGCTATTTGATTGCTTATATTGTACATTATTTAAAATTTTTATTTAAAAAATAATGGTTAACAGAATTTACCGGGCATAAAATGACCGCATACCATTAACCATTAAATTGAATCTTATTATTGCACATTAAATCTTGTCAACAACTCGTTCCAAGAGTACAATTCCCCATTATTTTCGGCTTCAATATTCTCAGCTTCAACTCTGGATTGAAATGCTGACAAGTATTCGCCCATAGGACTAGGAATTTCCTTACTTATTAAAAAAGTAGCTTTTTTGGCATCTATTAAGTCGCCAGGAGCTTGGTAATCATCAACCAAAAAAAGTTCTATAGTTGCCACATCAATATCCTTTAAATGATTCACCATACACTCCACCGCGTCAAATTTAAATGCCTTACCTTTTTTAGTTACTATTTGAGCTGCATGTTGTTTATCGACAATGATCATCGAACAAAAATGACATCCATCAGAACCATAATTAATTGGTTTTGGATTAACCTCGCACGATACAAATATCAAAAGTGCAATAGTTACTAAAATGAATCTACTTATCATTTGTTTTTACTTTAATCGGTCTTACCGAGTTGGCACCGCTTTTGGGTTTCCATGCTTTTTTTTACCCACAAAAAATGCGACTACAGTCAGCATCATACCTACAAACATCATGTAAGCTCCTGTATGTGGCAAAGAGGTTACGTCAAAATTAAGCATTTTTTGATAACCAAAAAGTGGCGGATTGTACCTCATTGGCGTTCCATCCGGGT
>CBDTVZ010000209.1:0-4300 GCA_965363995.1 uncultured Eudoraea sp.
AAAATATTAAATCCGGATATTGATTTAAATACTTCTCTAGGTTTTAATTGGTTTAAAAAGAACTGGCAATCAGATTTTGTTGAATACCTCAATGCTTCCAAAGCTTATACGGAGGATAAGAATCTGGATAAATTTAAACTTATACAGGAAGGCGCTGTTATTACCAAAGGAGAATTATACCTATGGTTTGATAATATTATTGGATAATATTAGACATCCATCTTAGACAGGTTTGTACAAACAATTATATTTGCAGCAGTTAGCTTAATTTATGGCACAAAAACCATCCATACCAAAAGGAACCAGAGATTTTTCGCCTGCTGAGATCGAAAAACGTAATTTTATTATTCAAACCATTCAAAAGCATTTTAAAAATTTTGGATTTCAGCCTATAGAAACACCTGCTTTCGAAAACTCGGAAACCCTTATGGGAAAGTATGGGGATGAGGGTGACAGGTTGATTTTTAAAATTTTGAATTCAGGTGATTTCATAAGCAAGGTAGATGACAATACCTATAATTCCAAAAACTCAAAAGACCTTACCCGAAAAATTTCGGATAAAGCGTTGCGATATGATCTGACAGTACCTTTTGCGAGATATGTGGTAATGCATCAGAATGAAATAGACTTTCCCTTTAAACGCTACCAAATTCAACCGGTATGGCGTGCAGACAGACCTCAGAAAGGAAGGTTTCGGGAATTTTATCAGTGTGATGCCGATGTGGTTGGTGCAAATTCCCTTCTTCAGGAAATTGAGTTCATTCAATTATATGATGCCGTTTTTACAGATTTAGGTTTGAAAAAGGCAAAGATAAAACTGAATAATCGAAAAATTTTATCTGGTATTGCTGAGGTTATAGGAGAAAAACATCGCCTGGTAGAATTTACTGTAGCGCTCGATAAACTGGATAAGATTGGCAAAGAAGGGGTTATAAACGAAATGTTGAATAAAGGAATTTCTCCCAAAGCTATCGAAAAGGCGCAACCACTCTTTTCACTTTCCGGCTCCAATTCTGAGCAATTAGAACAGCTTAAAAACTTTTTGAAGGATTCTGAAGAAGGCAGTAAGGGGGTTGAGGACCTTGCCTTTATTTTAGATGCATTAGGTGAATTAGGATTAATTTCTGCGCAGCTTACTTTAGATGTTACGTTAGCAAGAGGACTTAACTATTACACAGGCACTATTTTTGAAGTAGCACCACCTGCTGAAATTAGTATGGGATCTATTGGTGGTGGCGGGCGCTATGATGATCTTACCGGCATTTTCGGGTTAAAGGATATGAGCGGAATTGGAATTTCCTTTGGGTTGGATCGAATATATTTGGTAATGGAAGAATTGGGCCTCTTTCCTGATAACATTGGGCGGGCATTAGACGTATTATTTTTGAATTTTGGTGAGCGGGAGGCCATGGCGTCATTGAAATTAATTGGTAGGCTGAGGAAAGAAGAAGTTAAGGCTGATCTTTATCCGGATTCTTCCAAAATGCAGAAGCAAATGAAGTACGCAAATAAAAGGAATGTACCTTTTATTGTAATCATCGGTGATCGTGAATTGGCAGATAATTCTTTTGTTGTCAAGAACATGTCCAAAGGAGATCAGAAGACTTATGACTCCTCAGATATTAAAGGATTTCTCCGGGATTTAAAGTTGTTCCTTAATTGACTTAATAATTGTTTTGTAATATTCGGTACTATGCGGAACATATTTTGCAGTATTGGCTAAACCCCAAACTTCTTCAGCAAACTTGATCAGGGGAATCATTGTTAAAGCTTCAACCTCACTATCCTGTTTTTTTAAAGTGCTAAAAGGAACCTTCAAATCACATAGAAATGTATAGTGGAATTCGTTATCTATGAGATTTTTTCCGTGCTGCTGCCTCGATTTAAATACTCCAATTTTGAGAAGATCTTCTTTTGCTATGTTCAACCCTATTTCTTCCTTAACTTCCCTTATTGCTGCTTTGTAGATTTCTTCTCCGGCACCAATATGTCCGGCAACAGATACATCCCAAAGCAGAGGGTATGTATCCTTAAATTTCCCTCTTTGTTGTATCAGTACTTCCCCACTTTTATTATAAAACCAGATATGTACCGTGTGATGAAAGACGCCATGCCTATGTGCCGCAGATTTTAAAATAGTCTTTCCGGTAAACTTCCCTTGTTCATCCAGGCTGTCTATAAGTTCATCCATATTCTGATCGCACAAAATGTATTTATTTAGGAGCCTCAGTTAATCAAAGTAGCTGAATGTCTCCCCGGATTTTATGTTTAATAAGGTTTCGTAAATTAAGCGAATTACATTTTCCACATCATCCCTGTGCACTGTTTCAACAGTAGTGTGCATATATCTCAATGGCAGAGAAATAAGAGCAGATGCAACTCCACCATTGCTATAAGCAAAGGCATCGGTATCTGTCCCTGTAGATCTGGATGCCGCCATGCGCTGAAATGGTATTTTTTTAGCTTCGGCGGTTTCAATAATTCGTTCTCTAAGTTTATTCTGAACTGCCGGAGCATAAGAAATTACAGGTCCGGCACCCAATTCTGTGTCTCCCTGTTTTTTCTTGTCGATCATAGGTGTGGTTGTATCATGGCACACATCGGTAATAATTGCAGCATTCGGGCGTATGGTATGTGAAATCATTTCCGCACCTCGAAGACCAATTTCCTCCTGTACCGCATTAGTTATATAGAGTCCAAAAGGCAATTTTTTCTTATTTTCATGTAAAAGTCTTGCAACTTCAGCTATCATAAACCCACCTGCTCTGTTGTCAATTGCGCGGCATACGTATTTATTGTTATTCAAGATCTGGAATTCATCCGGATATGTGATAACACAGCCCACATGGACTCCCATTTTTTCAACCTCTTCTTTATCCTTTGCTCCAATATCAATAAAAATATTATCTAATTTAGGAGGTTCTTCTTTAGCACGGTCTCGAGTATGTATAGCAGGCCATCCAAAGATACCTTTCACAACTCCGTTTTTAGTATGAATATTTACCCATTTTGAAGGAGCAATTTGATGATCACTGCCACCATTGCGAATAACATAGAGGAGCCCGTTATCTGTAATATAGTTTACATACCAGGAAATCTCATCGGAATGCCCCTCAATGACAACTCTGTATTTGGCTTCCGGATTAATAACTGCAACCGCGGTTCCGTATGTATCAGTAATAAATGTATCAACATAAGGTTTCACATAATTCATCCATAATTTTTGACCTTCCCATTCATATCCGGTAGGAGACGCATTGTTAAGGTATTTTTCAAAAAAAGCCAATGATTTTTTGGTGATAATCTTCTTTTCGCTCATGTATTTATAATTTGAATACAAACTTAACAATATTCACTTTTATTTAGTAATACAGTCCAATGTTTATCATTAATTTTGGCAAGAAATTTGAAATCTAGTTTTTCGTGAAAAAGTGTTTTTATCTTATTCTTATTTTTCTTGTTGGCTATACTGGGATTTCCCAGATAAAAGAGAGGCCATTGGATTCTATTGCTGAAAAAATGATAATCGTAGAGGGGGATTCACTTTTTCAACAATCAATTGCCCTTGAAGAGGTATATATTTTTGGAAGATTGGAGTTTTCATCATATCAGGATAAATTGAAATATTATATTCTGCGCAGAAAGACTTTTAAGGTATACCCCTATGCAAAAATGGCATCGGAAAGGTTGGAAGAGCTCAATGATAGTTTGTTGAAAATTAAATCAAAGCGAAAAAAGAAAAAGTATACTAAACAACTGCAAAAATATATTGAAGGAGAGTTTTCTGATGAATTAAAAAAATTGACACGCACTGAGGGGCAGATTTTGGTAAAATTGATCTATAGGCAAACAGGAAATACAACTTATGGTTTGGTTAAAGACATACGTAGTGGGTGGCGTGCTTTTTGGTACAATACAACCGCCAAAATGTTTAATATAGACTTAAAAGAAGAATACCACCCGGAAAGTATACACGAAGATTACCTTATTGAAGATATCTTACAGAGAGCTTTTGCGGCTAGTCAGCTGATGCGGCAGGAATCTGTTTTGGATTATGATTATTCTTTATTAACTAATAAATGGAGCAAGACAGAAAAGGAAAAAAAATAGTTGCAGTTAACGTTAAAATGACGTAGCTTTATAAGCTTTTTTTGCTATAAATCTTGGAGCAAAAAGCTAGTAATTAGTACATTAAAAATTGAGGTTAAAATTATTTCATAAAAATACCTGAAATTTATTTTTAATTTAAAAAAGTGCTTTATATTTGCACCCGCTTAGCTGGGCAGTAGTAACGGTTAGG
>CBDTVZ010000210.1:0-4283 GCA_965363995.1 uncultured Eudoraea sp.
AAAATTAAAGGAAACCCAAGCTATTATTACAACTACAAAAAACTCAAGCCTCCAAATAGAAGATATCAAGCCCCAATTGTTATTGATATACAGGATTTTTTCGTCCCATGTTCCAATTGGAGGTTTGTAAACAAAAATATACAAGATTATAAGCGTAAAAAACGCTAATGATGCTACAGAAAAGAGTACGGCTGATAGTTTAGTAATTTGTTTGTTCATATCTATTTTGTTTTATTACTCACAACGTTCCCGATATGCGCAGGCCGACCCTTAGGAGGCTTGTTGTCATATCGATTGTTGGCGGGCGTTTAAATTCATCCTTTTTTGAATATATCCATTTTTTATTACCCTATTTATTGAGAGAGTATTACTAATGGAATCAAGCGGATTGCGATCAAGTAAAATCATATCTGCATACTTGCCTTCTTCAATCGTACCCAAACTATCCAATTGTTTTAACATCTTAGCTGCATTATGTGTCGCCATCTTAATAATATCAAGAGGCTCAAAACCTCCTAGCTCCATAATTTGCATTTCTTCATGCAGACTTATACCTGGTAAAATAAAATCGTTGCCAGTATCCGTTCCAAGAGCAACATTGATATTATCTTTCTGCAATGCATTCAAATCATTCATTTGATTCCTTACCATACTCAGAAGCGTAGGAATTTCGTCATCCTTCATAAATTTCCTGCCTCTCAATATTCCCAGAGATTTTCCTTTTCTTGCGGGATCGCTTAAGTACTCTATTTCCTCATTAGAGTAAATATTGACTTCCTTAAGTTTTTGAATCCAATCAGGATGTAACGGATAAAGCCAGCTCTTTTTTAACATCAAAGTAGTTACAATTGTCGAATTATTTTCTTTGAGTCCTGCAATAAGGGAAGAATCCCGTTCCCAGTCCAGATCAATCACTACATAGTGAAGATAATTTTTTACACCTGCCCGTTCTGCCATAGCCATTTCCACATTATCGCTGGCATGGACATAGACATCCAGCCCATATTTCTTTGCCTCCCTGACCACTTTATTTATGAACTCCTGTGGCATTCGATCAACAAATGGTGGTAAAGGACCATCTTCGACTGTAAGTTTTATTCCTACAATTGGTTGTTTCGCTACTTGTTTAACTAATGACTCAATCTGAAGTGTATCCTTCAGATAAAAAACAGTTTTCCCATCAACCCAGTCTTTGGAAGCATAGGTTTTGACAGGATGTTTCCCTTTCATTGTAAAATGTTGACTGGTATGGGAAACTCTTGGAGCCGGTAGAGAATCTTGTTTACCCATTGCTCTCATTTGTGAAAAATAATCGTCAGTACATTTGCTGCCTCCTGTAACTAAAATTGAAGTTATTCCATAATGTGCAAATATTGGAAAATCCTCTTTATAGTTTATTGTATGAATGTGGCAATCAAAAAGACCCGGAATGATGTATTTACCGCTTCCATCAATTACAATATTTTGAGAATCTATTTCTCCTTTTTCGATCTTCGATATTTTCTTGCCTTTAATATAGATGTTTACATTTTTCTGCATGGGGTTTCCAGTACCATCAATCAAATTCACGTTTGAAATAATAAGATCAAATTTTTCAGATTGCTCGATTGAACACGCTGATAAGCTGATACAAATTAAAAGAGTTATTAATTTCATAATATTATTTTAATGACCGCTAACAATGGGATAGCATCATTGATGATATCCTACTTATGTGTACTAAGATAATAAATCATCGATATCCTTAAAGGACCGGACCGCTACATGGGAATAAATTTCAATTGTCTTGGTAGAACTATACCCGAGGATTAATTAATCTGTTCCATTTTCCAAAAGATGGAATCGATTTAATTCATAGAAGATTTCACCGCACTTCCCACAGAAGCAGAAAAACCCTGCTACCTAACCGTGAAAGTTCTAGTTAAGACACCCATGTAACAACCTATTAATCTTAACGCCACTAATCTGGAGATTCCGGTAGTAGGTTTATTCCCTTAAACTTAAAATAGTATTATTGTTTCCTTAGACTACGAGGGAGAACAAGTAAAAGACACTGTCAAAATAACAACAAAAGTAGTTCTTGGGCTCAAACAAATATTTTATACGGATCTGAACGAATGGGATTGAAGTATTAGGAATCAGTACTATTAATTATAATCACTTTATGCAATATTGGTTTTTGTATCTATATTTCCTTTAAATTGATTTGTATTTATGAAATTCCTTTCTATATTTGACTCAATGAATTTTAGAATAGTAAATACTTGGTGGTGGAATAACTTACGTATAAAGTCGTGAGCTAAGCACCATTGTAGTATAACTATACGAAAAGGCTTGTCTATCACGACAAGCCTTTTTGATTTTTCAGAATTAGTTAGTATCTAAATTTTTGCAGATTATGGCATATGAACTTAAAACATATTATAAAAAGATACTCGCAGATACTATAACCCCGGTAAGCGTATATCTAAAAATTCGTGATAAGTTTCCCAATAGTATACTTTTGGAGAGTAGTGATTACAGGGCAAATGATAATACCTTTTCCTATATATGTTGTAATCCTATAGCCTCTATCAAGGTAAAGGATGAGCAAATTACTCAGTTATTTCCGGACAAATCGGTTAATGTAATAACTATAAACAGCGAAACCGATGTTGTGGAAATTATACATAATTTCAGCCAAATATTTAAGACAGAATCTAATAGTTTTAAATTTATTAATAATGGATTGTTTGGCTATATGTCCTATGATGCAGTTAGGTACTTTGAAGATATTTCTATTACAAAAAAAGACGGCGCTCTGGATATTCCTGATATTTATTATGCTGTTTATCAAAATATAATAGCCATAAATCATTTTAAAAATGAGGCTTATATATTTGCTCATTGTTATGATTCTGATAACAATATTTCAGAGATTGAACAACTTCTTAACATAAGAAATTTTGCCTCCTATAATTTCAGAAAGGAAGGCAATGCTTCTTCAAATCTAAATGATAAAGAATATAAAGAACAAGTATCCCTGGCTAAAAAGCATTGTAAAAGAGGTGATGTTTTTCAATTAGTACTTTCACGAAGGTTTTCACAAGGGTTTAAAGGAGATGAATTTAATGTATACCGAGCTCTTCGCTCTATTAATCCTTCTCCATACCTGTTCTATTTTGACTATGGAGATTTTAAAATCTTTGGCAGTTCACCGGAAGCGCAGCTTATTGTTAAAGACGGGAAGGCAGAAATACATCCAATCGCTGGCACTTTTAAAAGAACCGGAAATGATGAAGAAGATGCTTTATTAGCTAAAAAACTAACAGAAGATGAGAAGGAAAATAGCGAGCATGTTATGCTTGTAGACCTGGCACGTAACGATCTAAGTCGACATGGGAAATTGGTAAATGTCGAAAACTATAAAGAAGTCCAGTTCTTTTCTCATGTTATTCATCTTGTTTCCAAAGTTACAGGGCAAAAGAAAAAAGAAACATCCACTATGAAAGTTGTCGCTGACACCTTTCCGGCAGGTACCCTGAGTGGGGCACCCAAGCATATGGCTATGCAGCTCATTGAAAAATATGAGACCACCAACAGAGATTATTACGGCGGGGCCATAGGATTTATGGATTTTGACGGAGATTTTAATCACGCAATTATGATCCGGACCTTCTTAAGTAAGAATCACCAACTTCATTACCAGGCAGGAGCGGGTTTAGTAGCTGTCTCCGAACCGGAAAAGGAGTTACAGGAAACATATAATAAATTGGGAGCTCTTAATAAAGCGCTGGAAATTGCAGAAACTATCTGAAAAAGAACAATAAATAAACCATGAACAAAATACTGGTAATAGATAATTACGATAGCTTTACTTATAATCTGGTACATTATCTGGAGGATTTGGGTTGCGAAGTAGTGGTTAAACGCAATGACCAGCTAAAATTGGAGGAAGTTGATGATTTTGAGAAAATAGTACTTTCGCCGGGTCCCGGAATCCCTGATGAAGCAGGACTTCTTAAAGAAATAATTGCCAAATATGCACCAACTAAAAGCATATTTGGAGTTTGTCTTGGCCAGCAGGCTATTGGTGAAGTTTTTGGTGGTAAGTTGATAAACCTGGACGAAGTTTATCATGGGGTTGCAACAAAAATAATCCTTGAAAATGAGGAACCTTTATTTGAAGGCTTACCCAGGGAAATTGAAGTAGGCAGATATCATTCGTGGGTTGTTGATCCTGAACTCCCTGACGTTCTTATAGCTACTTCATTTGATGAGAATGGCCAGTTAATGTCAATAAG
>CBDTVZ010000211.1:0-4253 GCA_965363995.1 uncultured Eudoraea sp.
TATCATTTCCCTTAAGAACTGACAATTTATTTATGTTATTTGTATAGATCAAAGGACCGTTGGGACCTTTGTCATTAACGCGTTATTTATCAATCTTTTCAAATTACAGCCTTAAAACATACATATCCTCAAAATTGCCGGAGCCCGGACATAATGGAGACAAACTTTTTACAGCCTGAACTCATTCCAAAAAAAGAAGCATCACTCATGTGATGCTTCCTATAAATCAAAAAATGGTTTATTCTAAACGTCCAGTAAACCATTAGTATTTCTAACCCCTACAGCGCTCTCCTGCATTTTAGTTTTTTCGGCATCACTCAGAGAAATCTCCACTATATCTTCAATTCCATTTTTGCCGAGTAATACAGGAACACCAATGCAGATATCGTTTAAGCCATATTCCCCTTCAAGGAAAGTGGAACAAGGAAACATCTTGTTTTGATCACAGGCAATAGCCTGTACCAATGCTGATACTGCAGCACCAGGAGCATACCAGGCACTTGTGCCAAGAAGTTTAGTAAGTGTAGCACCACCCACTTTAGTGTCTTCCACTACCTGTTGAAGTCGGTCCGCCGATAAAAATTCAGAAACTTTTACGCTATTTCTTGCAGCCTGACTGGAAAGAGGTACCATTCCAGTATCGCTATGCCCACCAATGACCATTCCATCAATATCTGAGATAGGAGCATCAAGAGCCTCAGCCAAACGATATTTAAATCTGGCACTATCTAATGCCCCTCCCATACCAATAATTTTATTTTTGGGAAGATTTGTGGTCTTATGCACCAAATAGGTCATGGTATCCATCGGGTTGCTAACCACAATCAAAGTTACATTTGGTGAATGCTCTATAAGATTTGAAGCAACAGTTTTCACTATCCCCGCATTGATGCCAATCAGCTCCTCACGAGTCATACCCGGTTTTCTGGGAATCCCGGATGTGATTACGGCAATATCGCTATCGGCGGTTTTTGAATAATCTCCTGTAGTGCCCGTTATGGTGGTGTCAAAACCGTTCAGAGAAGCCGTTTGCATAAGGTCCATAGCCTTTCCTTCAGCATAACCTTCTTTAATATCCAGCAAAACAACTTCCGAAGCAAAATTTTTAATTGCGATATACTCGGCACAACTAGCACCAACTGCACCCGCTCCAACTACTGTAACTTTCATGATATACTATATTTAAAGTGATTTATAAGACTGGTAAAATTACAGAAATTTAACAGATTTAAGAACCCATTACCAACATATATTTTCCCTTGAAGTTTTGATTTGTAAATGCATTGTTTTATAAATATGTTAAAATAAAATGCAATTCAACGAAGAAAATCCAATTCTAATGTATTACATCGAATTTTAACAATACCTGTTTTAGTATTGGCGTTAGAAATACTAATAGATCCCAAATCTAAAACCTACTAAAATTGAAAAAGCTTTTCTCCTTTATGGCGATAGTTGCTATTGTTTTAGCCAGTAACTGTTCCAGAATCCCGGAAAATAATGATCCGGTCATCGGTATTTGGTACAGGGTTGATGTTATTAATGTCAGTGAAACTAGTAAGCAAACTATTCGACAGGAATGGATATTCAATGACGTGTATTTAGGAAGGTACCAAAAATATAATGGGTCTCAGCTTGACTTCAAAACTGATTTTAGCTGGGTAGCGGATAAAGGTGTTTACACTATTTCCTATCCCGGTACAGATATGATTAAAGATGTTGTGAGCATGAAAGAATCAACAGAAGGTATGTTGCTGGAGGATGTAAAAGGTGAAACCCTGGCAAAAAGAGAGTAATTCCCCAATTTTTTTTTCCATATAGTTACTAAAAGCAGCCTTTTAAAAAGGCTGCTTTTTTTAATTTAAGATTAATAGCTCCCGGGAATAGAACGGAAACTAACAACTTAATTACAATAAAAAAATCCCGAAGCTTTCACATCGGGATTTTTACTTTTAATTATTAGGAGTTACACGTCAATATTCGCGTAAACAGCATTTTTCTCAATAAATTCTCTTCTTGGAGGAACTTCGTCTCCCATTAACATAGAGAATATTCTGTCAGATTCAGTGGCGTTATCAATTGTAATCTGTCGTAAAGTCCTGAACGATGGGTTCATAGTAGTATCCCAAAGTTGTTCCGCATTCATTTCACCCAAACCTTTGTAGCGTTGAATTGCGGCGCTACCTCCAAAACTTTCAACAATCTCATCTCGCTCCTTATCATTCCAGGCATAACGTTTTTTACTCCCTTTTTTAACGAGATAAAGAGGTGGAGTTGCAATATAAACATGGCCTCCTTCTATTAGTTCCCGCATATAGCGAAAGAAAAAAGTTAGTATTAATGTTTCTATATGACTTCCATCTACATCCGCATCACACATGATCACAACTTTATGATAACGCAATTTTTCGAGATTCAAGGCTTTACTGTCTTCTTCCGTACCTATGGTTACCCCTAATGCCGTGTAAATATTTTTTATTTCTTCATTTTCAAACACCTTATGTACCATGGCTTTTTCTACGTTCAATATTTTACCACGTAAAGGTAGTATTGCCTGAAATTTCCTGTCCCGGCCTTGTTTTGCAGTTCCGCCTGCGGAATCTCCCTCAACAAGAAAAACTTCACAAAGGGTTGGATCCTGCTCAGAACAATCAGACAATTTTCCCGGTAAACCCCCGATACTCATTACCGTTTTCCGTTGCACCATTTCCCGAGCCTTTGTAGCGGCATGTCGAGCCTGAGCAGCCAGAATCACCTTTTGCACAATAATTTTGGCATCATCAGGATGTTCCTCCAGATAATTGGTAAGCATCTCTGATACTGACTGGCTAACAGCCGAAGAAACTTCCCTGTTTCCAAGTTTTGTCTTGGTTTGTCCTTCAAACTGAGGTTCCCCTACTTTTACCGAAATAATCGCCGTAAGACCTTCTCTGAAATCATCCCCGGCAACCTCAAATTTCACCCTATCCAGCATCCCGGAACTATCGGCATATTTCTTTAAAGTTGTTGTAAGCCCCCTCCTGAATCCAGACAGATGTGTTCCTCCTTCATGGGTATTGATATTGTTTACATAAGAGTGTAAGTTTTCAGTATAGCTATTGTTATAGATCATAGCCACCTCAACTGGAATCCCATTTTTTTCACCCTCCATAGATATGACATCCTTGATCAAGGATTCCCTATTGCTATCTAAAAAACGTACAAATTCTACTAACCCCTGATCTGAATAAAATGAGTCAGACACAAAATTACCTTCTTCGTCTTTTTGACGCTTGTCTGTAATACTGATAGTCACTCCTTTATTCAAATAAGAAAGTTCCCTCATCCTGTTGGAAAGGGTTTCGTAACTGTATTCTATAGTTTGGGTAAAAATGTCGGCATCCGGGTGAAAAGTTATTATAGTACCTGTTTCGCTGGATTCTCCCACGCTTTTAACAGGATAAAGAGATTTACCCCTTTCGTATTCCTGTTCCCATACCTTGCCATCTCTGTGAACAGACGCCTTTAAGTGATCTGAAAGTGCATTTACAACAGAAACACCTACACCATGTAAACCCCCAGAAACCTTATAAGAATCTTTATCAAATTTACCCCCAGCCCCAATTTTGGTCATTACTACTTCAAGAGCAGATACGCCCTCTTTCTTGTGGAGATCCACCGGTATACCCCTACCATTATCTTTGGTAGTAACTGAATTATCCTCATTAATGACAACCTCAATAGCGTCACAATAGCCTCCCATTGCTTCATCAATTGAATTATCCACTACTTCATAAACCAAATGATGTAATCCTCTGACTCCTATATCTCCAATATACATGGACGGCCTCATACGCACGTGCTCAATACCCTCTAATGCCTGAATACTGTCAGCGGAATATTCGTTGTTTTTAGCTTCTTCGCTCATAGAATAACTTAAGTGTTTTATTTAATTTTTAGCAATCTTACAAATATAGATAATACCCTATAGAATGTAGTGTTTGTGCATATACGAAGCCCTTAAGTTATCAACAATTTAACAACAATTTGTGATGTTTTTAACCATTGAATGGGTTTTGGAAATTATCATGACAAATGTTAGGTTTTTTAGACCCTTTACTATGTATTTTTGTGCCATCTTTAATAAAATAAGATAAGCATGGCAGATTCCAGGGGAGTATCATTAAAACTAATGTCCCATATTCAGAAAGTGGTAGACGTACAAAGCAGGGTTATCTACTTTCTCCTGAGTATTGTTTTTTCCTTTGCTCTTA
>CBDTVZ010000212.1:0-4244 GCA_965363995.1 uncultured Eudoraea sp.
GAATAATTAAGGTTTTTCTACATAAAGTGTTGAAAATCAATATTATTGAAAGAAATTTCTCTCAAATTTGATGACTGAAGCTTAATTCTGTTCTACAGCCATAAATTCGTAGGCCCCAATATCGGGTTCGGTAGTACGATCTGTTCCCAGAATATCTATGGGCACCAGTAATGCTGTTGCAGGGTCTGCTTTATCAATTGCGGAAGAAGAATTACCCAGCTGGAAGTCGTTTTTTGCCGTGTTTAAAAAATCAGTATCCTCATTCAGGAAAACATTGCTGTAGTACGTATCATTATCAAAATCATAGAAGGGATCTGTATCAAATTGATTATTTGAATCCTTAAATTTAATCAGGCAATTGGTGAAAGAAAAGTCAAACGAATTTGTCTCATTAGAATTTAATGAAAGTTCAAGAAATGTATTACCATCTACAATACAGTTTATAAAACTAGCAGTCAGGTCTTGTCCGCTTGCACTTGTATCTTCATCAGGATCATAATTACTGATTTGCAAAGCTGCACCTGATCTGAAACCATTACTCCAATAATTGGCTATTGTACTATGCAGGAATGAATAATTACCACCATTCTCACAAACTAATGAGCCGTTCCCCGCATTACCAAGAACCATATTTTCCCCATTAATTGAGGAAGATCTGCTCCAAATATTTATAGCCAGGCTGTTATAAATCTGAGAATTGCTAACGGAAAGTTTTGGTGGATTTAAGGACGGATTATCTTCAACCAGCAACCCCACAGAAGCATTTCTGATAGTAAGATGGTTTATGGTATTGTTAATACTGCCGGGAGCCAGCCAAATGGTTCCCCATTGCCCGGGTACCCCTGAAAACTCAGGTTCCAGGCGGTCGCCCTCAAAAATTACTTCATTTTCCAAAAGAAGTGTATCCGTACTTAATGCGCCGTTAACACTAAGGGAAGCCCCTTCTCCAACCAGTATTCCCGAATTTTCATGGAAGTGAACTCTGCTGCCCGCGGCTATGTTAAGCGTTTTCTCTGATGCCACCCCTGCATATCCATAGATGACATAAGGTTTTTCGTTGCTAAAGTTTAGTTGCTCATCGGTAAGTAGAAATCCTTCTATCCTAATTTCGTTTCCATCTTCATCCAGTCCTAAGAATAAAGTTTCTTTTGTTCCATCTGCATTTTCGGCCGGATAAAGGAATATCGCGTCTTTTATCAAGGTCACCAATTGTACTTCTTGCTGTTTGGGTTCTTTATCAAAAAGGATGGCATCTGTATATAAAAATTCATTTTGGTTTATAGTTGAAATATCAAAAGTTGTTTCTATAAAAATGAATAAACTGTCTTTAGCCCTCAAAGGAACATTTTCAAATTCTTTTCCAGCAACACCATCTACATTTAATCTGTAGCTGCTATTATTGCCTTGTGCCAGACGTACACTGGGGATTTGTATATCGTTATTAGATCGGTTGTAGACTTTTAGAGAATACGTGCTACTCCCAATATTGGTAAAAACGGTATCTAAATAGATTGTATCCTTTGAAAACTCCAAATTACCACTGCTGGTATCGTATTGAAAATCTTTCCTGCAAGAGCACCAGAGAAGTGTTAAAAGTAGGATGGGTATAATAAATAACCTTTGGCGCATATCACTTTAACTAAGGATTCCTTGTCACATCTACAAAAATAGAACGAATTTCCTCTGAAATTCGTATAGGTTTGAGTGTTTCGGGATTAAGAAGGCACCATGTTGTTTTTGAATGGACCACAAGAGCATCGGTTGTTTTATTATACATCTCAACAACCCTTGTAGAAATTGCTCCTTTTGAATTTTCAATATATGTTTTAAGAAGAATAATGTCACCCATACCGGCGGCGCTTTTATAGGTGATGTTGTGATTAAGGACTACCCAAATAAAACGTTCCTGAAGTTCTTTAGAAGTCAGGTATTGCCAATGCTCTTTGGAAATATCCTGAATCCATTGAACATAGCGGACATTGTTTACATGATTCAGGTCATCAAGATCATCAGGTTGTACAATTAATGTTTTTTCGTAAGCCTCCATCTATTTTTTCTTGATTCTTATTTCAAAGAGCTTATCCCAGTTTTTCCCAGTGACAAAGAAGGTGCCTCTTGCCGGGTTGTAGGCGACGCCGTTTAAAACATCAAGATTTTCATGTTTTTTAACTTTATTTTTCAATCCGGCCATATTAATTACTCCAACAATCGCCCCACTTTCAGCATCAATGATCATCATACTTTCCTTTTGCCAGACATTGGCATATATTTTTCCATCCACATATTCCAATTCATTAGCTTTATTGAAAATGGATTTATTGGTAACTGTTTCTATATGACTTACTTCGGTAAGTGTCTCCGGATCTAACAACCAAATTTTTTCTGTACCATCACTTTTATAAATCATTTTTCCGTCATTACAGAGTCCCCAACCTTCTTTGCTATCCCCATATTGAAAACTAGTAAGCTCTTTGAAATCCTGAAGGCGGTATACAAAACCTATGCTGCTTTGCCATGTTAGTTGGTAAAGTTTGTCATTTATAATTGTAATTCCTTCTCCAAAATAATTTTTGGCCAGGTCCTTTTGTTGCAATACTTTACCGGTTTTGAAATCCAATTTCCTGATGAATGATTTAGCATTTCCACCACTGCCCGTGCTCTCATATAAAGTATCATTGTAAAATTCTAGTCCCTGGGTAAACGCATTCAAATCGTGTGGATATTCATTGACAATTTCATAAGTGTAAATTTCAGGGGCTGTGCCGGACAAGACCTTTATTTTTTTCGTTATTTCTGCCGTATTCCCCTCATATTCAATTACAGCCTTAAGTTCTTTTAGCCCTAAACGGGTTATATCGAGACTTAATTTGTTTTCCTTTATTTCCAGAACTTTGCCGTCGATTGAATAGCTTACTTTATCTATTGTTTTTCCTTTTTTATTCTTTATGGATACAGCTATGGACTCCTGATTTCCAAACTCATTTTTTTTACCGGCTATCTCAATTTCAAATAGCTGTTTGGGTTTTGGATTCCCTTCGCAGGCTAAGAATAAGATAGCTATTGTTACAGGAATGAAAAACTTGATGAAATTCATATGTGATTGTACTTCTATGGGTTAAGATTAATGAGCTCAATATTGGAAGCTTCTCTGAGCAAAAGTATTATTTATAAAATGCTTTAGGGCTAAAATAAGAAGGTAAAACGATTGTCCCAAATTTAAATTGGTCGTATATTTGCGCGAGGCAAGTCCTACACGACTAGCTCCCTCTGAATCCCCCAGGGTGGGAACGCAGCAAGGGTACGAGGTTGTAGCAGTGCGATGTAGGTAGCTTGCCTTTTTTTATGCGATTTATTTTGTGTTTTTGACACGCTCTTCTAGCTCATATAATTCTCTACTCAAGTTCTGAATATAGATTGCAGTATTTTCTTTCTCTTCTTTTTATTTGTTTATTTGCAAGGTATATGAGACAAAAAATTGTTTTAATTACCGGCGGTTCCTCAGGCATTGGAAAATCTATTGGTTTGCATCTTCAATCCAAAGGATATAAGGTGTATGGAACCACCCGAAATTTGGAGAACTATCCTGATTTTTTAGATTTTCAACTCATAGAATTAGACGTTAGAGATACTGCCAGTATTGAACTGGCCATAAGTAATTTAATTGGCTCGGAGGGCTTTCTTGATGTACTTATAAATAATGCGGGAATTGGAATAACGGGGCCAATTGAAGAAACCCCGGAAGCTGAAATTAAAAAAACTTTTGACACCAATTTCCACGGACCAATTAATGTGGCCAGAGCTGTATTACCACAGATGCGAAAGCAAAATTCAGGTCTAATAATAAATATCACCTCAATAGCCGGATATATGGGATTGCCATACAGGGGAATTTATTCTGCCAGCAAAGGTGCTTTAGAAATACTTACAGAAGCCCTGAGAATGGAGACCAAAGACTTTGGTATTAAAATTACGAACCTGGCACCCGGTGATTTTGCAACCAATATAGCAGCAGGCCGTTATCATGTACCTGCAAATAGCGCTTCGCCATATTATAAATCCTATAGCAAATCATTGGCCATAATAGATGATCATGTACAGGAAGGTCAGGATCCTATTAAGGTAGCGGAAATGGTGTTTAAAATTATTAATACGAAAAACCCAAAAGTTCATTATAAAGTAGGAAGTCAAATGCAGAAATTTTCATTGGTTTTAAAGAAAATATTGCCTGATAAAATTTATGAACG
>CBDTVZ010000213.1:0-4223 GCA_965363995.1 uncultured Eudoraea sp.
TGCTAGCAGGCAAGAGCATTGGTCCTGTTCTGGGATTCCTTACATTCTCAGCCGCCCTGTTCAGCGCCTTTACCTTTATGGGGATGCCCGATTTTTTCAGGAATCACGGCATTGGAGCATTAAGAACCTGTGCACTGAGTTGCATGCATCCTAACAGCAGTATGGTCAAAAAGAAATACTTGATTTTAAAGGATAGTTTTGCTCTCATAAGTAGTGTAGTTTTGGGGGAACTACAGTTTTGCCTCTTACTGGATTTGGGTTTTGGCAAACCGTATTGGGCGTTCGTTGTTTTTTTCGTTTTACATGCGTTGTTAAAGTTTTACTTGAATTTACCAGTGTACTTAACAACAAATATGTCATTTAATTACCTCTATAGGAATTTAATGTTGTAGCACCATTTAAATATGTTGTGAAATCGGGTTATTGTATGGTGAGGATCTTTTATTAGTGGTCATACCCTCATTTTTCCTACATTTGTGCTTCAAAATCAAATCCATGAGTGAAACACCTAAATCACTTAATTTTATTGAGCATATTGTTGAAGAGGACCTTGCTAATGGCTTTCCGGCCAATGCATTGAGATTTCGGTTTCCTCCGGAACCAAATGGCTACTTACACATTGGCCACGCAAGCTCAATTTGCCTTAATTTTGGCCTTGGCCTTCGGTATAATGCACCTGTAAACCTGAGGTTTGATGACACTAACCCCATAAAAGAAGAGCAGGAATATGTAGACGCCATTAAACGAGATGTAAAGTGGATGGGATTTGAATGGGATACTGAACGTTATGCTTCTGATTATTTTCAATCTCTATTTGATTGGGCCCTGGAACTTATAGAGCAAGATAAAGCCTATGTAGATAGCCAATCATCTGAAGAAATGGCCAAACAAAAGGGCAGTCCTACTGAACCAGGGGTCAATAGTCCGTATAGAGACAGGTCGGTTTCAGAAAATATTGAACTTTTTAAAGGAATGAAAGAGGGTCTTTATGAGGAAGGAACCCATGTTCTCCGGGCTAAAATAGATATGTCTTCACCCAATATGCTAATGCGGGATCCAATTATGTATCGCATCCTGAAACGAGCGCATCACAGAACAAATACCGATTGGTGTATTTATCCTATGTATGATTGGACACACGGGGAGAGTGATTATATAGAACAGGTAACTCACTCACTTTGTACTCTTGAGTTTGCTCCACACAGGGAATTATATAATTGGTTTCTTGACAACGTAACTGATCCAAAAAAAATAAGACCAAAACAACGTGAGTTTGCCCGAAGGAACTTAAGCCATACTGTTGTAAGTAAGCGTAAATTACTGCAATTAGTGGAGAAAGGGCTGGTAAATGGTTGGGATGATCCAAGAATGCCCACTATATCGGGGCTGCGTAGAAGAGGTTTTACAGCAGAGTCTATCCGGAATTTTGCTGAGACCATTGGGATAGCTAAGCGGGAAAATGTTGCGGATGTTTCACTTTTAGAATTTCACATTAGAGAACATCTCAACAAAATAGCACCAAGGGTAATGGCCGTTTTAAATCCTTTAAAATTGGTAGTTACCAATTATCCTGAGAGTGAAGAAGAATGGCTCAAGGCAGAAAACAATCCGGAAGACGAATCAGCAGGTTTTCGCCAACTTCCTTTTTCAAAAGAATTATATATTGAAAGGGAAGATTTTAGGGAAGAGGCTAACAGAAAATTTTTTAGATTAAAATTAGGTGGCGAAGTTCGTCTTAAGAATGCCTATATCATAAAAGCAGAGAGTTGTACTAAGGATGCAGATGGAAATATATTGGAAGTTCAATGTACATATGATCCTAAAAGCAAGAGTGGAAGTGGAAGCGAGGAGAGTTTGAGAAGAGTTAAGGGCACTTTACATTGGGTCTCTATAAAACATGCTTTAGCGGTTGAGGTGAGATTGTACGATAGGCTCTTTACAGATGAAACACCAGATAGCCATAAGGACAAGGATTTTCTCGAATTCATTAACCCAAATTCGCTGGAGGTTATTACAGCTTATGTTGAACCTAGCCTGAAAGAGGCAAAGATTAACGACCGTTTTCAATTTCAAAGATTGGGATATTTTAATGTTGATGAAGATTCTACCCAGGAAAAAATGGTATTTAACAGAACTGTAACCCTTCGTGATACGTGGGCTAAAAAAGAGCATAAGCCCTAGAATAGAGAATACTTATCTGTAAAAATATTACAATTGGTATTATTTATATTAATTGATGAATATTGAGCCAGTTTAAGGGATTCACGCATCAGCCCCATACCTGGCAAAGCCCGATATTTAAATATGCCTATAGAAATGACCTATAGCGGTTTTACCATTTATTGAGGATAGTAAACCAATAATATAGCATCAAAAGAAAAACTCCTTCCAAATTTCTTCCGGAGGGAGTTTTTTAGTTTCTCAATTAGATTACTATGTTTCTTTTTTAGGCTTTTGCTTTTTCATAGATTCACCTATCATATTACTTGCAGTAAAGGATGCTACCATATTATTCAACATATCACTGCCTGCCTGTGGTGAATTTGGCAGTAATATAAGATTAGTATTGGTTTCTTCACCAATAGATTGAAGTGTATCATAATGCTGGGTTACAACAATTAGAGCTGAGGCTTCCTGTGAATTTATTCCTACTTTATTTAATACTTCAACAGATTCTTCAAGACCTCTTGCAATTTCGCGTCTTTGATCTGCAATACCCATGCCCTGTAAACGCTTACTTTCAGCTTCGGCCTTGGCTTTTTCAACTATTAGAATTCTAGCTGCGTCTCCTTCAAACTGTGCTGCAATCTTTTCACGTTCTGAAGCATTAATTCTGTTCATCGCCGCTTTTACCTGGGCATCCGGGTCAATATCGGTTACCAAAGTTTTTATAATATCATACCCATAGTCTAGCATGGCTTGCTGTAATTCAGATTTTACCGCTATAGCAATATCATCTTTCTTTACAAAGACATCATCTAATTTCATTTTAGGAACCTCTGCCCTGACAACATCAAAGACATAAGAAGTAATTTGATCGTGCGGATATTCTAACTTATAGAATGCCTCATAAACTTTTTCTCTAAGAACCACATATTGTACAGAAATTTTCAGCTTTACGAATACATCATCCAAAGTTTTGGTTTCAACGATTACATCTAATTGCTGTATTTTAAGGCCCAGGCGGGCCGATATACGATCTATCATCGGAATTTTCATCTGTAATCCTGAATGTCGGATACTGTGAAACCTTCCAAACCGCTCAACAATCACAGCAGTTTGTTGTTTAACAATGAAAAATGAAGCCATAAGAATAAAAAGTCCTATAAAAATAATAGGTATAAGAAGTAAATTGCCCATAGTGTATAAAATTAAGTTAGTGAATATTATTCGAGAGATGCAGAAGATATGTCGGCTTTTTTAACCATTTGTTACAATTTTTCCACAGCAATTTTAATTCTTTTTAGAGTTTCTTTTTTGCCAACCAATGCCATAATATCAAATAAATGCGGGCCTTTTAAATCCCCGACCATAACTAATCTCAAAGGCGCCATGACTTGTCCGAAAGTTAACTGTTTTTCCCCAATCCATTTTTTAACTATTTCTTCAAGTTCAGGAGAGGATAAATCTTCCAGGGAATCCAAAAGGGAAGCAATTTTATTTAAAATGTTAGGTGTATTTTCTTTCCATTGCTTTTTAACAACCTTTTCATTATATGAATTTGGAGTCAGAAAGAAGTAGTTGCCCAGTTCCCAAAAGTCCAACACAAAAGATGCGCGTTCCTTTATCAAGGAAATAACGCTGGCTATGTAATTATCATTATTTACAAGATTAAGATCAAACGCTGGTTCATTATTAAGTTTTTCGGCTAGTATAGGTTTAAAGGAGTTTAGTAAAACTACATCATCTTGTATTTGAAGATAATGATGATTATACCATTTGGTTTTTTCAGGATCAAATCTGGCGCCGGATTTGTGTACCCGACTCAGGCTGAAAGCTTTAATTAACTCATCCAATTTGAAAAATTCTTGCTCAGTACCGGGATTCCATCCCAAAAGAGCGAGAAAATTTACAACTGCTTCCGGAAAGTAACCGGCCTCTTTATATCCTGTGGAATCTCCCCATGAAAGCGGAAATATGGGAAACCCGCCTTTTTCTCCATCACGTTTACTTAATTTACCTTTTCCTTCAGGCTTCATGATTAATGGCAGATGTGCAAATTT
>CBDTVZ010000214.1:0-4220 GCA_965363995.1 uncultured Eudoraea sp.
ATTCAAATCCTTTAACTGCGTTAATAGATAACATAGCTTTGCCAAGATCGGCATGGAGCTTATCAAAAACAGGTTCTCCAAGGCCAACAGGGACATTCTTTATTACGCAGCTAATAATCCCACCTACAGTATCTCCTTCTTTACGAATTTCTTTAATATAAGATACCATCTTGGCAGCAGTTTCCGGATCCGGACAGCGCACGGCATTGCTTTCGGTAAGTTTTAAATCCAGTTCTGAATAGGGTTTTTCAAGTCGAAGAGAACCAACCTGAGAAACATAGGCATTTATACTAATTTCATTTAAAAATTGTTTAGCGATAGCGCCGGCAACAACGCGGCTAGCTGTTTCGCGAGCAGAGCTTCTGCCACCTCCCCTATAGTCTCTAAATCCGTATTTTTTATCGTATACATAATCTGCATGCGAAGGGCGATACGAATCCTTTATATGAGAATAGTCTTTTGATTTTTGATTGGTGTTATAAATAGCAAAACCAATAGGCGTTCCGGTGGTCCTTCCTTCAAAAATACCCGAATAAAACACGACATTATCCGGTTCTTTGCGCTGCGTAACTATTGCCGACTGGCCTGGTTTTCTTCTATCCAAATCATTCTGAATTGCTTCCATATCCAGAATTATACCAGATGGACATCCATCCAAAACTCCCCCGATAGCTTTACCGTGTGATTCACCAAAAGTTGTGAGTTTAAAAAGTGTTCCAAATGTATTACCAGCCATAAAATTAGGATCTTTCTTATATCAAATTAAGAGCATTAACTCCTTTTTTCGCTAACCAAAGATATATGTTAAATGAACGGAAACCAAAACGCGCGTCCAGTTAATATTAAGGTAACAATAGGCCATTTATCTATGCCAAACTTAACCTTCGCATTATATAATAGTGACTTTAGCTTAAAGTAATATCATACCAATGGGTCTAATTTTGCAATTATATAATTATTTATCCTTTGAAAAAGCGGAGAATAGATCTGGTGGTAATATCTGATGTGCATTTAGGTGCCTTTGCCTGCCATGCAGAAGAATTAATGGCTTATCTAAGCAGTATAGAACCTGAAAAATTAATTCTAAATGGGGATATTATTGATATCTGGCAATTTAACAAACATTACTTTCCTGCATCTCACTTGAGGATTCTTAATAAAATTATAAGTATGGCTTCCAATGGTACCGAAGTCATTTATATTACCGGTAATCATGACGACATGTTGCGTAAGTTTAGCAAAACGTTTATCGGAAACTTCAGTATACAAGACCAGTTAATTTTAGAATTAGATGGCAAAAAAGCCTGGTTTTTTCATGGAGACGTTTTTGATATTTCTATTCGACACGCAAAATGGCTTGCTAAGTTAGGTGGCTATGGTTACGATCTCTTATTGCTTTTAAATAGAATTTTAAATTGGTTATTTACTAAACTTGGGAAAGAAAGATATTCACTGGTCAAAAAAATTAAAAATAGTACAAAAAATGCCGTAAAATATATTGACAATTTTGAACGAACAGCAATAGAAACTGCAATAGCCAAAGATTATGATTATGTGATATGTGGACATATCCACCAGCCCAAAAAGGAATTATTTGAGACAAAGTACGGGAAATGTACTTATCTTAATTCCGGAGATTGGGTTGAAAACCTGAGTGCTTTGGAGTATTCATTTAAGCGATGGAAAATCTATAATTACAGCTACGACAAACTTTCGCCCTTTTTTGCAGATGAAGAATTAAAGTCAATGGAATTAACGGAAATAATTACCTCCTTTGAAATGAAGCTGGCCTCAAAACAACAAGCTGTTGAAAAAGAAGACAAATCAATTGATGCGTAACGTATTTTTTAAGATAGTTACAGGATGGAGGGCCTTCCGATCTGTACCATCAGCAATCTGATGCCTGCAACTTGTTCCATTCGCAGCAATAATTACGTTTTCACCTGATTTCCTTATTGATGGAAACAGTTTTAACTCGCCAATTTGCATGCTCGTCTTATAATGCTCTTTTTCATAACCAAATGATCCGGCCATCCCGCAACAACCTGAAGCGATAATACTTACCTTAAAATTTTCAGGAAGATTTAATATATCAAAAGTCACTTTTTGATCAGACAAGGCCTTTTGATGGCAGTGATTGTGAATTTTAATTGTAGCAGCCGACCTGGTAAACTGTTCTTTCCGTATGGTTCCATTTTTTATCTCATTGGACAAGAATTCCTCAATAAGAAAAGATTGCCTGGCAATTGCCTCAACTTTGTCCGAATTGCAGTGAAACCTTTTATATTCATCTCTGAAGCTTAGGATTGCCGATGGCTCTATTCCAAGAATTGGTATCCCGCGCTTTGCATATTCGTACAATGGCTCGATATTTTTTGTTGCCTGTTTTTTAGCTTCATTTAAAAATCCTTTTGAAATAAGTGCTCTACCACTTTCACCCTGAAAGAGACTTACCTCATACCCCAAACCATGTAACAAATCTATTGCATCTTTACCAACCTCTGAATCCAGATATCGGGTGAACTCATCAACAAATAAAAGCACTTTCTTTCCCTCATTAACTGATTGTTTATAAGATCTTTGAAGATATTTATTTAAATTAATATTTGAAATATTAGGTAAGGTTCTTTCAGTCGCAATTCCTGAAAACTTTTTTATTGGATAGCTAAGTATTCGTGAATTATAAATCGCATTTGTTATTTTGGGAGCTATACTTCCTAAAGCATTCAACCTTGTATTAAATGCGAACAGTTTATTTCTAAATTTATACCCATTGGCTTCCTGGTATTGATATAAAAACTCAGCTTTTAAAGTGGCAACATCAACATTGCTTGGACATTCACTGGCACAGGCTTTGCAACTTAAGCAGAGATCAAAGACTTCTTTTAGTTCATTAGAATCAAAACGGTTTTTTTCAATTGAATTTGTAAGTACTTCACGAAGCGCATTTGCTCTTCCTCTTGTAGTATCCTTTTCATTCTTTGTTGCATGATAACTCGGACACATCCCCCCGGCCGCTTTATGGGTTTTCCTGCAATCCCCGCTGCCATTACATTTTTCAGCAGCTTTTAATATCCCCTCACTGTCTGAGAAATCAAAAAGTGTGTTGATATCGGGTTCAAGCCGATCTATTTCGTACCGCAATGATTCATCCATGGGATAGGCATCCACAATTTTCCCAGGATTAAAAATATGATCAGGATCAAAATATGATTTTATTCTGCTAAGCAGTTTATAATTCTCCTCACCAAGCATTATAGGAATAAATTCGGCCCTAACAATACCATCTCCATGTTCCCCGCTAAATGACCCCCCATATTTTTTGGTTAGTTTAGCTACATCCGTTGTGATTGCTCTGAAAAGTGAAACATCCTCTGCTTGTTTTAAATTTAGAATAGGTCTTAAATGTAGCTCCCCTGCACCTGCATGAGCATAATAGACTGCATCCTGGCTATAATCTTTCATAATCTGTGTGAATTCTCCAATGAAAGCATTCAGATCATCTAAAGAGACTGCTGTGTCTTCAATACAAGCCACAGCCTTCCTATCCCCCACCATATTTCCCAAGAGACCAAGACCAGCTTTTCTTAGTGCAATGGCTTTTTTAATATCGTTTCCTCTCAGAACAGGATTAGCATAGCTAAGTCCGGAAGCCTCTATCGTTTTTAAGAGTTTTTCCAAATTTACTTCAAGACCTTCTTCCGAATTATCTTTTATCTCTAACATTAATAAAACAGCAGGATCACCTTCAACAAAGAATCGGTTGGATAATTGTTCCCTATTATTTTTTGTGCAATCCAAAATCACTTTATCCATCATTTCGCACAAATGCAAATTATGCTTCATTACAGGCACCACATCTTTAAGACAATCTTCCAGATTTTTATAATGGGTAACTACCATAGCCGCAATTGGAGGGGGACTATCATCTAATTGCAAAGTGATTTCCGTTGTAAAGGCAAGTGTTCCCTCGCTCCCACTTAGTAGTTTGCAAATATTAATTTCATCCTCGGGACCACCAAAAAGGCTACTATGCAATAATTCATCTACTGCGTAACCGGTATTTCTTCTATGAATACTGGCTTTAGGAAATTCTACCTTAATATTTTGCTGTATCTTTTTGTTTTGCAACTCGGTAAACAATTCCCGGTATATGCGTCCTTCAAGGGACTTCAATCCCATTATTTTTCTGTATTCTGAAGGTGTAATAGATTTAAATG
>CBDTVZ010000215.1:0-4203 GCA_965363995.1 uncultured Eudoraea sp.
TGCAGCCTGAATGGCTTTTTGATAGTGCGCCCCTTCCATCTCCAACCCAATAGCATGCCAGGTAGATTCGTGAAAAAATCTAAGGATATCCTTATTTTGTAAGGAAGTTCCTAAAACAGTTACCATTGTGCCCTCAAGAACTTTTAAGCCATTTCCCTCAAAATCATTGGCGCTAAATTCATTATTAAAGGGGTAGTTATCCGCTGTACCTTCAAAAATATGCGCAGACGGAATCATTAAATCTCCTTTACCGCCCTCAAGAATACCTGCTTTACCCATTATTGAAATTGAAGCCACGTCTAAAAAGATGTTTTCACCATTTTCTAGAACATAGGGTTTTAAAAGTTCATCAATTGTTTCATACGCCTGTTCCCCAAAGGCATAGTCCATTACAAATATAACAGGTTTTTTATCATCTGGCAGGTCCATATTAAGTTCATAACAACAGGCGTCCTGACCTAATTTAGCCATATCAAATATCTGAACATCAATATTCGTTCCTGAGCTGTCTTCCAAAGTAATCATCCCGTTTCGTTTTGCGATGGCAATTACTTTATTGCGTAAAGCAATATTATCCGTGGAACTTAAAGCCTCATATATCTCAAGGGATCCATTTGCAGGAAATTCTTTGCTAAGTGCTTTTCTGGCATATAACGAATTTACCACACTATGCATATTGGCACTAATAATATGAATTGGTCTTTTTAATAAATTATGTTTTTTTAAGTTTTTCTTTATGGTTAAGGCCCATATTTCACCGTGAATATGATGGCCCAATCGATCCCTTAGCATACTGCTGAACGTAATCACTCTTTTCTCGCCACCTGTTTCCTCCTCAATGGATAATTTACCTAACCAATACAGGATCTTCAAAAATCTTTCAGGTTCTTTCTTTGTTGCTAGTTTTTCATATACCTCTAATACCTCAACAAATGATCTTCCAAGGATGTTTGCGGTATGAATTAGTGCAGTTTCTTTCTCCTCCTGAGTAAGTTTGGCTTTGGTGGCCGCTTTTTCCAATTTTTTCCAATCCCGAATAGTCTTATTTGTGTCTTCAATTAACACCCGCTGGCTTATCTTATCGGCTTCTATATACAAAAAGGTAAGATGTGTAAGTATGTCATAAATATCTGATCGTCCTCTTGTGATCTCAATATTCATCTGCTCACTATCTATTCGGTAGCAATTTCTTCTTCTTTTGGGTGGGATAATGGCCTTAAAGTGAGATTTTCCATAACCTTCATCTGAGGTAAGATTAATATATCTGCACTGCTCTATTCCGGATGGTAATCGTTCCAAAACATAGACAAGTCCATTAAGTTCCGCCTTGTCTTCAGCAACTGAACCATAAATCTCCGGATGCAAGGATAAAAGGGCATTTCTCAATGTTTCCCCTGAAACTCCCGTAGGTTTATAGAATCCTCTATTGAATAAATGACGCATAGTAATATACATCCGCTCAATAGCATTTGTAGATTCCTGTGCTCTGGTATTATCTTTTACTATCTCCATATACTTTAGCAAAATTACATTTTATACTTAAGATTTAATTGAGTCAATAAAATTTAGTCCAATAGTAGGGTTAAATCCCTTCTTCTAAAACGAAAAATGCTATTCTTATTCTCGCTGTAATGTTAACTTATCCGCAACCGACCTATCATTAGAAAGGCGTTGTACCTTATTTTGACCTCCTAATTTACCTATAGATTTCATAAACTCCTGAAAACCACTTTTTTTGATAGAGGTGATTTTTAAACGTTGTAGTATTTTACCATCAATAAGATCAAAATAGTAACTGTTTTGTTGTTGAAGAGATGTATCCAGAATTTCAATAAATTTAGAGATGTCTGAAGGTTTTCGTTCAAATTCGATAAACCACTCATGGTATGGAAGCTCATCTTTTTCAGGTGTAATTTGCGGTGCTACTGTAAACTCGTTTATGGAAGCATCACATGCCTCTACGGCCTTTTGCATGGCAACCTCAACCTCTTTTGCAATAACATGTTCCCCAAATGCTGAAATAAAGTGTTTTATACGACCTGTAACCACAATTTTATAAGGTATGGTTGAAATAAACCGAACGGTATCTCCAAGATTGTATGCCCATAGACCTGCATTGGTAGAAATAATCATGACATAGTTGGTATTTAATTCTACTTCACTTATAGTAAGTCGTTTTGGTTGACCCTCAAAAAATTCATCCGCCTTAACAAATTCATAGAAGATGCCTGAGTCTAACAATAGCAACATTCCCTCTTCCTTTTGAGTGTTCTGATACGCAAAAAATCCCTCACTCGCCGGAAATAATTCTATGCTATCTACTCTGCGGCCTATCAGTTCTTCGAACTTCGCCCTATAGGGTTCATAATTGACCCCTCCATAAATAAATAGATTAAAATTTTTGAATAGTGTTCCTACGTTTTTATCGCTTGTGGTTTTTAATTTTTCAAAATACATCTGGACCCATGAAGGTATGCCTGCAATCAGTGTCATATCTTCATTTATTGTTTCCTCCACAATCTTTTCTACCTTATTTTCCCAGTCCTCAATACAGTTTGTTTCCCAGCTGGGCAAGCGGTTCTTTTGAAGGTAGTTGGGCACGTAATGCGCTGAAATACCTGATAATCTTCCTAATTTAATCCCGTTTTTTTCCTGTAATTCGGGACTTCCCTGAAGAAATATCCACTTTCCATCAACAAAATCCGAATTTCCGGTTTCATGAATATAATTCAGAATTGCATTCCTTGAGGCAAGAACCTGTTCTTTAATGGAATCGGAAGTAATAGGAATATATTTGGCACCTGAAGTAGTACCTGAGGTTTTTGCAAAATAGATCGGCTTTCCGGGCCAAAGAACATTTTCCTTACCCGCTACCGCCTGCTCAACATACTCGCGCAAAGCTTCATAATCTCTTATTGGAACTTCATTTACAAATTCTGAGTGGCTCTTTATTTGTTTAAAATTATGATCAATTCCAAATTTTGTGTTTTGAGCATTCCGTATTATATGTTTGAAGACCTTTTCCTGACTTTTTACAGGTTCCGCCGCCCACCTGGCTGTTTTACGGGCTATGTTTTTTGCAAATATTCTGGCTGCTAAAGATTTTAAAGACATCCTTTCTAGTTAAAATCAATATAATCAGCCGGGTTTACCGGATTGCCATTGTTCCACAGCTCAAAATGCAAATGAGGCCCAGTAGTTAATTCTCCGGTATTTCCCACGGAGGCAATAACCTCACCGGCCCTAACAAAGTCTCCCTGGTTCTTGTTCAATGAGCCGTTGTGTTTATAGACTGAAAGTATTCCGCCTTTATGCTCCATAATTATGACATATCCTGTTTCAGTCGTCCATTCAGAAAAAATAACGGTTCCAGCAGCTACCGCTTTGACGGGCGTATCCCTAAGAGCAACTATATCTACTGCATAGTGTTTGTTTTGAGCATCATATTCTTGAGAAATTGTACCGCTAACTGGTGAGAACAGGACAAGGCCCTCACCGTCTTTATTGCTTTCAAAAAGATTATACTTATCTTCTAATGCCACTTCTGCTCTTAAAATGGAGTCCTCTCTGATTGGAGAAAGATCTACGGTGGAGGGGTCTATTTTAAATTGTTCAAAAAGGGAGTCTCTATTAATTTGATTGTTTTCAATATCCCCTCGCAGAACCATTCGAATGGTATTTAAATACTTATTGGTATAATTCAGTACTCTAACCAGAGAATCCGTCTTATATGTTAATTCTGTTGCCTGTCTTTTTAGCTTAGTCGAAGAATACCCGGGTATATATTCTCTTAAAGGTGTAAAAGCAATAAGTAATGTTGTTAGCCCGATAAGTCCGATTATAAACAGGGATCCGGTGACAAATACATTGAGTCTGCTTAGTTTAAAAGAAATCTTTTCTTCAAAAGTACTTTCGTTAAGTATCACCAGTCGATACTTATGAAGAAGCTTTCTCCGAATTTCTTTTCTCTTTTTTCCTTTTTTAGCCATAAAACACAAAGATAAACTTCGATTTGAATTAAGTAGTAAATACCTTTTAAATTTATAGTTTTCTAAATTTCACACTACGTTTAATTTACGGATTGGAAACATTTTTTGACTTTTACAATTTAAAATAGATCTTCCCGTTACTATTAACAATAATATAAGTACTTTTTTTAGTACCTTTGTAATCCGTTAAATTATAAAATTATGGTATCATTAA
>CBDTVZ010000216.1:0-4182 GCA_965363995.1 uncultured Eudoraea sp.
TTTATTGGCAGATTATCATAAAGAGGTGGGAAAGTTAATGACTTCTGAACTAATTAGTTTAGGATTACTTGATAAAGCTGATATACAAAATGAAAATAAGGATTGGCCCGCTTATAAAAAATATTTCATGCATGGGACGAGTCACCATATGGGATTAGATACCCATGATTATGGAGAACTAAAAAGACCTATGAAAGCTAATATGGTCTTTACTGTAGAGCCCGGGATTTATATTCCAGATGAGAAGATGGGTATCCGTCTGGAAGATGATGTAGTTATTAGGGAAAAAGAAACTCCATTTAATCTAATGCGAAATATCCCGATTGAAATTGAAGATCTTGAAGATCTTATGAATAAGTAAACAAACAAAACTAGTTTCTGATAATCTAAAATAAGGGATAGTGATATGTACTATAACCCGGCAGTTTTAGACAATCTTCTTTCCCTGAGATTAGTAAAAATAAAAACAAACAAAGCAGGTAATACCCAGCCCATTCTTAAGTTGCTAAGGGGAAGCCATCTTGTAATAGATTCTATTTCACTGCCTAAACCAATACTGCCTAAAAAATCAGGGACACTAAAAAGGATAGTCGTGAATACAACTGTCCTGAAAACCTTTGGGGAACCAAATTTATTAGGAATCACATTGAGCAGGATTAAAACAATTGTAATAGGATAAATAAACATTAGAATTGGTAATGCAATGGCGATGATGTAGTCTACATTAAATTGCCCCATTAACACTCCAAGTAAACAACTGATCAGAGCAGTAATCAAATATGCTTTGTTTGATTTTGGAAAACGCGATTTTACAAAATCTGCTGTACCTGCCACAATTCCTACAGCAGTCGTAAAACAAGCCAAACTAACTAATATGCCCAAAAATAAGTTAGCGTTAGAACCCAGAGTAATTTTACTTATTCCAGCGATAAGGGCAGTACGTGAAATTGCCGGATCAAATTGTCCGTGCATGACCGCTCCTGTAAAAATTAATCCTGCATATATCATTAATAAACCAAATCCAGCCAGCCAGCCGGCCCTGACCAGTAAAGCTTTTTTACTCTCATAAGAAGCTTCTTTATCCTTAAAGTCAATAGAAGTTATAATAACCCCTCCCACTACGATGGCACCGATGGCATCAAAGGTTTGATAACCTTCCAAAATCCCTTCTGTTAGAGGATGATTAAAAGTGTTAGTTCCAAAATCTAGTGGGAAAGAAAATAGTGTTATACCCATAATAGATAAGAGGATTATAATAATTGCGGGGGTTAAGTACTTCCCTATTATGTCCAATAATTTTGTTCGGTTCAGCACAAAAATGAACACTAAAATAAAATAGACAATACTTGTACTTAGTGCGGAATTATGAAGTAAAGGTGTAATACCTATTTCGTGAGTAACGGATGCTGTTCTTGGTGAAGGCAGTGAAATTGAAACACCATATACTATAAAGCAAAAAATCAGGCTAAAAGAAGATGAGACCTTTGAGGCAAAATCAAACATTGTTCCCTGCAGTTTGGCATGACCGAGTATTCCGAATATTGGAATTAAAACTGCTGAGACAGCAAAACCAAGCGCAACGAGCCACCATAATTCCCCGGCTTTAAATCCGAGTTGTGGGGGCAAAATAAGATTTCCTGCACCGAAGAAAAGAGAGAAAAGTGCAAAAGCTGTTACCAGCGTATCCTTTATTCTAATCATAGGATTTATAAAACATGAAAGATAAATGAAAAATGGACTATATCTAAAACAAAATTCATCCTCATAAAATGACAATTGGTCTTAAAAAGAGACGTTCGTCGAAAAAAGCATAAAATTTACAGAGGACACCCAATAAAATGTAAGTTAGATGCGTTCTGAAATTAAGTTATTTGAATTTAAAATCTCACTAACTTTTACTGAAAGTTATTAATTGCATATTATGGATCCCCAAACCCTACGAATGCAGACCTAAAACCTACATTATGAAAAAAATATTTTGTAATATTTTTGGCCACCATTATTCCGTCTCCAAGAAAGTAACCTTGCACATAAAAGAATATAAGTGTGTTCACTGTGGCAAAGAAGTCACTACAGACGTAAGCGGAAATCTTTCCGTTTTAACACCTGAACTTCAGGAGATCAATGATACCCTAGAAGACTTATACCAAAAAAGACATAGGACTACCCAACAAGTAGCTTAATTATGCTTTGGCAAATGAATTCCACCCCTGAGCGGTAAGTGGAATTTTAGAATTATTCCTGGATATTAAATGTGCGCCTTCATTCTTATCTGTTATGTGCCCCACTACAGTAAAGTTAGGATTGCCTTTTAATTCCGGGAATTTTTTTTGATCAATAGTAAACAACAGCTCATAATCTTCACCCCCGCTTAAAGCAACTAAAGTGCTATCGAGTTTAAACTCTTCGCATGCCGAAATTACTGTTGGATCTAATGGAATTTTATCTTCATAAAGATTGCAACCAACGTTACTCTGTTTACACAAATGAAGTATTTCAGAAGAAAGACCATCGCTGATATCAATCATGGAAGTTGGCTGAATATTCAGTTTTTTTAATAGTTCCACTATATCTTTTCTGGCTTCTGGTTTTAATTGACGTTCAATGATATAAGTATAAGCCGACATATCTGGTTGATTATTGGGATTAACTTTAAATACTTCCTTTTCACGATTTAAAACTTGCAACCCCATATATGCAGCTCCAAGGTCACCGCTAACCACTAAGAGATCATTTGGTTTTGCTTCACTCCTGTAAACTATGTCTTCTTTGGTTGCCTCTCCTATAGCCGTGATACTTATGATCATCCCTGTAGTAGAAGAGGTAGTATCTCCTCCAACCAGATCTATTTTGTAAAGCTCACAGGCCAGTGCAATACCCTTATAGAATTCTTCCATAGCCTCTAAATGAAATCGATTGGAGACCGCTACAGATACCGTAATCTGAGTAGCTATTGCATTCATCGCATAAATGTCAGATAAATTAACCATTACCGCTTTATATCCCAAGTGTTTTAACGGCATATAGCTTAGATCAAAATGTATTCCTTCAATCAACAAATCTGTAGAGACAAGTGTTTTTTTATTTTTAAAGTCAAGCACTGCGGCATCATCACCTATTCCCTTAATGGAAGATTTATGTTGCATTTTAAAACTCCCGGTAAGATGATCTATTAATCCAAATTCACCCAATTGTTCCAGCGAGGTTTTTTCCTGATTCTTATCTTCTAACATAGTACAAAAATAAGCGGATGGGAATAATATATTATCTTTATGGCGAAAAAGAATTATTAATTTTGCCCCATGACCAAAACACCCCTGATTATTTTAAGCCTATTCTTACTATTGGGCTGTTCTAGTAATGATGACTCTTCCGTTATTGATGATATGTCACCGGATCCGGATGAAATCCCCGAAACCGGTTTTATACCATGTAATAATGGGATGGCAGGAGCATATCCGTGCAATGGGTTTGACTTATTAGGGCAAATTAATTTGGCAGATTTCAGTGCTAATTCAGCAAATGATATCTGGGGGTGGACAGACACCACTACCGGGAAGGAATACGCTTTGGTAGGTTTAAGTAACGGAACTGCATTTGTTGATATAACAGATACGGAAGAACTGATTTATCTTGGGAAATTACCAACAGCAACTGTATCCAGCTCCTGGAGAGATATAAAAGTTTACCAGGACCATGCATTTATTGTCTCTGAGGCTAGCGGTCACGGGATGCAGGTTTTTGATTTAACTAAATTGAGGAATGTGGTGAATGCTCCGGAAACTTTTGAGGCAGATACGCGCTATACCGGTTTTGGTAATGCACATAATATTGTTATAAATGAAGTTAGCGGATATGCGTATGCGGTTGGCACTAACACTTTTAACGGAGGAGCGAACTTCATTGATATTCAGGACCCCAAAAATCCAATCGCTGCAGGAGGTTATGGTGCCAACGGCTACTCCCATGATGCACAAGTTGTTACCTACAACGGCCCTGACGCTGATTACGCAGGGCAGGAAATTTTTATAGGGGCGAATGAAAATCAAGTTGCTATTGTGGATATCACAGACAAAGAAAACCCTATGCAGATCAGTACTTTTCAATACGCTAATATAGGATATACACATCAGGGGTGGTTTTCTGAAGACCAACGCTATTTTATTTTGGGAGATGAATTAG
>CBDTVZ010000217.1:0-4133 GCA_965363995.1 uncultured Eudoraea sp.
TTGAAAATTTTGATGAATGTGTTAGATGGATTAAACAAGCCGATTTAATTGAGAAGACTTAATTCTTAAGTGCTTTTGAGTTAATTATGCTTCCTTGATGGATAATTGTTATAAATTTGCATTTTCTTTTGCATTTGCTTTACTCAAAATGTTTATTTATTAAAAAAGAGAATGATAGACCAACTAAAAAAACACCTTAACGAAGTAGATAATTTTTCGTCAGATAACCCGAAGGAAATTGAAGCTTTCCGAATTCAATACCTGGGGAAAAAGGGTCTTTTGAATCATTTCTTTTCCGAATTCAAAAATATCCCTGCAGAAGAGAAAAAAGAATTTGGTCAAACAATAAACGAACTTAAAAGTAAAGCTGCTGAAAAGGTAAATACCCTTAAAAAAGCTATCGAACTTGGAAGCCAGGAAAAAAGGATATATAACGATCTTACAAGGCCTTCCGAGCCCATGACACTCGGGGTGCGCCACCCTATTTCCATAGTAAAAAATCAAATTATTGATATTTTTTCCAGAATAGGTTTTAATGTTTCCGAGGGTCCTGAAATTGAAGATGACTGGCATAATTTTACCGCTTTAAACTTGCCGGAACACCATCCCGCCAGAGATATGCAGGACACCTTTTTTATTCAAACAAATCCGGACGTACTCTTACGTACTCATACCTCTTCTGTTCAAGTGCGGTATATGGAAAACAACAAACCGCCAATCCGAACGATCTCTCCTGGCAGAGTTTATAGAAATGAGGCAATTTCAGCCAGATCGCATTGTTTTTTTCATCAGGTAGAAGGACTTTATATCGATAAAAAAGTATCGTTTGCAGATCTAAAGCAAACACTTCAGTTTTTTACCACAGAGCTATTTGGGAAGTCCAAAATAAGGCTTCGCCCATCTTACTTTCCGTTTACAGAGCCCAGTGCCGAAGTTGATGTCTATTGGGGACTGGAAACAGAAACAGACTACAAGATGACTAAAGGAACGGGCTGGTTGGAAATAATGGGATGTGGTATGGTAGATCCAAATGTATTGGATAACTGCGGGATAGATAGTAAAACCTATTCCGGCTTTGCTTTTGGGATGGGTATAGATCGCATCACCTTATTACTTCATCAAATTTCAGATATCCGCTTGCTAAGTGAAAATGACGTTAGATTCCTGGAACAATTTAAAAGTGCTTTTTAATTTAAGTCCCGCTTAATAATTTTCATTTCACACTTTCCATTCTTTAAAAGGGTATTTGCTTAATTGAGAGTTGTAATATTTAATATCCCCGGTTACTTCTAATCCTACCCAAAAAGGCAGTTCAATAATTTCTTCTTCTTTTTCAATTTCAATTTCTGCTATCACCAATCCTTTGTTTGAGCCAAGAAACTCATCTATTTCAATTATATGATTCCCCATTCGAACATAATATCGGATTTTCTCCAGAATTTCCTTTTCGCATAGCTCTAAAAGAAGCTTAGCTTCATGGATTGGTATCTTTTTTTCCCATTCAAATCTGGTAGTGCCTGCGGTGTTAGATCTACCTTTTACAGTCAAAAATGCTTTGTCATCTGCTATTCTTATTCGCACTACTCTATCAGGATGTGAATTTAAAAACCCCTGAACAATATGTGTCTTTGAAAAGGCCAAAGATCTATAATCTCTTGAATTCACAAGATACTTTCTTTCTATTTCTATCATATTCGTTCCAACTTAAGCCTAAGATGAGGACAGCTTATGGTTTTCCATTCCTCCCAACTTCTCGATTTCATCAGAAGGAATTCTAACTTTATCATATGAATTATTTGCCAGCCATACCATACAACCGGCAATTGTTTGAGGATATATTGATCTGTATTTCCTAAATGGTCCTGCCAAAATATTATTTAAAATAAGAAACGCATTCTTTGCAAGCCATTCTGCGGGCCTTTTCTCCTCTCTATGACCTCCAATAAGTGACGGTTGTAAAATATGAGTATTTGGAATTTCCATTGCAACCACCGCATTTTCCATTTGCCCCTTCAGTTTATTATAAAAAACTTTGCTTTCAGCACTTGCTCCTAATGCAGAAATTACTACAAATGTCTTTATTGTGTTTTTTTTACATAATTCTGCAGCGTGAACAGGAATACCGTAGTCAATTTTTTTATAAAGGTTTTTATCCGGTGTTTTAGCTTTGGTGGTTCCTATACAGCAAAAAACTTCATCTGCCAGGAAATCACTTACGTGATCGGATAATTTCAGCAAGTCGATCAGGTGCTCTTGTAGCTTTTCATGCCTTATTCCTGCCGTTTTTCTTGAAAATAATTTTATTTTCTTGTACCTATTATCTTTTAGAAGCATCTGCAATAAAAGACTCCCTGTTAAGCCGGTAGCACCTAATATAATCGCTGTTTTTTGTGTCATTTCAATTAGACTAAATATACCTTAAATTTGAATATGCACAATGAATTCTCCATACGAAAAATAATACATGTAGATATGGATGCATTTTACGCCTCGGTTGAACAATTGGATAATCCTGAACTTAAGGGAAAGCCTGTTGCAGTTGGTGGTAGTGAAAAAAGAGGGGTGGTATCTGCGGCAAGTTACGAAGCTCGAAAATTTGGTGTGAAAAGCGCCATGAGCGGTTATCTCGCAAGGCAAAATTGTCCGCATATTATATTTGTAAAGCCACGATTTCATAGATACAAAGAAGTATCACAACAAATTCGAGAAATCTTCCTGGATTATACAGATATGGTGGAGCCTCTTTCTTTAGATGAGGCTTACCTGGATGTTACCATGAATAAAAAAGGAAACCCTTCAGCCACTTTAATTGCAAAGGAAATAAGGCAACGAATTTTTAACGAATTAGGATTAACCGCTTCGGCCGGGATTTCGATAAACAAGTTTGTGGCCAAAATAGCAAGCGATTATAACAAACCCGATGGACAGAAAACAGTCAATCCCGAGGAAGTTCTTCAATTCCTGGAAGATTTAGAAATAAGAAAGTTCTACGGGGTTGGTAAAGTTACTGCTGATAAGATGTATAAACTGGGTGTTTTCACTGGTAAAGATTTGAGAAGCAAATCACGGCAATTTTTGGAAGATCATTTCGGAAAGAGTGGAACTCATTATTACCATGTAGTAAGAGGTATCCACAATAGCGCCGTTAAGGCTGATCGTATTCCCAAATCCGTAGGCGCCGAACGAACTTTTAGCGAAAATCTCAGCAGTGAGATTTTCTTGTTAGAAAGATTAGGTCATATTGTGCAGGAACTGGAAGGCAGGTTAAAGAAATCTGAAATAGCGGGTAAAACAATTACCTTAAAAATAAAGTATAGTGATTTTAGCCTCCAAACACGAAGTAAAACTTTGCCTTATTTTGTGGCAGATAAAGATATAATATTAGAGACCGCCAAAGAATTATTATATCAGGAAAAACTAGAAAACTCAGTTCGCTTATTAGGTATTTCGCTGGCAAATTTGAATACCGATATCAGGGAAGCGCATAAAATGAAAGATGTTGTAACAGTTCAACTTAAGTTTGATTTCTAATTAGAATCTTGTCCATTCCGTTTTATTTTGTCGAAAAACCTCCTTTAATAGAACATGCTTATTTAAATATTAGCGGTCTAATCGATAGAAAATAATTATATTTTTGTTTATAGTTGAGAATTAAAAATAGTCCTATTTACTGCAATTATTAAACAAAACTGTTAATAAGCTATGCAAATTTTATCACTCAAATATCTTTTAGTAGTATTGATAAAAATTGCTATGAGAAAGAAAGTTTTTAAGTCCATTTTTGACTTAAAAACTTTCCTCTCCACATTCAAAGTTTTAATAGTTTTTAGAGGAATTAGAATCAATGAAGGAATTTTTAAATTACGATAAAGCTGCGTCCAATTTCTATATGAGTAATAACCCAAAAGTCCTGCCCATTTTATCCTGGGATCTTTCTGGATCTTTTTTTGATAAAACCTGTAAGGATTTAGATGATCTTAGATTTCTAAAAACCCTTGCTCAAAGTAATCGCTGGTCATACAGGAATACTTTTAATGAGGAACTCATGGATAAAGAAGAGGTTATACTTGTAACCGATCCTGAATTAAAAATTGTATATGCCACGAATAATGTTTTTAAAATGAACGGTTATA
>CBDTVZ010000218.1:0-4119 GCA_965363995.1 uncultured Eudoraea sp.
TCAATACTCGCTGTATTCCCCGTTGGGGTAAAAGGGACCTCGGCCGCCACCTGATTGTCATCTGCGGGCGGTACATTGGCCCAGGCAACATTGCCGCCACCATTAGTGGTTAAAAACTGACCCGGAGTTCCTGGTGCAATTTTTACGGGAGTTACATTGGCATCTAATATTTTGGCCGTTTGCACGGCATTGTTGGCAAGGTCTATAGGTGCAATGCTGCCATCAGTGATCTTTGTAGAATTAATAGCCCCGTCATTTACCTCAAATTCATCGCCGGCTGCACCAGAACCCACAATAGTGAGTTGATCAGCCAATTCGGTAGAGCCTCCACCTCCTAAAATAGGGGTGAGATCGATGGTATTTCCGTCTTGGATTGTGATTTGATTGCCCAATAAGCTTAAGGTCTGGTCATCGGTATCAACACCGCTAAGAGCGCCCAAATCTACCGTAGCAGGATTACCATTTTCAATATCAATCTGTAAAATATTGCCGGTAAGAGTGGCCCCCGTCATATTCTGATCGTCAGTACCAGTTCCACTCAAGGTGGAAAGGTCAACGGTAGCGGAGGTACCATCTTCAATATCAATCTGTAAAATATTGCCGGTAAGAGTGGCCCCTGTCAAATTCTGATCGTCAGACCCGGTTCCACTCAATCCAGAAAGGTCAACAATAGCGGATGTTCCGTCTTCAATATCTATCTGTAGAACATTGGCAGGACTAAGCGAAGCACCTGTTAGGTTTTGATCGTCAGACCCCGTTCCGCTCAAGGCAGAAAGGTCAACTGTGGCCGATGCTCCGTTTTCAATATTTATTTGTAAAACATTCGCCCCGTTTAAAGTGGCTGAGGTAAGGTTCTGATCATCTGTTCCGGGATTGTTAAGTACCGATAAATCTACCGTATTCCCATCTTCAATAGCCAGCGTATTTCCTGCTAATATCAGTTGTTGATCATCCGTCCCGGCGTTGTTAAAAACGCCCAAATCTATTGTATTGGCTCCGGATATGGTCAAATTATTACCTGCAAGTGAAAGATTCTGTATTTCATTCGCAGCATCCGTATCCCCGTCCGCAGCTATAGCGGCTGCATTTGCTGCAATATCATTTTGTAGAGGGGTATTGTCATAAAAAGCGCCTCCATTGTCGGTAATGGAATTGCCTGGATCCGGACTTACAATTTCTGCTCCTGTAATAAAACCTGCATCGTTGTTAAAATCATTCAGGGTTACCTGGTTGTAGTCTATTTCGGCATCTGCTACCGTATTATCCTGTAATTCTTCGCTACCTACAGAATCTGGCGCCAATTTATCTGCAGTAATAGAATTATTCTGTATGTCATTACCACTAATGCTGAAATCCACAATATTTGCACCGGTTATTTCGCCAACTTCAAAATTGCTATTCCCCGCGTTTTCTGTAATGACAATGGTGCTGGTAGGATTCACAATTGGATCTGCAGTAAATGATAAGCCAAGGGTTGAGCAAAGGTTTAGCCAGGCATTACCGTCGTAAAAAAATAAGCACTGCTCATCCGTATTGTAAATAACAGCTCCTTGCAAAGGAACAATACTATTCATCTGCTGGGTGTTGATCCTTGTGATTACCAGTACCCTGTTTGAGCTTTCCAATTCCAAAACGGAGGATGCGTCAATATTTTGCGGATTATCGCCAATTTTAATCTGAGCTGAAAGAACATTGCAAAGGCAAAAACTTACCAGGGCTATCAGGATTTTCATTTTGGTATGTTTCAGGTTACCTGGAATCATATGTTTTGGACATTTTATCATACTTTTTAAGACAATAAAATTATTAAGGTACATTAGATATAAATCTCTTTAATATTCTCGTACATCGGGGACTAACAAAAATAGAATTATATCCACATTTAGCTAACTTTATACTCCAAAATACTTGATTATGGGGTAAATGGATGAGTTGTATGGATAAACAACCCAATTTATCTGATACGACTGCATTTATTGTGCATGACAGGCTTAGATTTTTAGGCTGAGCGTGAAGAAATTAACAAAAGTTTAATGACGCCAAATTTTTTTATGACAAGAACATACATTTTCTTTATAAATTAGAGCATTATTTAAATAAGCACAGTTACCTATGAAGATTAAATTTCTTTTTATTTTATCGTTATTTTGTATTGCTATAGGAACTTCACAAGGGGATGAACGAACTATTCTACGTGGCAAGGTGCTGTACAGAAATGTAAATGTACCCAATGAAAATGTTATTAATAGTACTTCTCAAAGGGCTACAATTACAAATGATAATGGTGAATTTGCTATCAGGGTAAAATTAAATGATGAAATAGTTTTTACTTCTATCAACTATCAGATTGAAGTGGTAAAAATAACCCAGCAGATTTTGGATAATAACCGCCTGGTGGTTGAGGTTAATGAGAAGGTAACCCAATTGGATGAAGTTGTGGTGAGTCCGGAAAATCAAAAAAAATTCCTCGAACTACAAAATGAAGAATTTAAAAAGTTTGAATACGAGACCGACCAGACTACCGAAATTGTAAATATTGCGGAGAACAAAATAACACGGGGTCTGGTGCAAGACGGAATTAATTTTGTAAATATATTTAAGGCCCTTGTGAATACCAAAAAGGATGAACCCGGCGAGGATACTAAACCATTAAAGGTTAGCGAAGTATTACGTCTGGTTTATGACGATGAATTTTTTGTAATAGATCTTAACATACCTCAGGATCAGATAGACGCCTTTTTAATCTATTGTGATGAAAAAATACCACCTCGTTCCTTAATGCAAAAAGACAATGAATTTGAACTCATTGATTTTCTGGTAACCCAAAGTAATATATTTTTAAAACAGATGAATGCCGAGGAATAAGAAATTTTTCCTGATTTTTTTTCTGATTGCTATAAATGCTTCTGCACAATCAATTTTTTCCAAATTAGAAGGAAAAGTAACCAACATAAATAAAGGTGTTCCCGATGTTCATGTTATGAATATTTCTTCTAACAGAGCTACTATTACTGATGCAGAGGGGCTGTTTTCAATTTCTACTAAACTTAATGACACCATCTTGTTCTCTGCAGTTCAGTATAAACGTAAAACCCTGGTAGTATCCAGAGCAATGTTGGAAAGCAGATCTATAATAGTGCCTTTGGAAGAGTTTATTAATGAATTGGATGAAGTGGTCGTGCGGCCCTTTAACCTATCAGGAGACCTTAGCAGGGATATGAATAGTTTAAATAAAGAAAAAGTTTATGTGGCATCCACATTAGGGCTTCCAAATGCTTATGTAAAGCCAATGACCCAGTCAGAACGCAAGCTTAATGAAGCAACCACCGGAGGTGGATTAGTACCCATAAACCCTATTATTAATGCTATTTCCGGCAGGACAAAATACCTTAAAAAAGTAGTAGCAACACAGAATAGATATGCACGGACCAATAGAGTGAGGGAATATTATGCCGATTCTTTGTTCGTAAAGTATCTAAATATACCTGAGAATAAAATAGATGACTTCATGTATTTTTGCGAAGTGGATAATGCTTTCAGTGCGGTGGTAGACAGTCACGATAAACTTACAATCTGGGAATACCTTAAATTGCGCAGTAATGCCTATTTAAAGGAGGCTGATGAAGAGTAATTTTTACCCATGGCATGAATCTTGCAAAACCAAATTATGAAACTACTCAAAACACTTGTTTTACGAACTAGCATCCTCCTGATAATTCTGTCACTTTTTGCATTTACCGCAATGCATAAGTTCTATTTGACTGTGACTAATATAGAATATTCCAATAAGGATAATTCTCTGCAAATTACTAGTCGCATCTTTATTGACGACCTGGAAAAGGTACTAGAGGAACGCTATGACGTTCAAACCTATCTATCTACGGAGGGTGAATCTGAGGAGGCAAACTATTATATAGAAAAATATATCCGGTCCAAATTGGTTTTAAGCACAGATGGGAAAGACAGAACTTTTGTGTTTTTGGGAAAGAAATACGATAATGATTTAATTATTTGTTATTTGGAAATCGAGGACATCGATCTCTCTACCTTAAAAACTATCGAAATTGAAAATGATATACTTACAGATATGTTTGAAGAACAACAGAATATAGTCCATTT
>CBDTVZ010000219.1:0-4097 GCA_965363995.1 uncultured Eudoraea sp.
TGGTTAAATCAAAAACCGATTTAAATGGCCCGTTCTCTTTCCGGTTTTCAACGATCGTCTCTACGGCTGAACGTCCTACCCCCTTTATAGCACCCATGCCAAAACGAACTGCGTTGTCCTTATTTACAGCAAATTTATAATAGGATTCGTTTACATCAGGACCCAAAACTTCCAGCCCCATTCGTTTACATTCCTCCATAAAAAAGGTAACCTGCTTAATGTCGTTCATATTGTTAGACAACACGGCAGCCATGTATTCTGCGGGATAATGTGCTTTTAAATAGGCCGTTTGATAGGCGATATAGGCATAACAGGTAGAATGACTTTTATTAAATGCATAGGAAGCAAAAGCTTCCCAGTCTTTCCAGATTTTTTCTAAAATTTCTCTTGGATGACCATTTTTTTCTCCCCCGTCAAGGAATTGTGGTTTAAGTTTTTGAAGGAGGGCAAATATTTTTTTACCCATTGCCTTTCTAAGAACATCGGCGTCACCTTTAGAAAACCCAGCGAGCTTTTGTGATAATAACATCACCTGTTCCTGATAAACGGTTATTCCGTAGGTTTCTTTAAGGTTTTCCTCCATAACCGGGAGGTCATAGGCAATTTCCTCCTCGCCATTCTTCCGCGCTATAAAACTTGGGATATATTCCATTGGCCCCGGACGGTAAAGCGCATTCATGGCTATTAAGTCATCAAATACAGAAGGCTTCAGATCTTTCAGGTGCTTCTGCATTCCTGCAGATTCATATTGAAATATCCCAACCGTATCCCCTCGCTGAAATAGTTCATAAGTGGCTGTATCATCCAAAGGAAATTGATCCGGATCTAGTTGAATACCGTGTTTGGCTTTTACAATTTTAACGGTATCTTTTATTAAGGTCAGTGTTTTCAGACCCAGGAAATCCATTTTCAATAAGCCTGCATTCTCAACCACAGAATTATCAAATTGGGTTACATAAAGGTCAGAATCCTTGGCGGTAGCAACGGGTACAAAATTGGTTATATCATCGGGAGTAATGATTACCCCACAGGCATGGATACCTGTATTTCGTAAAGATCCTTCCAATACCCTGGCCATATTCACCGTTTGCGCTTCCAGGTCGTCCCCTTCGGAAATGTTGAGCAGGCTATTCACTTTTTCCAATTCATCTGACCGAAACCGTTTTTTAAGATCAGCCTCTGGGACACCAAATATTTTACTCAATTTGGACATATTGGGAATCAGTTTCGCAATTCGGTCTGCATCATTTAAGGGCAAGTCAAGAACTCTTGCAGTATCTCTGATAGAAGATTTTGCAGCCATGGTACCATAAGTGATAATCTGAGCTACTTGTTTAGAACCGTATTTATTGATAACATAATCCATGACTTTTCCACGGCCCTCATCATCAAAATCAATGTCAATATCGGGCATTGAAACCCTGTCAGGGTTTAGGAAACGTTCAAACAGGAGGTCGTATTTTAGAGGGTCAATATTGGTTATCCAAAGACAATACGCTACCACCGAGCCAGCGGCAGATCCTCTTCCGGGGCCTACAGAAACGTCCATATTTCTTGCTTCCCTGATAAAATCCTCTACAATCAAAAAATAGCCGGGATAGCCAGAGTTCTCGACAGTTGTTAATTCAAAATCAATGCGCTCCCTTATTTCATCTGTAATATCGCCATATCTTTTTTTAGCACCTTCATAAGTGATATGTCTGAGGTAAGCGTTTTCACCACGTTTCCCACTATCTGCTTCATCCTCTTTAATCTTGAATTCGACAGGAATTTCAAACTCTGGTAAGAGTACATCCCTTGCCAGTTCATAAGTTTCAATTTTGTTTACTATTTCCTGAATATTCAAAATAGAATCAGGAAGGTCTTTAAACAATTCCTTCATCTCAGTACCGCTCTTAAAGTAGTACTCCTGGTTGGGCAAGCCATACCTGTAGCCACGACCCCTGCCAATTGGGGTGGCTTGTTTTTCACCATCCTTTACACATAGTAAAATGTCGTGGGCCTTTGCATCTTCCTTTGCGCAATAATAAGTATTGTTGGTGGCTACCAATTTTACCTGATGTTTTTTGGCAAATTCAACCAATACTTTATTAGCTCTTTCTTCATCTTCCTGACCATGCCTCATTATTTCAAGATAAAAATCATCTTTAAAAACAGATTTCCACCACAGTAAAGACTCCTCAGCCTGATTTTCACCAATATTTAAAATTTTGGAAGCCACTTCGCCATAAAGGTTTCCGCTGAGGACAATAATATCATCTTTGAATTGGGTTATAATATTTTTATCAATTCTGGGAACATAGTAGAATCCATCGGTGTAAGCAATAGAAGACATTTTTGCCAGATTGTGATAGCCGTTTTTATTTTTAGCCAGCAACACCATCTGATACCCATGATCCTTGACGTTTTTATTGGAATGGTTATCACAAACAAAAAATTCGCAACCAATAATGGGTTTTATGTAATTACCCGGGCCTGGATTTCCATTTTCCGTAGCCTCAGCTTCTTCCACCATTTTATTGTGGGCCTTAACCTCTTTAACAAAATGAAAAGCACCCATCATATTGGCATGATCTGTCATTGCTACGGCAGACATCTTGTTTTCTGCAGCACTCGCAACAAGATCCTTTATTTTTATGGTAGACTGCAGCACCGAAAACTGGGAGTGGTTATGCAGATGTATAAATTCAGCATCTTCAAGTGCCTTTATATTTTGGCTCAGGTCCTCCTCGGAAACATCTATTACATCTAAATTTTTCAGATGATTGGCTATTTTTTCAGAAGCCTTCTTTAAGTTGATATGTTTTAAACCTATTAATTGAATTTCCTGTGGGTTGGCTTCCGTAAATTTTTCAAAAAAATCTGGTTGAACATCTAATTGTTCTTTAGTAAATTGCTTTCTTCTTATGAGTTCCAGAAAACAACGGGTAGTTGCTTCCACATCTGCTGTGGCATTGTGAGCTTCTGCAAAGGGAGTTTTAAACAAATATTGATGAAGCTCAGTAAGGGTAGGAAGCTTAAATTTACCACCTCGCCCTCCCGGAAGTGCGCAGAGCGTGGCGGTATGTTCCGTACATGTGTCCAGAACGGGCAATTCCCCTAACAACGTTTTTAGATCTGCCCGATAAAATTCAGCCCCCATAATGTTAATATCAAAACCAACATTCTGACCGACTACAAATTTGGTTTTAGTAAGGGCGTCATTAAACTTTTCCAATACTTCGGCCAAAGGAAGTCCATTCTCCTGGGCGAGTTCGGTGGAAATGCCGTGAATTTTTTCAGCGTCATAGGGAATATTGAAGCCTTCAGGCTTAATCAGGTATTCCTGCCGGTCTAATAAATTTCCAAGTGCATCGTGCAATTGCCATGCAATTTGAACACAACGAGGCCAATTGTCGGTATCACTTACCGGAGCATTCCACCTCCTTGGCAGACCAGTAGTTTCAGTATCAAAAATTAGGTACATATTAGTTTGGTTTCAACATAAAAAAAGTAGCTAAAAATAACTAAATACGTCCTTTTGAAAAAGTGTATTTGTTAGTAGTTATCAACGTTGATTATCCCTTGCGTAAATTTGCTGTTTGTTATTGGGTATTTATTAAAATAGTGTATATTTGCAGCCCTTTAGAGGAGAATAATTATAGAATTAATAATCGAGGGTCGGGCACCCTACAAAATTAATGTGATATGCCAGTTAGAATTAGATTACAAAGACACGGGAAAAAAGGAAAACCATATTATTGGGTAGTTGCAGCAGATGCACGCTCAAAAAGAGATGGTAAGTTTCTTGAAAAATTAGGGAGCTACAACCCAAACACCAATCCTGCTACCATTGAATTAAACATTGATAATGCTGTTCAATGGCTTGTAAACGGAGCTCAACCTTCAGATACAGCCAGAAGAATTTTATCCTATAAAGGTGTTTTATACAAGCATCACTTATTAGGTGGTGTTCGTAAAGGTGCTTTAACTGAAGAACAAGCAGAAGCAAAATTCAATGCCTGGGTTGAGGAAAAAACAAAAGCTATTGCCAATAAAGAGGCCGGATTAGATAAAGAAAAGGCTGAAGCAAAAGCTAAAGCATTCGAAGCTGAAAA
>CBDTVZ010000220.1:0-4076 GCA_965363995.1 uncultured Eudoraea sp.
TTCAATTCTGAAATAACAAGGTTTTTTTTCATAATGTATGTTTTTGTTCACATAGTGTATAAAATAAAAAAATATATCTAGTAATACAAATAGAATAATTTCACCAATTATTAATGAGTCATTGCAAGGGTGCTTACAACGGTTGGTATAAATGGCGTGCCGCTGTTAGAGCGGCATGAACATTTTATGCTTTGTTGGTGGTTCGTTTAATTTTAATTCCTAAATTCTGTTTCCCATACCCTATTGAACCGAATTTATATATTTATCTATTAAAACTACTAGACCTTTTGCTTGTTTTTCTCTTTCATCAAGAAAGCTTGTACCCATTTGCAATCTGACTATCATGCCTCCGAAGTAATTCTCCATACCGAAATCTTCTCGGAAATCTGCAATCCATTCCACAGTGGCCCTAGGGTCATCTTCATATATTTTCATAAACTCTGAACTGAAACCTCCTGACAAATAAATAGTTTTTCCAAGCCCGCCATATTTATTAAAGAAAAAATTTTCGGCGTAAGAGTTTGAATACCTTCTCGTCTCTATCAAATGTAGTTGCATTTCGTTGTCAGAATAATAAGTAGACAATAAATTTATCAAAGTCTTGTTTTTATATTTTTGTATCCCTCCTGAAAGTTTTGCGGTTTCAAATGCAGTGTTGTTAGGGTTCTCATTCATCAAAAAAAAGGTTGAGACTATCTTATCTACAAAATCTAATGTATCCTGTATTGACTCTTCACTATGTTTGTAATATTCAATAATTTCTTTACAGTTCTCAAGTTGCATTTTCTCAAAACCTGATACCTTTTTTAGATTCTCTAAATCTTTATGCAAGTCCTGTTTTACAAACTTTAAAAATTCAATTTCCTCAGATTGAACATCCGTATTGGTTCTATATTCATTGATTTGAATAGCCAATAATATTCCTATCACAACCAGTAAAATCTCACCAATTGCATAGCGGGCATATTTCAGTGGCTTGTTATCATCAGCAAGTTTTTTACGGGTCTTTCTAAAGAAGTTGATCATTTAAAGGAGAGGTTGGTGGTTGCCTTACCAAGATACTGAATTATCTTTTACGGCTTTATACTAAATAAGCTAAGCCGAATTTAAAGACCTCCACATTTGTTGAATTATAGTTGTTTTAGTGATGTTGAACAAGGAAAGATTGACTTAGAAGATATTATTCATGCTTTATCCTATTAGTGTATATTACTGTAGTAGTGGTGGTTAGTCTTTTTGAATACAGGATAGAGTAGGAGATTGGTAGCTATGATTTCATATACATTATTATAGGCATTTTACTCTTTCCAATTACCCGCCATGAATTCTGTGATTGTACTCAGGAACAAGTTACCCAAAATCGTCCCGTGCTGAGGCGTACTATGTCCGAAATTTGGAATAATCCACAAGTATGAATTAGGAATATTATCATGCAAATACATTGGAATTTCCATAGGAAAGTATGAATCTTTATCACCATGTATTATTAAGGTCGGACAATTTATTGTCGATAAATATGGTGGTGTAAAATTCATATCATCATAGGAATCCGCCCATAAAACATAATTATTTAAAACACTTCTTATCTGCTTCTCGCCTCCGGGGTGAATACTTTTCATATATTCTATCCATCCTGTATTATTAACGGATACGTAGTCATAGGCATTCTTTCTCATCTTTTCCCTTGTGTCCGTTGGGAAATACGGTGTCGCTCCGATTAATATTAAGGATTCGATTCGATTGGTCTGCATTGTTGCCATATGTATTAATGTCATACCACCAGTACTAAATCCCATCGCGTTGAATTTATCGATTTTCAATGCATCGAGTAAGCCATAAATATCCAGAGCGAATTGTTTGTGTGAAACTTTATCTGTTGGATAGGTGGATTGACCATGACCTCTTAAATCAACGGTTATGACTTTATAATCCTCAGTTAAATCAGCCATCCAAGGTGTCCACATATCATGGTTCATGGTGTTTCCATGCAGAAGTACGAGGGGGTCTCCCTGACCATGTATTTCATAATAAAGTTTTACGCCGTTTGTCTCAATAAAATCTCCCTCTTGGCTAAAAACTTGTGTACTCACGACCAGTAGGATTACTAAAAATATCTGTTTCATGTTGTATCTGTTTTAATTGCCTATAACAATGGGATATAGTTATTGACGATATCCCACTTATGTAAACTAAGATAATGAATGAATTTGTAATAGTATTTAGTAAGGTGGTATTAAGACTTGGAAAGACCACCACATTAGATAGAGCCACAGACGTAGTAGTGGTTGGTTATAGTGCCTGCTACATAGCTTCAGCGAAGTAGCAATGAAGGCTAACGGTTGAATAAGCCCCGGTTTAATGGGACTTATTTATTGTTACAACAAGTAATATTTTCTCTTTTATTTATCGAAAGTGATTTAATCGAACTCAATTAAAAAATATAATTCGTTATTCTGAGCTACATCATTCCATTGACCAGCTATACCAAAAGGCCAATCAGTAAGTGCTAATCCAAGTCCATCTTGCCCTGGGTCAAAGTCATCAGGTTCATCTCCCCAGTTATTATATAGGCTGTTTATAGGTGTCCCAGATTGTGTTCCCATCCAAAATTGAGTTCCGGTTCCATCATTATTTCCATCCCAAAACCAATTTCCTTCCGAAGTTATGTCATTTCCACCAATCCAAACATAAGATGCATTTCCACCATCTGGAGCAACTGTATTACTAGCAATAATAGAGGCACTGCCCAATTCATTGAAAATAGCATTCTGTTCGGCTAAATCATTAATTTCTGCCAAAAATCCACCACGTTCAGAAGCAAACACAGCAGAAGCAACCCATGTTCTATTTTCTTTAACAATCTCATAATTTTTTCCATTATAGGCAAATTCAACTATAGTACTTTCAACACTAACTATATAATCAACTGTACTACCATCCTCAGCAGTTACAGTATAAGTTATTGGGTTAGTAAAGTCTTGAGATGTTCCTGATGCGGGATTAATAGTAGTATTTACAGAAATTGAAATTGTTGGTACAAGAGCGGTTAAATCAGTCTCACTAATTGACAGAATAATAGTATAAGATGTTTGGTCAATCGTTGCATCTATTCCTGAAATACTTAAGTTCGTAATCACCTTTTGGGAGCTTAATTCTGGTGTATTATCTGTATCGTCGGTATTGTCATCATCAGACCCACATGAAGTTAAAAAAATAAAAGTGAATCCTAAGAGCAAAACTTTAAAATAAGTTTTTTTCATGATTTTTTTGTTTTAAGAAAGCATTAATAATTATTGGCATCATAATAAGTTAAGATAAATAGGACCAAGAAATCCAAAAAAAGGATGAACCAGAACTATTAATGTCCGAATGGGTGCTTTTTATTCCCAGAGTGAATTTATTTTCCTCGGATTAGTGTTATTGTAAATTAAAATTATGGACACCAGTAACCTCTTATTTTAAAACTACCCCCTTGGAGGTTATGGGGTAGTCTTTAATTCCACCCTATGCTTGAACCAATGCTTCAAGTCTTATTTTTGCTCTCTCCAATGTCGTACAAGACCATGCCCAAATCCCAAAAGCCTTATCTGTTGGATAACTGACCGTGCCGAAACCGTGATTTAGGCTTTTTTTAAATACCTCATAGTGTTTAAGTCTACGATGCTTGACTTCGTATATAAAACCGCAGTTTGTCTTGCTGATTTGGGTTAATGAATCATATCTCCTTTGGAACATTACTATACCTATCTAAATTATCACAGCATTTAAACTTTCCTTTGCCTACTATCTCGTCTGTTTCATCATTCCATTCCACCTCAATAAAGAACTATTTTCTTGGTATTTGTGGAAAATGATTTAAATGATATGTAGGTTGAGCTTTTAGGGTTCAACAGTTTGTTTTTCTTTACCCTTATAAACTTTACGAAGATTAACAGCCATAGCACCTTTGTTATCGTTTTATAAATATAAGGGGGGAAGTTTACTCTTTATCGGTTCAGGTGTCCTAAGGTGAAAATAAATCTTGTTTAATAAATATAATATATTTGTAATTCATTTTAAAACTAACTAAAAATATG
>CBDTVZ010000221.1:0-4069 GCA_965363995.1 uncultured Eudoraea sp.
TGATTTGGATATTAGTGATATTTTATTGTTAAAGGACGGGCATTGTTTTAGGGATGGCGTAATAAATCTTTGTAAAACACCAAAAAAATATGAAGATGAGCATTTTCAGTTACAAAGCGGCAGTTTTGAAACATTGGTAAATCTGGCTGATGAAGATATGGGAATGACCTTATTACCTTACCTGAATACCCTGGAATTGGATGAGAAAAAAAAGAAAAATTTAAAATATTTTAATATGCCCTCTCCAGCCAGAGAAGTAAGCCTTATTTATCACAAAAGTGAACTTAAAATCCAGATTACAAGGGCATTAAAAGAAGTTATTTCGGCGATTGTGCGTGGTGCAATTACGTTTCAGGATGTAAAAATAATTAGTCCAATCAATAAAAATTAAAAGCCACCTAGTTGGGTTCCTACTAGGTTATGCTTTTAGATAAATTAATGTGGGTCGTAACTCTGGCTTATCTGTTATAAAATTCTGTAACCAGGCTTTCAATTCTTCAATTTCATCAGGCAATAGTTTAGTTATTGCTTTTTTGAGTTCTTTACTAAAGAGTTTTACATCAAAACTTACTTTTTGGAGTACTGTTTTATAATACTCCAGCATAGCTTTTGTCATATTGAGAGTTCGTTTTAATTAGATCGTTAGGATAAAAATAACCAAAAATAGCTATATAATATTGTGTACATTTCGTTAAAAATTGGATAAATTCATGTTAAAGTCAAAATACCACTATTGAAAAGATTCCTAATCATCTGCTATTTAATCGTTTTCTCGATTGTTCTTGGGGCCTGTGCATCTGGCAAAAAGTTAGAAAAAAACATCACTGCCACATTAAACCTTGACTCTTACAGAAATCATTTTACAGGTATTTTGATCTACGATCCAATATCCGGTGATACTTTGTACCGTCTCAACAGTGATAAATATTTTACTCCGGCAAGTAATACCAAAATTTTTACCCTTTATACCTCATTATTACTTCTGCCTCAACAGATTCCCGCATTAAAATATTGTAATGTAAACGACACCCTCTTTATAGAAGGTACAGGTGATCCATCCCTATTGCACCCCTATTTTAACGATAGTTCTGTTACCCTGTTTTTAAAGGGCTTTAAAAATATCTCCCTAAATCAGAATAACTTTACTGATGGCAAATTCGGACCTGGATGGGCATGGGAGGACTATGATGAGTATTACTCTGCAGAGCGCAGTGCCTTACCTATATATGGAAATGTGGTAACCATCTCTAATACGGATACTTTAGGTGTGATTCCCAACTATTTTATGTCGAATGTAAATCTGATAAAAAACACAATTAATCGCGAGATTGACACCAATACTTTTTATTTCGATCCTGCAAGAAAAGACACTCTTGAAATTCCATTTAAAGCAGAAAGTATTGTAATAAAGACTCTTTTGGAGGCAGCCCTTGGCAGAGAAATATCAGTAGTACAAAAAATGCCTTGCGAAGAAAAAATGATACTCCCGGGAATACCAACAGATAGTATTAATAAAAAAATGATGCAGGAAAGTGATAATTTTTTAGCTGAGCAATTACTCTTACTGGCCTCCTCTACCCTTTCAGACTCTTTAAACACAGGAACAGCTATAGAGTATATGTTGAAGAATCATTTTAAAGATTTAAAACAGCAGCCTAGATGGGTAGATGGTTCCGGACTTTCCAGATATAATCTTTTTAGCCCTGAAGCTATAGTATATGTTTTGAACGCACTTTATAGGGAGGTTCCAAAAGAACGACTATTCAATCTTTTTGCAGAAGGAGGAGAAACGGGTACAATAGCTGATTGGTACCCGGGAAATGCCCATCCATATTTATATGCAAAAACGGGCACACTGGGTAACAATCATAATATTAGTGGGTATTTAATAACTAAATCCGGGAAAACCCTAATATTCAGTTTTATGAATAATCATTTTACGAATCCCTCTTCGGACATAAAAAAACAAATGCAGTACATTTTCGAATGGGTACGGGACAACTATTAAATTATGTTATTTAAGCTCGCGTATTGTACGAGCATAATGGTTTTTGCATCTTTTATTTCTCCATTTCTAATCATGTCCAGTCCCTTGTCAATTAGAAGTTCCAGTACTTCAATATTTTCACTCTCATCTTCGGCACCCCCACCTTCTCCTACTTTCATTTGCTCCTCGTATTCCCCAATAAAAAAGTGAAGTATTTCAGTTACGGAGCCAGGTGACATATATGATTCAAATACTTTTTTTACATGATGTATTTTATACCCGGTCTCTTCCTCTACTTCTTTTTTGATGCAGTCTTCAGGATGAGCCCCATCCAATAATCCGGCGCATACCTCTATCATCATTCCGGAAGAATTTCCATTTACATAAGTGGGCATCCTGAATTGTTTGGTTAGAATAATGGTTCCTTTCTGTTTGTTGTACAACAAGATTGCAGCTCCATTTCCACGGTCATAAGACTCGCGAATCTGAGTTTCCCACTCTCCATCATCCTTTTGATATTCATAAGTGTACTTGTATAAGGTGTACCAATTATCTGATAAAACGGCCTTTCTTATATTCTTAATCTTGCTGTTCAAATTCGTCGAGTTTAATATAAATGGTTTATACGGTAAGTGCATTATTTAAATACCTTCTAAAAGGAAGCATTTCAATATATACCTTGATAACAATTTGTTTAAATTCTTTGCTTAATACCTGATCTTTTGAAAGCTGGTGAACTACTGCATATGATTTGTTTCTCAACAAATCAATGTAAGGATGCTCCTTTGTATAACCTTTGGGAGCAGTTTTCAACTTTTCATCAATATATAGCGAGCCAAAAGTTTCTTTAAATGAATTTTTATTGATAATTTTTATTAGTTCTTCCCCATTATAATCTATAGCATCCCTTATACTTCGTAGTGATTTTGGGTCCGGTCTCCAAATACCGCCGGCAAGCAAAGATTCATTTATTCCAATCTGAATATAGAAATCTCCTGTCCCGGGTGCTTTATCCAGGCCAGCGCCAAAATGATCCTTATAAACAGGTTTGTGTGGGTGAAACATAAGATTATTGTTAATCCTGTTTATGCCCTTTTTTCCCGGAGTAGTGTAATAATACTCATCAATATCTGCCAGCGTATTATCCAGATCATCTAACCAGCTAATAAATTCTGTGCGAATTTCCTTATACCTTTTTCGGTTGGTGTCCATCCATACTTTGGAATTGTTCTTCTCCAATTCACTTAAAAAATCAAATAGCTTATTAAAATTCATAAGGAGATAAGTCTGGCACCTTAGTTTTATAGGTGCTTATTTAGAATCGATTATCGCCATCCAGCAGATCCCCTATTCCTCCCAAAATACTTCCTTCGCCTTTGTCTTTTCCTCCCCCTTTTGGCGCTGCAGCCCAAACTCTGCCAGCCAGTCTGCTAAAAGGCAGGGATTGAATATAGACCGTTCCGGGTCCCCTTAAAGAGGCGAAGAACAAACCTTCACCACCAAATACAGTATTTTTGATTCCTCCAACAAATTCAATATCGTAGTCTATATCCTTTGTAAACCCTACAATACAACCCGTATCAACTTTTAAAATTTCACCCGGCCCTAACTCTTTCTTGGCCAGGGTTCCGCCGGCGTGAACAAAAGCCATCCCATCACCTTCCAGTTTTTGCATTATAAAACCTTCACCCCCAAACAGGCCTCTGCCAAGTCGCTTAGAGAATTCTATACCAATAGAAACTCCTTTGGCCGCGCAGAGAAAGGCATCTTTCTGACAAATAAATTTACCCTGTTTTTCAGATAAATCAATGGGCAAGATCTTACCAGGGTAAGGAGACGCAAAACTAACTTCCTTTTTGCCTTGACCCACATTTAAAAAAGCAGTCATAAATAAGCTCTCACCGGTAAGAATTCGTTTTCCTGCCGAAAATATTTTGCCCAGTACACTGTTATCCTGGTTGGAACCATCGCCAAAAATGGTATCCATCTTTATATCCGTTTCCATCATCATAAAGCTACCGGCTTCCGCAACAACAGCTTCCTGCGGATCTAATTCTATTTCCACATATTGCATTTCTTCCC
>CBDTVZ010000222.1:0-4060 GCA_965363995.1 uncultured Eudoraea sp.
ATATGGATTTTAAACCCTTAATAGAAGGCCTTCAAAGCGATTTGAAAGAGGCGCAGGTAGATATTCCAAATATTATCAAGCGGGCAAATCATTCAATTCGCCTATGTCATACGGTGCTTTCCATATTTAAAAAAAGTGTTATAAAGGAGGGTTTTGAGTCCGTTGAAATGGAAATTGAGTTCTTCAAGAATTTCAAAACAGTGCCATCAACACATTTAATCTATTACTCCCAAATTCGTTCTTTCGAATTGGAATTTCCAAAAGCGAACATAGAAGCACAGCGTAAATTCATCAAAAAAAGATTGAATCGGTTAAATCTTTTCTATCGGAATCATATCGATTTTATTGAATATATTGAATCTGGTCGCACTCATTTCGATGAACAATATTTTACTAGAAAATATTTAAATGCATTTCCCATTATCTCGCCACACATCTACTTCCATGATCCAGATTTCAGTACGCCGAAGGATATCTTATTGGCAGAATTTAAAGCCTTTGATTCGTTTGTGTTATATCTACAAAATCGAATGATAGATAAATCAAAAGTGCATACGGAAAAACCAGGGGAGCTTAAAGCGCAAATAAATCTTCAGTGGACCTCTACAAAGTCGGCTTTAATCGAACTTGTTTATGCCTTGCATTATAATCGCGTCATTAATAACGGTAATGCTGATATTAAAGATATAGCATTGGCCTTTCAGCAGGTATTACATTTTGATTTAGGTGATTTCTATAAAACTTTTTCTGAGATTAAATCTAGAAAAATCAGCAGAACAAAATTTCTCGATGATTTGGCTTCCGGTTTGCAATCACACATGGATAATAGTGAAGACTAAAGCTTGCCAACACCCTTTATCTATTGATTTTAATCACCGTACTCAGGTCGACCTCCGGTAATTGAAAAAATCACCTCTGATAGGCTCACTTATGCGAATTTGAGGCTAAATAGTGGTGCTTTGACATCACAAATCATAACAAATTGCATCAAATCTCAAAATGTTAAATTTTGACCGTACTCCGGTCCTACTGGTGAACAAAACTCATTAAATCTATTCAAATTTGTTTTTGAAAAGTCAAATTGCTGTAATCCCACCGCTGCTAAAAAGTATAACCGGCGGTGGGATTTTAAAAAGAAGGAACAAATGCCAACAAGTATTATAACAACCGACGATTTAAGGGAATTCAAAATGGAGCTTCTTGAAGAATTTGAAGAGTTGCTTTCCAGATTTCAAACGAAGCCAGAACCTATTACATGGCTTCGTTCTACAGATGTAAAAAAGAAATTAAAAATTAGCCATGGAACGCTTCAAAAGCTACGGAATAAGAAAATAATCAAGGGACATAAAATTGAGGGTATTTTTTTCTACGATGCCGGTCAAATTGATAGGGTCTTATTGGAAAATGAAATTCAAAATGACGAGGACCGCTCATGAACTACATAAAACATTTGAACGCGGCTTTTCATGAATTTTATGCGGATACCCGACTGCATAGCGGTCACATCAGTTTATACATGGCTTTGTTCTTCTATTGGAATCTACACCATTTTCCTGATGCTTTTTATGCCAATCGTATCGAGATTATGAAATTGGCAAAAATAGGTTCGCGATCTACATATCATCGCCTAATCAAAGAGCTGTCCGAATGGGAATACATCGATTATGTGCCAACCCAAAATCCCACCCAAAAAACAATGGTATTTATGTCTCAAATCTGTACCGATAGTAGTACAGAAACAGGACTTACTGGTACGTTAATGCGACGCTACTGTCCTAAAAATGTACCACTGTCCTTATATAATAAACAATCTAAAGAATCTAAACTATCTACGAAGAGAGAGCCAAAAAATGAATTGGAGGTTCTTGATTTTTTTAAGTCAAAAAAATGGCCACCTGTGGATGCCTTAAAATTTTATAATCACTACAAAGGGGTAGGATGGAAAATTGGGGGAAAAGTAAAAATAGAGAATTGGGAGGCCATTGCAGAAAACTGGATGTTGAGGGCAAAAAAACTTAAGGAAACGCCAACACTCCAAATAGTATCGAAGAACACTGATTTTTTAATGATCGATGAGCAAAAGAACTATGGCCAACCCCTCTAAAATTACGGAAGGAAGTGTTGTGTACTCTCTAGGGGAGTTCGACGGTAAAAAGGTAGAGTATGATTTTGCTAAGGTTCTTATTTATTTGGAAGCGAAAGGTAAAATGCTGTTTGGTAAACATTTTACGATTTACGAAGAGGATAAGAATGTCCTTTTAAGACTCTGCAACTATGTGGTTCGAGACTATGAAAACTGCGCTAAATATGGGATGGATCCTGACAAGGGTATTTTGTTGACAGGTCCTGTAGGCTGCGGTAAGACTAGTTTAATGCGGTTAATTCGCTATATAGTACCGCACAGACGAGCTTATGAAATTATCCCAGCAAGAAATATTGCCTTTGGTTTTAATCATATCGGATTCAAGATTATTCAGGATTATGGTAATGGGCGCTTTTACTGCTTTGATGATCTGGGTATAGAACCTATAGGCCGCCATTTTGGAAAGGATTGTAATGTGCTGGGTGAAATTATTCTTTCTAGATATGAGCTGTTTCTACAGGCGAAGATACCGACCCACGCAACCACTAATCTAAATGCACAAGAATTGGAAGAACGCTACGGAAAACGGGTGCGAAGCCGAATGCGCCAAATGTTCAATCTGATTGCTTTCGACAAGAGTACCAAGGATAAAAGAATCTAAAAACCACTATATGAAAATTGCAACATTCAACATTCAAAATTTATTCCATAGGCATATGGACCTGATTAATAATACTAGAACCAAAAACGCCACCGATTGGATTTCTGAGTTGGACAGTCTTTTGCGAAAACCAATTAAGAGTTGTATTGATAATGAGCGCATCAACAGTCTATCATTTCTTCTGGGGTTTGAAAAGATTGAAGACAATCCGTATGCTATTTTGAAAAGACGCGCGGGGGAACTGTGTTTTAAGGGAAGAATCCTGGAAAATAGCCCCAAAGCATCTTTTCTAACAGATTGGCAGGGCTGGGTGAAATTAGGTAATCGACCTATCCATGAAAAAGCCATATTTAGCAAGGCGTATATGATTGCTGAAACAAATCCTGACATTCTTGTTTTGCAAGAAGTGGAAGATCGTGCTTCTTTGATGGAGTTCAATTCCGAATTCCTGCCACTACTAAAAATTACGCCCTATCAAGAAGTGATGGTTTTAGAAACCAATGATTCTAGAAGTTTGGGAATGGGTGTATTGCTTAAGGACGGGTATCACCTACGTGGTTTTAAAAATCACCTACATGATTTGGATAATGAAGGATTTACCCTATTTGACGTGGATTGTCAAGAGTATTCAATCGTTACTCCCCAAGGAGACACTATTTGGATATTAAGCAATCAATTTTCATTGGAATCAAACAATCGTAAGAAGCAGGCCAAAAAAGTTGCAGAAACGTATCAACAGATGCGAGCGGATGGTAAAGAGTTGATTGTAGTCTGCGGCACCTTAAATGATGTTTCCTATAGTGATTGTCTTGCTCCATTACTAAGGGAAACTGATTTAAAGGAGGTATCCAAAAGCAAAAGATTCAAATCCGATTCCGACAAAGGAAAGGATGGCAGTTATTTTAGGTTAGGTGCTTACCGTATGGGAGTCAATATTAAACAGCAGGATTATCTAATGCTCTCGCCAACGTTGTTTGAAAAAGTGACAAAGGCAGGAATGAACCGAAAAGGTACATGGCCCGAACGAAATCCGAATTGGAAGTTGTATCCGTCAATAGCGAGTAAGAATCATGCTGCTAGCGAGCATCCATTGATATGGGCGGAAGTGACATAGTATGGAATTCTCATTTTGTCTACTCAGTTGCCCAGGATTAGTATATCTAGTTATTTTCCACCTTTTTGAATAACTAAATTTGATAACCTTTCCTCAAGCTCGAAAACGAATCCATCTGTTAAATATTCCTCATGCTTTAATACTCTGTTCGCTATCCCTTGGCCGCCTTTAAAGACCTCGACCCGACACATATAGTTATCCC
>CBDTVZ010000223.1:0-4041 GCA_965363995.1 uncultured Eudoraea sp.
CACTGTTCAAAATGCCAATACACATACCATTACCACTGCGCTAAGCATGCAACGTCTTTATGACCAAATAGGTCTTAAAAGGAGGAGCGGCAAAGGGGAGATTGGTAATACTCCTGTTCGCCGTGATAAAGCTGGAAATCCGGCGGCTGGGGAGGAAAAAACAAAAAAGAAAAGTAGTGCTGGGTTCAACACTTTTGTAGATATAGTAACAATGGTAAAACGTATTAACGTTAACTATAGAGAGAATAATGGTACGGTTTTGCCCGGATATACCCAGTCTATTGGATTTATTGGAACTACAAGGCCATCATTGGGCTTTGTCTTCGGAAGTCAGAAAGATATACGCTATGAAGCAGCTCGTAATGGATGGATTACCCCCTATAATGAGTTTAACGAACAATTTATAAAACGAACTAACAAACAGCTGAATATTACAGCTACAGCCCAACCCGTTCGGGATTTGACCATTGATTTATTGGCAGACAGGCAATTTTCCAGCAGTCTACAGGAGAATTTTGAGATTAATGGAGGGGTGTATAAACCTCAAACACCTAACACATTTGGAAACTTCAGCATATCTACAATAATGATTAGTACAACGTTTAGTAAAAGTGATGAATTTGTATCAAAGAATTTTGAAGCTTTCAAAGATAATAGGATTGTTGTAGCAGAAAGGTTATTCTCAGACAGGTCGAGTCCTGATGAAGGAGTAGATGAGAATGGATATCCTTTAAGATATGGCCCAACAAGCCAGGACGTGATTTTACCAGCTTTCTTTGCCGCCTACACCGGCCAGGATGTAAACAGGGTTAATTTAGATGCTTTTAGAGATATTCCTATACCTAATTGGAATATTAAGTATACCGGGTTAATGCGGATTAAATCCTTTAAGAAGAAGTTCAAGCGCTTTTCATTGAGCCATGGTTACCGATCTGCTTACAGTATTAATACCTTTCAAACCAACCTCGAAAGATCCCAACTTGTCAATGATAAACTTCCCCCAATTAATCCGGAAACACAAGATTATCTTCCGGAAAATATTATTAATAATGTTGTTCTTACAGACCAGTTTAATCCTTTAATTAGAGTTGATTTTGAAATGCAAAGTTCTCTAAGTGTCCTGGCAGAAGTAGGTACAGACAGAGCGTATTCTTTTAGCTTCGACAATAACTTGCTTACAGAGATTATTGGTCAGGATTATACAGTGGGACTGGGATATCGTTTTAAAGATGTAAAATTCGTAACAAACATTGGCGGGCAGAAACAACGGTTGAAGGGCGATTTAAACCTAAAGGCAGATATTACATTGAGAGATAATCTTACCATTATTAGAAATCTCAGCTTAGATAATAATCAGATAACTGCCGGGCAGAATTTATTATCTGCTAAATTTGGAGCAGACTATGCCCTAAGTAAAAACCTGAATGCTTTATTCTTTTTTGATTATTCATTCTCGAAGTTCGCTGTTTCTACCGCATTTCCTCAGACAACTATCAATACAGGGTTTACCGTTCGATATAATTTCGGAAACTAAAGACATTTTGTACGTTTATTAGAAGAGGAGTCCAAACAATATTTTTTTCATATGATATCCGCGCATTATAGGAATTAGTCCTTTATCCTGCCTATTTTTTTTGAAAACCAACAGATTATCTACTACATTTGCGGGCAAAACAAAACGAAATATAATGAACATACCATCCGAATTAAAGTACACCAAAGATCACGAATGGATAAGGATTGATAACGATATCGCTACCGTTGGCATTACAGATTTTGCACAGGGGGAACTTGGTGATATAGTTTACGTTGAGGTAGAAACACTTGATGAAACTTTAGAAAAGGATGAGATTTTTGGTTCTGTCGAGGCCGTAAAGACTGTTTCTGATCTTTTTCTGCCACTAAGCGGTGAGATCATAGAATTAAACGAATTGCTGTTGGATGAACCTGAGAAAGTAAATACAGATCCCTATGGTGATGGCTGGATGATTAAAGTAAAGATAAATGATGCCTCGGAGATAGACAGTCTTATGAGTGAAGCAGATTATAATGAGCTTATTGGTGTTTAAACGTTATGGTTTTACTATTGGCTTTATCTGCTGGATTGTAATTATTACTGTACTTAGCCTATCCTCATTTAAAGACTTTGACACTCAGGGAATAAACATCCCTCACCTGGATAAATTGGTTCATTTCTTATTCTATTTTTTTGCTGCTATCCTGGGAGTACTGTTAATTAGGGAACAGACTAAAGGACATCTAAACTTATACAGATCTATTAGTATTAGTACCTTATTCGCTATAGTTTATGGTATAGTTATTGAAGTAATTCAAAATACTTTTATCCAGTACAGAAGTGGAGAATCATATGATGTCCTTGCTAATAGCATTGGTGCATTTTTTGGCGCAGGCTTAATAATTATACTTTTTTCGGGTAAAACGCCGTTAAAATGGAAAGATTAATTGCTTTTTAATCAAATTAATAGTTAAATTAGCGAATATTAAAACTTTAGAAGATGGAACTAAAAAAGAATCCAAAAGCCGATTTAAGAAACAATAGCAGTCTATATTTTGTTTTAGGATTGGCCTTTGTTATGTTAATCGTATGGGGTGCATTTGAGTGGAAAACTTACGAAAAAACTAGTGAATATGACATTTCTTTGAATATTCAGGATACTATAGATGAGGAAGTTCCCATGACAGAACAGATTAAAACACCTCCGCCACCTCCGCCACCATCTGCTCCTGAAGTAATTGAAGTTGTAGAGGATGAAGCAGAAGTAGAAGAAACTGTTATTGAATCAACAGAGACGAGCCAGGAAGAAGAGGTTATAGAAGTTGAGGATGTTGATGTGGATGAAATGGAAGAAGACGTGGATGTTCCTTTTGCAGTAATTGAAGATGTGCCAATATTTCCTGGTTGTGAAGGAGCCAAGGATAAAAGAGCATGTTTTAATGAAATGATGCAAAAACATATCCGTAAAAACTTCCGATATCCGGAAATTGCTCAGGAAATGGGCGTTCAGGGTAGAGTAAATGTTATGTTTACAATTCAGAAAGATGGAAGTATAGGAAATATTAGATACAGAGGTCCGGATAAGAACCTGGAAGCAGAAGCACTGCGAATTATTGAAAAACTTCCCAAAATGACGCCTGGTAAGCAGAGAGGAAGAGCAGTTCGGGTACCTTTTAGTATTCCAATTACTTTTAAATTACAATAAGCTCAAAAACCATTAAAATATTTAAACCCTGACCAGGCAATGGCAGGGTTTTTTTCTGTCCAAAATTATTGACTCTTTAAACTTTTATAGAAGGTCTCCCGCATGACTTCTGGCTTAATATAGCCATTGCCATGAGTGCTATCATAGGCCACACTAATGCTGGTATCGGCTTTTACTTCTTCAAGGCTTTTTCCTGCCTCAATAGCAGCCAGAATACTTGTCTTTACATCTTCTAACATGGTAACATAAATTTCCAGATCTTTTTTTGTGGAATGCCTTCCATGACCCGGAATTATTTTTGTCTCATTACCTATTATCATTAGTACTTTTTTATGAGCATCAATAAAACCCTGAAAACTACCACCACTATTCAGATCAATATAGGGATACCTTCCGGCAAAATAAGTATCTCCCATATGTATAACATCATTATTAACAAAATAGACTATGGCATCGCCATCTGTGTGGGCATTGTGAACATGAAATGCCATGATAGTTTCATCTTGGTCATAAAATGTTATATCCTCCGAAAAGGTAACTTCCGGCAGCATTTTATCGTAATACTCTTTGGTAATCTTTTTATCCTCTAATTTTTTTTGCTGACCGGCCATAACTCGTTTTCGCACATTATTATGCGCTACCAGAGTGGTAAGGTCTGTGTTAAAACTTGCATTACCTCCGGTATGGTCACCGTGCATATGTGTATTAAAAAGAAATGCAATGGGTTTATCAGTAAGAGATTCAATTGCAGCCATTATTTTATCACTCAAACGATCAAATTGGTCATCAATCATAAAGACATTCTTCTGGCCTATGTAGA
>CBDTVZ010000224.1:0-4022 GCA_965363995.1 uncultured Eudoraea sp.
TGGATTAAAACAGATTCTTATTTTTTATAAACAGCTATTAAATTATGGAATTAAAATGACTTTAAAATTCCTGTCTTCATCAGTCAGGTAGTCAAATCCATCATGCAATTGCATTTGATCTACGCCATAGGGATAGAAGGTTATCGGCTCAATACATATCATATTCGGTACCTCAGTCCACAACATAAAATGGCTGAAGCCTTCGGTTTTTATAGTTAGCTTTTTTTGATCTTTTAAAACAATACTTTGGCAATCTGCCACTTCAAGGGCTCTGCTTCCGGCTGCAAGAACAGAATCCAATGAAATTGTCTGATCTTCCGCAATAACAGTGGGATTATCAGAATATAGTTTAAACGCAGGATGATACCCCAACATAAAGGGCATATCTTTTTCTCCGGAAACCCTGAAGCTAATCTCGAGAGTTTTTTCAGAGAGTTTAAAACTCTTGTAAAATTTAAAATTAAAGGGCCAGATAAGTAACTGAGCAGTAGATTTATCAGGAAATTTGGAATTATTGATAACAGTCCCTGCTTTATAAGATTTTACATATTGAGCTGTTGTTTCTGTACTTGAAAGAAGCTCATAATCCAGTTCGCGCAGCAATCCGTGCTGATCCTGAATGGCATTTCCTTTTGGTACATGAACCCGGAATCCGGCCTCAGCCGTAGGTCCGATGACAGGAAACATTTCAGTATCCGAGTTGCGCCAACCCGGACTCCCTTTTTGATGAATCAACTCATATTCATCAACCGTATAGCTCGTAAGCTCCCCTTTATTAAGGGTTACAGATTGGTTGGTATTATTAAGTTTTATCATAACCTACTATTTGATCATCCTATACAGGTGCACGCTAAAGTGATGCTATGGCCGAATCCATCCAATTTAATCGGGTCATGATCCATTCCTGCAAATATCCAAGTTCTGAATCATAGGTGGCACCAATAAAGAAATTTGGCCATACGTACATTCCAAGGATATTCCACATAGCAAAGTTGGCTTTTATGGACCCGGCATTTTCAAGAAGGGTATTATACGTCTCTATGGTGTCTAAAATACTAGCCTCAGATAAAGCTCCTCCTCTTAAATTATTCCATCTTTCCTTTAATAGTGTGACATAAGCAGGGTCTTGAAGGAGCCGATCCCACCAAAAAGGTACCTGATAAAAATCATCAGGACATCGCTCATTAAAGCGATAGGCCCATACATTTAGTGCCTCTCCATTACAATAGTTTGCATTACCGAAAGCAAGATTGAAATCCCAAACAGGGCCCATTTTAAGCAGCCCGTTCTTATCCTTGTTCATAAAGGTACTTAGTCGATAACCATCCACATTATTTGATATCTCATTAAGCAGAAAAAAATCTATAAACGACCCAACATCTATGTATGGGGCATACCCCAATGTCTGATCTTGAAAATCATCGGATGCCAGCGCATTTTCAAAGTTGGTCACATAAGATGAAATATATTCTTTTTGTTCAACAGTAATATCTTCGGCATCAGGCTCTTCGTACAAAAAATTGATCTCTTGTCCGATGTTGGAATTTAATGGTGCATAGGCAGACGTGAACGAATTACCTGGGTTATAACCTTCCCCGAGATTGCTCCCGGCTGTCTTGTCTATTTTTAAAATATAGCCTCCGGTTAGATCTTCCCCCGATATTTCATCTTCTTGTAGCTTATTAATATCGATACGCTGACTATCTCTTTTCAGCTTTTCCATAAATACATACACCCCCTGGTATTCTTCGTTGATAGTAAGTTCTGCAAAAACTGTTCTACTTGCATACATACCAATGTCTCGTGAAAGGTCATAAATAAGCACATTTCGAAGTAAAGATTTGTCACTGTACGGTGCATATAATATCCAGTCTTCTTCTTCAGGAAGTCCTAATAAAGAAACATTAAGGTCTTCATTATTTTCGTCTCTTGTTTCTAAGCCAAAAGACTTTTTAGGGAACATTTGAGAACTGGCCCCTCTTATCTCAATACCAATACTACCCGAATAGGATTCGACTTCGTTCTGAGAGATAACCATTGTTGCATTAATTTTTGGTTCATCAACGATCGCCTCATTTTGAGTATCAATAAAAATTTGAGGAAGTAAATCTTCCGGGTTTATTTCCGGATCGGCAATCTGTTCTTCTTCCGGAAGTGGAGGATCATTCGACAAAGGGTCGTCACTACTGCAAGCGTTAATAAATAAACTAATATAAATGATCAGTATAACCAGCAAATTGGCTCTGTTGCGAAGAAAATTCGGAAGCATAAAAAAAATTTGAGTCAAGATACCAAAACTAATCTAAAAAGCCTTGTTCTTTCATCCAGTCGTTATTATAAATCTTACCCACGTATCTGCTGCCATGATCGTGAAAAAGAACCACTACTACATCGTCCTTATTAAATTTTTCCTTTAGTTGCAGAACACCTTTAATTACCGCACCTGCAGAATTTCCAAGAAACATCCCTTCTTCTTTTGCCAGTCGCTGAGTATAGACTGCGGCATCTTTATCTGTCACTTTAGTAAAACCATCTATGATCTCAAAATTCACATTTTTTGGTAAAATGTCTTCTCCGATACCTTCAGTTATATAAGGGTATATCTCATTTTTATCAAATATGCCTGTTTCGTGATATTTTTTAAAAACTGAGCCATAAGTATCCACACCCCAAATTTTAATATTCGGATTTTTTGACTTTAAAAAAGTTCCCACTCCGGAAATTGTGCCTCCGGTGCCCACCCCTGTCACAAAATGGGTTACTTTACCATTAGTCTGCTCCCAGATCTCGGGCCCCGTGGTCAAAAAGTGGGCCTTTGTATTGGACGGATTATCGTATTGGTTTACATACCAGGAATTAGGAATCTCTTCTGACAGTCTTCTGGCTGTAGAATAATAACTTTGAGGATCTTCGGGAGCCACGTCTGTGGGACAAACATAAACTTCGCTGCCCATTGCCCTTAAAATATCTACTTTTTCTTTGGATTGTTTATCGCTGATCACACAGATCATTTTATACCCTTTTACAACCGCAACAAGGGCCAAACCCATTCCCGTATTACCGGAAGTTCCTTCAATTATGGTTCCTCCGGGCTTTAATTTCCCTTCGGCTTCGGCATCCTCAACCATTTGAACAGCCATCCGGTCTTTTACGGAGTTTCCCGGATTAAATGTTTCATACTTAGCTAAAACCAGGCATGGTAATTCTGCGGTTAATTTATTTAATTTAACCAAGGGGGTATTTCCAATGGTTTCGAGGATATTTTCGGCGTATTTCATAGGCAGTGCAAAGATAGTATTTTCAAGAAGTAGATTTCAGCATTTCCACTTAGGAAACCTTGTGAATCAAATAATTTTTAGTTAGTTCATAGATAGCCTTGCGTTATGGGAAAACCAAAAACTGTCTTTATTATTCAAATTTAATAGCTTTTACAGGGGTAATTTTTGTAATAATATAAGACGGTATTAAAAGCATCAGGAGACATAATATAAGTACGCCAAGATTTAAAATTAATACTGTTGGAAAATCTATATGCACTGGAATATAGTCTATATAATACTCTTTAGGATTTGGAAATTTGAAAATCCGGTATGTCCCCTGAAACCAGATAATCCCAAGTCCAATCAGGTTGCCCCAAAGCAAACCAATAGTTATCAGATAAGTAGCGTTATATAAGAACACTTTACGAATACTCCAATTAGGCGAGCCCAGAGCCTTAAGAATTCCTATCATCTGTGTTCTTTCCAAAATTAAAACCAAAAGAGCTGTGATCATATTTATCCCGCCAACTATAATCATTATACCAATAATGAGGGCGATATTAAAATCAAACAAGCCAATCCATTCAAAAATTTTGTAATACTTATTCTTTATATTTTGGGTATCCAGGTTACTAAGTGTTTTACCGTATATTTCTTTAGTTTTAGTGTCAATATCTTCAAAGTTGAGGAGGAAAATTTCAAAGTTACCTACCTGATCTTCCTGCCATTTGTTAACCCTTTGAATGTGACGGATATCTGTAA
>CBDTVZ010000225.1:0-4000 GCA_965363995.1 uncultured Eudoraea sp.
TGTTCAGACAGGGTATATCGTTTATCTTCTGTAAGATCTATTCTTGTATAAATTAAACCCGCACCTATGTTAACCAAGATAAATACAAGCAAGGCCAAACCATTAGTAAGTAACTTATTTCGCTTCATTACCTGGAATGGTTTTTTAATTGGACAATTGCAAAAAATAGAAAAAGAACAGACAAACTGAAGAAATAAATTAAATCCCTGCTGTCCAGAACGCCTCTTGAAATTCCTTCAAAATGAGATTTCATACCCAATGAAATTATAAATTGCGCAATGTCGCCATCAGTGAAAAGTGTTGAAACTGCTTCAAACCCATAATAGAACATAAAACAACCAACCAAGGCAAGGATAAAAGCTACAATTTGATTTTCAGTTAATGTGGATGTGAAAATTCCAATAGCAGTGTAGCTCATGGCTAAGAAAAACAGTCCAAAATATGACCCATAAATAAGACCCCAATCCAAATTGCCTTGTATAATACCCAATTGCGAAATACAAATACTGTAAAGGAAGGTTGGAATCAGTGCAATTACAATAAGGAATAATGCGCCAAAAAACTTGCCGTATACGGTTTGTCCTAAACTCAAAGGTTTTATAAAAAGTAATTCTAATGTACCGGTTTTCTTTTCCTCGGAAAAGCTCTTCATTGTTACTGCAGGAATTAGGAACAAAAACACCCAGGGAGTTAAAAGAAAAAATTTACTCAAATCTGCAAAACCGTACTCAAATATGTTAAAGTCACCTTTAAACACCCATAAAAATAGTCCGTTTAGTACCAGGAAAAAGCCAATAATCAAATAACCAACCGGTGTTGTGAAGAATGAAAGTACTTCTCTTTTAAATATGGCAAGCATAGGTTTATAGTACTGATTTAATTCTGTTTACACTCCACGCCTCAGCTCTATCTTCAAACAGTAATTTCGTTTTTCCCCAAACATTTCTAAAGAATTCAGATTTTCTATAAGCATCCAGGCTTTCTTCTTTTTCCCAATGACTGTAAGTAAAGAAAATATTTGAATTTTCTCTGTCCCGGTAAAGTTCAAGGGAAAGACAGCCTTCAGAATTTCGAATAATGTCTTTGGTTTCTTCAAAAATTTGCTCAAAACTAGCAATATTTTCTTTCTTTAAAGTCAACTTAACGATGCGTATCAACATTTATAAAAAGTTAATTATAATGGTATCTCTATAATCCAAACCCAATAAGGTAGAGGCCCCCCCAACAGTGTTCAGATCACTCTTATAGATAGCCAGTTCCAGGTAGTCAGAAGAATTGAAAAGGGCCAATAAATCTCCCGGACCCTTTCGCTGGTTTTTTCCAAGGTCGAAATTTATTATATCGCTATACCTGTTATGGATTTGATTTATTTTTCTATTCCTTGCGTTAATTTCAAATTTTCTCCCATTCCTGTATGCTTCAAACAGGCTTTTCTGAATATTGGTTACCACATTCCCATAGTTGTCTATATAAATAACATTCCCAACTATTGTTTTGCCCTCGTTAGTTATTCTTGGAGCGAATTCTTTTAATTCTTTTAATTCTTCAAATGATTTACCAACAACCTCCAGTTTTCCTCCACGTACAATATGGCACGCAACCTTGACGAAAATGTCAAGTACCGGAAAGGACCCAACTACCGGGTTTGGAATATTTATTTCAACAACTTTTTCAGGTTCAATCTCCGATGTAATCAGACTAATTACTCCATTATTGGCACTAATAAAATAATGGTTATCAACCAGAACAGCAATGTGCTTGTTTTCAATGGTAGGTTCAGAATCTACCCCAACAATATGAATGGTTCCTTCCGGAAAAGCTTTATAAGAATTTTTAAGAATATAAGCGCATTCCTGAATATTAAAAGGGCTTATGGTGTGCGTGATATCAACAATTTTTGCATCCGAGAGCTCCTTATAAATAGTCCCCTTAAGGGCCCCTACAAAATGGTCTTTATGTCCAAAATCTGTAGTTAAAGTGATGATTGCCATGCAGCACTGTTGATATTTTTTTAACTAATCAAACCGATTTTTACTTAAGTTTGTTTGACAAAATTACATGAAAAAAACAGCCTACAGAAATTTATCTCACGGTACACAACAATTAAATAAATCTATTCTTTGAACGAACTTAACTTAGAACTTACTGCGATTAGTCCAAGGGAATTCTTCGGACATCAAAACGAAAACATTAATCTATTAAAAAAACATTTCCCCAAATTAAAAATAGTGGCCAGGGGAAGTAAAATAAAAGTTTTTGGCGACGAACCCCTGCTGGATGAGTTTGACAAGCGGTTTCATATGCTTACAACACATTTTACCAAATACAATACACTAGACGAAAATGTAATTGAGAGGGTGCTTTCAAGCAACGATAAAGGAGAATATGAATCTTCAGAAAGTAGTGGAGATATTATTGTTCATGGTGTTAATGGTCGTTATATTAAGGCGATAACAGCCAACCAAAGAAAATTGGTTGACTCTACTGAAAAAAATGACCTTGTATTTGCCATAGGACCTGCAGGTACGGGTAAAACTTATACCGGAGTGGCACTGGCGGTAAGGGCATTAAAAAATAAAGAGGTTAAAAGGATCATCTTAACCCGGCCTGCGGTTGAAGCCGGAGAAAACCTCGGATTTTTACCTGGTGACCTGAAGGAAAAACTGGATCCTTATATGCAACCTCTTTATGACGCGTTACGGGATATGATACCTGGTGAAAAACTTATTCATTATATCGAAAACGGAACAATACAAATTGCCCCATTAGCTTTTATGAGGGGACGAACTTTGGATCATGCATTTGTAATTTTGGACGAGGCTCAAAATACTACACATGCCCAAATGAAAATGTTCCTTACCCGTATGGGAAAGAATGCCAAATTTTTGATTACGGGCGACCCCGGACAGATAGATTTACCACGCAGGGTAATCTCGGGCCTTAAAGAAGCATTATTGATCCTTAAAAGTGTCCCGGGTATCGAGCTCATATATTTGGATGATAAAGATGTAATACGCCATAATCTTGTGAAGAAGGTTATAGATGCTTATAGGAATATTGAGCATCAAAACTAAAATAGAGTTATGGCTGAGACAATCATGACCACTAATTTTAATTTTCCTGACCAGATAAGTGTATATAAGGGAAAAGTGAGGGAAGTATATCATTTAAAAAATGATATGCTTATTATGATAGCTACGGATCGCTTGTCGGCTTTTGATGTTGTCATGCCTAAAGGAATTCCATTTAAGGGTCAGATACTAAACCAGATTGCTACCAAAATGATGAGCGCCACATCGGACATAGTTCCAAATTGGTTAGTGGCCACTCCGGATCCAAATGTGGCCATTGGCCAGGCCTGTGAACCATTTAAGGTTGAAATGGTAATACGGGGTTATCTTTCTGGCCATGCGGCCAGGGAGTACAAAGCCGGAAAAAGAATACTCTGCGGTGTTGCAATGCCTGATGGGATGATTGAAAATGATAAGTTTAAAGAACCAATCATAACTCCGGCAACCAAAGCCGAAGAGGGTAACCATGATGAAGATATTTCCCGGGAAAATATTATAAAGCGTGGGATTGTTACAGAGAAGGATTATGAAATACTTGAAAATTATACCAAAGCATTGTTTAAAAGGGGCACGGAAATAGCAAAACAAAGAGGTTTGCTCCTGGTTGATACCAAATATGAATTCGGTAAAAATAAAGAAGGCGAAATTCTCCTGATTGATGAAATTCATACTCCGGATTCATCGCGTTACTTTTATGCAGAGGGATATGGGGAAAGACAGAACAGGGGGGAAGTGCAAAAACAGCTTTCTAAGGAATTTGTACGTCAATGGTTAATTAGTAATGGTTTTCAGGGGCTGGAGGGGCAAACTGTCCCGGAAATGTCCGACGATTATATTACCCTGGTTTCTGAACGATATATTGAACTTTACGAAAATATTACGGGAGAATCTTTTGTGAAAGCAGAACTTTCCAATATTCAAAATAGGAT
>CBDTVZ010000226.1:0-3983 GCA_965363995.1 uncultured Eudoraea sp.
CATTTATATCATATTGCGAAACAAAATCCCATATGACTGCACTGGCGTTTACATCCATGTTTCCCCATGCTCCTGGCCAATCATGACCACCGCCAAGAACCTTGTAATGTTCAACTGAAGTGCAAACATCGCCGTTATTGTATTCGTGATATTCGACAGTACTTCCATCTGAAGTATTGATATTAGGTAAATTGCTTATCGTGGCAGATGCGTTAGTACTATTATAATTTGCCCAATAAGTGTTCACGTCAGCCAGGGACTTTGAGTTTAAAGGGTTTCCTCCATAGTAACTAACGGTGCCGTCAGCGGTACCATGAATCGTGACAATTGGAGTAGGGTGCAAAGGATTACAGGCATCATATGTTTCAGTACTCATTGTTCCTCCAACAGAACCGATAGCAGCAATTCGGCCACTCAGCTGACACGTCTGCAGCCCAATTCATAATCAGGCATCATATGTTGACGCAACTTGTCGTCATTAATATATTTTTCAAGATTCTTTTTTAGTATCTTACGATATATGCTTTTAACGAAATTACTGAGTTTTGATGTCAATGGATAGCGGCGAAACGCAACAAATCTCACTTCATGATAACTAAAAATGGTAAAACGGATGAGATGCCGTATGCCCGGCAGATATCTAATGAAACGCTCTACAGAATTGAAATGCCTGTCTGAACGTGGAATGATCCACTGAGCCTTGCCCATAAACAGTGTTAACCTGTCAACCTTGCTTGCAATGGCTGGAACGACCTGAGCCCCTGAACATCCCGAGCCAATAACCCCAACACGTTTTCCTTCATAAGAAACGGTGTGATCCCACTGTGCTGTGTGGAATTTTGCCCCTTGAAAAGTTTCCGCTCCTTTAATATAAGGAATATGTGGGTTTGCAAATACACCGCTGGTATCGATAATAAAGCGAGCAATATACCTCTCGCCCGACTCGGTCTCAACATGCCACAAAAATTTGCCTTCATTATAAGTTAGCTTTGTGACTATCTGGTTTGTTTTTGTGTATTTTCTTATATCAAACTTATCTATGATATAGTTCGTATACTCGAGCAATTCGCTTTGCGGGGAATATCTTTTCTTGAATTTATAAGGAATAAAGGAAATAGAATACAAGCTGGTTGGAATATCTACCTCGGCTCCAGGGTACGTGTTGTCCCGCCAGGTTCCGCCTATGTCAGAGCCTCTTTCTAACAAGACAAAATCATTAAAATTCTTTTTTTGTAAACGTATAGCCGCTAGCAACCCTGAAAATCCTGTACCGATGATCACGGTCTCAAAATATTGAGCGTCCTTTTGTGACTTACCACCCTGTGCTGTTTCTTTTGTTGGTAATGGCTCTAATGCAAATTCTTTTGGACTTTCAATTGGCATAATTTATCCTTGAGGTGTAACTACTTATCCCCTTGTTTCGGCATAGCATAACAAGCATGAAGAGGCATAGGCAAGACCGATTGAGAAAACCTGATTGTTTTTGAATTCTCTAACTGTATATCAAAGATAAAGGGTAAGCAATTCAATGACATTTTTCAATCTATAAATCGATAATTGTAATATTTTGATGTTTTAAATTAGGTAATTGGTGACGAAAATCCAGAAAAAGCGAGTCAAAAATTGAGATAGACTATTTTGGCTGAATTCTCCCGATTTTTGGGCGAGAAAGTTCCTACTCACAAATTCGGAAAATTTCAGTATGGTCAAAAAATGGTGTATGTATTGAAACACTCACCAGGAAACACATTGATTGAACTCATAATCTGTTATAGGTTGTTCATCCACCTCTTCGCTCAATTGTTCCTGGCTGTAATCATCCCTTCTCGGGGCTCGTCCAAACCTCATGGGCTCATGTACTTCAACAGCAATCAAAACGATGGATTTCTTTCCCGCTCCTCGGCCACGTTTGCCTCCTTTCTTTTTTCCACCAACAAGCGTTCGTCGACTTCTACATTTCCGCTCAGCGAAGACCGTCCATCCCGAACCATTGCATATCGCATTTTATGGAGCCAAGTCCATGCTGTTTGGTAGCTTCCAAGGCCAAGGAGTCGCTTGAGACCCAATGCGCTTCCACCTGATTTTTGATTTGTTATATACCAAATCGCTTGAAACCAAGTACCAAGAGGTTTTCTTGTGCCTTGAAAAATTGTCCCAGCTATAATGGACACTTTATGTTTGCAAACAGAACAACGAAAGAGTCCAGTGTCCATCTTCCATGCTTTGCGTCCATTGCAGGCTGGGCAAAAAAATCCATCAGGCCAACGAAGCTTTTGCAAATAATCAAGACAAGATTGTTCTGTTGGAAAGCACTCATCGAATTCTTGTAATGTCTCTGGATAATCGATCCCGCCAATTGGATAAGCGCTAAAATTGTTCATACTCCGATCTTAAAATTAGGCCAGTTAAGTGGATATCCCCTTTAATAAAATTTAACCATCTGGTTGCCAATATGGTTATTCTCTATAATGTAAGCCAAATGACCGAGATTTTAATTAAATTACAGAATGAAGGGAAAATTGAAATTACTCCGGATCTTCTTGCTCATTTAAATCCTTATAGAATGAATTTGAATAGATTTTGGTCATATTCACTGGACGTTAATAGAAAAATTTCACCGCTAGATCACAAAAAGAAAATATTATGATATTTTAATATCTTAAATAGCCTAATTCCGAATTTTATACGAATGCCGGCCGACCCTCAAATTCTTAGCTATACTACTCTTTAATAATAGTTTTCTCTATTAAAAATGTTCAGCCTACATTACACAGTTTATTTTACAAAGTTGGATTAACGCAGCGTAACCCAACCAACAATATCACCACTCAACAAATCCGAGAAGAACCACATTCTTCATAGTACTCTTGCCATACAATACAAAACGGTATTATTACCGTTAGAAAATATTGAATGCCTGGAAGTTGTATTGTATCTTCAACTTATGCAATACAAATATTTTAGTTTTTACAAGTAACAACACACTTTCCTCAAAGATGCTTGCTACTGTTACTTGAAACGTTATACGATAAAATAACATCCAGGAAAAACATCATGACTATACAAACAGCAATTGGATTGGGAAAATCTCTTTTTATGACTTTTGTCCTGCTGTTGTTTATTTACCCGCAGCAGGTCCTATCAGGCGTGATAATGAACGTCCTGGAGCAAGATAAAGTCATTCAGGTATCCATTCAGACAGAAGATAAAAAAACCATTAAGCAAACTGTTTCAGAAGAAAAAAATGCGCCTATTGATACGCAAAACAGCAAAGATTTTACCTTACTGGATTATGCAGGTTTTGCTAAAAATACATTAAACAGTATATCTATACGAATATTATCGAGTGTTACGTTTGTCTTTCTGGCTTTGTTTTATTTTATTAGAAGGCAGGAGCATAAAATTTCTTTGTCAGTACATAAGAATACGGTTATGATACCCCCTCTTTCAGGTTTTATCCCCATCCGGTTTACTATTAATAATAATCAAGAACCAGAAATGAATAATTTACATCAAGCAAAAAATACAATGACACTGCTTGAGAATGCTTTTGAAAATAATGGCAGTTTTTCTGAAACTGAATTTATAAAGGAAAAAGAAGAATACATTCAGGATAATGAAAAAACAGACAAGGATACTCTATCTAGTGATTTTCTGAATTCAGTGGAAGAAATTAAATACATCAATGAAGTGACACGTTTTTCTAAAATAGATGCTTTTTTAAAAATGACTCAATCAGATGATGAATCATCTGTAGGAAATATCTCAATAGAGGGTCTGCTGGAAAATGAATTGACTAATATCCAGTATGATGAAAAAGTAGATGTGTTTATTGAAGAATTTGATCAGTTGATTTCCAGCTTATCACAGCAGACAACGATTCTTGACAAAGAACCCGATGAACTGGAAAACCTGATCCAGTTTAAACTATCGATTCATTTAATTAAGGTGTTATCAGATATGATGCAGGCAAACTATTTGAC